>JAJFFE010000373.1 GCA_021776775.1 Planctomycetota bacterium | reverse complement strand
GATCGCAGATAAAGCGTGTTGATCGCGTCGGGGTTCAGCATGACTTGCGCGGAGAAGTCACCCGCCATGTCCACGGGGACCACGGCAGGCACGGACGCGCCGACGATTTCGACTTCGGTCGCTCCTGGGGCCGATCCAGAGAGGTCAAAAGCGATCTCACCGGTCAGGGTCCCGAGGGGGTCGAGATCCGGCGCTACGGGGATGACCGCGACATCAAACTCCTGCGTGTCGATGTGGCCGGTGGCGTCCTCGGCTTGGACGACAAGTGCGCTAACACCGGCTTGATCATCGCCAGGGGTCCACTGGAGGAGGCCGGACATGGGATCGACACTCACACCCGAGGGTCCCGAAACCAATGAGAACGTGATCGAGGTACCTTCGGGGTCGACAGCCGACACCGCATAGGAGTATGCGACGGTGGCTGCTCCGTACGACGACGGAGCGGAGGTGATTTGCGGCGGCTCGTCGGTGGAGTCGACGACGACAGCGAAGACCTGTTCGGAGAACCGATCGGTGTCGTCGGTCGCTCGGAACGTGAACAGGTTCAATCCGCCCTCGGACGGGATTGGTGTCCAACTCAACTCACTTGCAACAGGGTCGTAGGTAGCTGAGGACGGGCCCGCGATGAACTCAATGGTCACCACGTCATCTTCATTGAGGTCGAGAGCCTCGACGTGAAGGCTGTAGAGAACGCCCTCATCGGCGGTGGTTGGCGGGAAAGAGGTGAAAATTGGGGGGCCCTCTATCGCGATCGTGAATTCTTGGTCCGTGAAGAGCCCTATCGCGTCTGTGGCCCTGACAATGAAGTCATTCGGTCCGGCCTGAAACACAAGCGGGGTCCAGGTGAGTGTTCCGGTGAGATCGTCGATCGACGCGCCGAAAGGAGCCAGCTCCAGTCCGAATGTCACGGCGGTCGGTGCAACGGCCAGATAGGAATACTCTAGATCGACTTCGCCGCTGAGAGCAGGCATGGACTCGAAGACTGGTGAGTCCGGGCAGAATGAGTTCAACAGGCAGTTGAGTCCGTCGGGCGTGGGGTCTGACCCGCAGAGGTCGAACGGTGCCGGCGGCTGTGCCCCTGACAGGAACAGGAAGTCCAACAGGTAGATCACGTCCGCAATGTCCAGTGCCCCGCTGTCGTTCGCGTCAATGGCGTCAAGGCAAGTTGCGGGGCCAGAGAGGAACAGATAGTCGAGTGCTTGGATTGCATCGCCGACGTCTCGTGTCCCGCTACCATCGGCGTCTCCACGGAGGAAGCTAGAGTCGGCGTGCGCTGGGGCGCACATTGTGATCGCCAAAAGGGTGCAGAGAAATATCGACCATCGCTGCATGAGTTCTCCCGTTCAGGATCTTGATTACGTTGACTAGTGACTAGTCTTGGGGGGCGAGCTCGCCCCTCTCTCGAGTGATTTCAGGGTATCCGCCAGCGACCCCCAACGGAAAGCCGAATGGCAGGCAGGCCCGGTGCTCGCAGGCTTGGAGGAGACCAAAGGTGATCGTTGGGACCAGATCGAGGCCAGAGACCCAGGCGAAATCCGCCGAGCCGCTGCTTTGCCCCGGTGAACGACGTTGACTCCTTGGACCTAAGACCTGCGAGGGACTCACCGCGATCCAACGGGCACGGTCAAAGCGCCTCCGGTTTCGCACCGGCCTAGCTCTCGCGGTCATGCTCGCGTCACTGTAGATCCCGGTCACGATCGGACGCAGAGTTTCTGCCTTAACAGATTCTTGCTCACGGCGTCATCGGGACGAGGTAGCCGGCAATGTGATAGCTGACCGAGTAGGCCGCTCCGGTGAGATTCTCAAAACGAAGGGCCTCGCCAGCTTCGACCACCGGCCCTACTCCCGGGATGCCAGCTTGTGTGTCCATCGTGAACTGATCCAGTAGGACTTGTCGATCTACGCCTCCCGAGGACGCGATGAGTCTGACGGAATCGTCACCGCTACGATCGAGGTTTGTGATCACGAAGTGCTGTCCGATCGGGACGGTGTAGACCTCGTGTACGCCAAGCGCAGGAACCGAGACCGATTCCGCACCGTCATCGAGCGAGATGATGTTCTCTGGGTGCGGCGGCCAACACCCACCGACGACGGGCCTATCTGTTGGCACGAAGTAGCCACGAATTCTGTAGTCGGCAGAGTAACTGCCAGTTCCCCACCAAGAAGGGTGGAACATCTCCAACGTCTCACCAGGCGCAACAACGATGCCCAGGGCACCTGAGGAGTTCGGGTCAGAGTTGAGCACTCTAGACGAGGCTACGCCCAAGCTAGCCCTCGTTGGTAGGCTTGTTGAATCTTCGGCCATCACGAACCACATGTCGCTCGGGACCACGAAGATTGGATGGGCCTCCCCCGGAAACAGTTCGGGGCCGGAGAAGTCTTCCTTGTAGAACATGAGCTCAGGCCTTGGTGGCCATGTCTCTGCCGAACAAGTGCTGCTAGCGATCGCTGCCGGCTCCGGTCCACCCTCGAATAGGTAGGCAAGTAAGGCGACGGCGTCGGCAACGTTGATCGATCCGTCGCCATTGATATCCCCATTCCCCGAAGGTCCAGGCCCTGCGTTCACGGCGACAAGACCAACGACCCCGACGAGCATGGCAACGTTGATAACGAACACGATCGCGGTGATCCCGGCGAGCTTGAGTATGCGTTTCATGATACCTCCTTACTGATCCTCGAAGAGCGAGCCGGCCACCCAGTCGTTTTCACCGGAAACAGCGCGGAAGGCCCCACCTGATATCACACCCCCAAGGGCTTGGCCGATTGCGCTGTTGCTTTGCCCGCCAACGATTGTCGCTGCCTGGACCGCAGTGCCACCGATCGAGGCATCTACCGTGTTATTGGCGCCACCGACGATGACACACTGCACAGCGTTGTCACTCAAGAATGTCGGGTGGCTGATCATATCATTCCCGTTGCCACCCACGATCACGTTGTTGTAGCCCTCGATCTCATTCCCTTGCCCGCCCACCATGGTGCAATGACCCGCATTGAATGGACGAACCTCGTTACCCTGCCCACCTAGCACGGAATTGAAGCCTCCGCCAATGCATCCGTCTTCCCCGAAAACCACACCGCCATATCCTGAGTAGTCGTTCTCTCGGCCAACCACCACGTTGTGGGAACCACTCCGATCGTCGGTGTGGCCTGTCGTCGACGCTCGGGGCTCGTTGTAGCCAAGGATCAGATTGCCAACTCCATTGGCCTCAAAGAAGTCGTAACCAAAGATGTACGGGGTAGACGGTAGTCCATTGGTAGCGCCGAGTCCGTTTACAACCTGGACGTTGACTCCGGTGAATCGGATGGTCTTGTAGGAACCGCCGATCTCGTCGGTGAGGTACTCGATACTCATGTGGCTCAGTATCTCCGCCTGATCAGCCGTCAACCCGGGCGGACCAGCGATGGCAACGGGCAACGGCCCAGCCGCGAACAGCCAGTCCAAGAGGTAGACCGGGTCCGCGATGTTGATGCCACCGTCCCCGTTGACGTCGCCGTTCATCGTTGCCACAGGGCCAGCGGACACTCCGGGGTGACCGAGGTAGTGGACAACGAGGATCGTGTTGAGTGTCGAGACGACGACCACTGACAGAATGAAACGAATGGCTTTCATAGTTCTCCTGACCGTAGGTTTCATTTACCAACCGAGACCACACTATGACCACTGTGCTCGGCACTCAACGAGGCGGTTCTTTTCCCAATCGTTGAACGGCATCGCTGCCTGCCGGTTGGACGCGCGCTGTCGAGACACCGCCAAGCCGGCGGCACAACGCTTACCCACGGCTTAGATTGGACTTGAAGCTCGCCCTCGCGACGACCGGCGATGGATCGCGCAGCCACATCAGTCGAATCGATCGCTTCGCTGCCTTGCCAACCGGTCGACGATCCATAGACTCAAGCCCGGGGGGCACTTCCTCTCCTGGCTCATTCAATCAGGCAAAGAACATATGGAGACGCGATGCAAGGTCTCGGGGCATCGTCCGATTGGCTGCTGCGGCTATCGCTCGTGGTGACATTGCTAATCTCGGTCAGTTGGACGGGAGACGTCTTCGCATCTGGCCCCTGCGTCACCGCGCAGGTCGTAGGAGTTGGAGGATCGTCAACAGTCCTCCGCACACCCTGCGCGGCTGCGGCGGGTCCAGTCGCGCCGCCCCCGATTGGAATCGTGAACGGGTCTTTCGACGTCGACCTCGAGGGCTGGGACGCACTTGAATCCGGCGGTTCAATCATTCCCGGTCAGGTAACGGTCGACTCGCAGCAAGCTCTATTCGTCGAGGGTGATTCGTTCCTCGTGACTCTGCAGCAGACGTTTGCCGTGCCGGCGTTCGCCAGCACGTTGACGTTCGATCTCGTGGTGGATCCAGGATTTGATCTTGGGTCGTCGTTTGCACCCGACGCTTTCGAGGTGTCACTGCTGGACAACGACCTGCTTCCGCTGATCGAGCCGTGGTTCTTCGGGGCCAGCTCGTTCTTCAACATGCAGGAGGACGGGCAAGTCAACTTGTCCCCGCAGATGAGCGACGATCCGTTGCCTACTCCCGTCGTCACTTGGAATGGAACGACTGTGACGGTTATTCTCACCGGGGTTTCGGACGGTACCGTGGCGACGCTGTACGTTGATTTGGTCAACGCGGACTTCGACACACTGAGTGGCGTCCGGGTCGATAACTTCGCGATAGCCGTAGATCCTCCGCCTGGCACGTTCGTCCGAGGCGACGTGGACGAGGACGGTAGCGTCACCGTGGGAGACGAGACGCCTCTCTTGGATCTTCTCTTTGCGGGGAGCGCACTGCCACTCGATTGCTCGGGTGCGGCTCTGCTCGAAGTCGCCGACGCAAATGACAACGAGTGGGTCACGATCGCGGATTACCTCACCGTTCGGTCCGCGAACGTGGCGGGCAGCACACTGCCCGAGCCTGGCGTGGGGTGTGGTTTTGATCCTGACGACGACGTTGCCGGCTTCGATGTCGTCGACCCGAGCTTCCGATTGGCGGCGGGTGAGGTGTTCATCGATGACTCGGCTGGGCCGACGGATCGGAAGGTATTCCTGCCGGTCTCCGTGGACGTCGCAACGGCGATCACCGGGTTCACCGTGGTGCTTGAGTACGACCCCACGCTAGTGACGCCGTTCGACCCCATCGTTGATCCCCAAGATCCTTTCACTCCGACGGCCGGCACCAGTAGCTACCTTGTCGAGCCGGGGCGACTCCTCGTCGCCGCGTGGTCGACCAATGACGGAGAGCTGCTCTTCGACGCCGACCCGGGTGTGTTTCAACTCGTCGGAGAGATCGCGTTCAATCTCGTGGACGGAGCCGTGTTCCAGATCGCCGGTTGGAACTCCGAGACCAGCCTCGGCGGGTTGACTTATCGAGCGACGATCGTGGACGGATCATTTACGGATCATCACCCAGAGCTGCTGGCCGGGGATGGTCAGTTCGCACGAGGGGACGCGAACAACGATAGCTCTGTCGACATCGCGGACCCCGTCTTCACGCTCGACTACTTGTTCGTTGCGGGCCCGAACTTCGCGTGCTTCGACGCGGCGGATGCCAACAACGATGGCCAGGTGAACATTGCGGACGCGATCTACACGCTGAGCTTCTTGTTCGTTCCCGGATCGCCACCGCCGCCGACGCCTTACCCGGGGTGCGGCGAAGACGTTGGCAATTTTGACCAGCTTGACTGCCAAGGCAGCACCTGTAACTGATTAGGAACACCGCCGATGACTAGGTATGACTTTTTTGTTGTCGTTGCATTGCTTCTGCTAGTCGGACGAGTCTCTGGTCAAATCACGGTTCCAGCGGGCTTCGAAGTTCAGACTTTGTTTCCAGCTTCGCCGGATCTCGGAACCGTCGGCCTCATACGCAATCCCGACTACGGTTCTGGATTTCTGAACCTACGACTCGAGGCTGATTTCCTGATCGTCGAACGAGTCAACTGCGAGGGAGATCTGGATGCCGTTTTTCAGTGGCCGGGGTTCTCCGCGTACACCGGGGCCGTCTTCCCAGAATTTGATTCGACAGGCCTATTCGACAACGAACTGTTCGTGGCAGCCCGGAACTCCACTGGGTCAATCCTAGTGCGAGTGGACCCCAGTTGGGAAATAGAGACTGTCGCCACTTTCTCAGGAGACACCGTCGTTGCTACAGTGGCATTCTCCGACGGTTCAAGCGGATACGCTCCTGGTCTTTATGCCTATGACGGCGACATAGGCGGCGGTGGTCAGACTCTCTTCCACATCGACACTAGCTACGTGGTGACGGCTTTGACAAGTACCCTGCCTCCCGGTAGAACCGATATTGATTCCACTATGCAGTTCGCCCCGACTGTATCCTTTGTCGGAAAGCTGACGTTTATAGATGCGGACCGCAATAGCGACGGGTTATCGGCAATCTACTACCTGACTCCTGGCCTCGTTTGGGAGACACTGGTACCAGCGGTTCCAATCTCTCAGAGGCGTTTCGGCTCCGGTAGATTCTCGGGTGAGAGTTCTGGATTCGGTGATGCTCTGTATGTCCCTGATCATGTAACTAATGCGATACTTAAAGTTGATCCCAAAGGCAATATCGAGGTGTTCGCGACGGAGTTCAACTTCGGTGTTTGCAAGATTGTTTTCGGTGCAGACCATGAAAGCCTGTACGTGCAAGACGAGGACGGGTTTCACCGAATTGCGCCAGAGGGTGGCCCCTCCGGGTGCGCGGACCTTGTACCGCGCAATCTCGAGATCGAAGGATTGAGCGTTGTTGAGCTTTCGGGAACGCTTGCTACGGTTCGGGTTTCCAACTTGGGAAGCGACGCTGGAGCATTCTCGATCGCACTGTTCGAGGATGTCGACGAAGACTCGATCTTTCATGTTGGCGTTGACACTCTGTTAGGGATGACGGTCGTTCAGGGCTTACTTGCGGACGAGGAGTCTGAGGTACTTATAAACGTTGTTGGTGAGTTCTCCTTCGCCGGCGCCTCGCTCTCCGTTTACGTCGACAGCGAGAACACGGTCCCGGAGAGCGACGAGGGGAACAACTACGTACGTCAGTCCGTGGATTGTGCGCGTGAGGTCTTGCCCTTCGAGCTATCGTTAGAGGAGAAGTGGTCCGTCACGAATCCGACGTCCCACATCTGGCTCTACTCGACACCTGCCGTGGGAAACTTGGACGAGGATCCGCAGCCTGAAGTGATCTACGTCGTCTTCGAAGCCGCCAGTCCGACCTGGACGGGCAAGCTCCGCGCAGTCGATGGAGTGACGGGTGAGATCGAGTTTGAGGTCGATAGTCCATTGGTCGCCGGACCCGCCTCGGCGGCGATTGCAGACATCGACGGGGACTCCCTTCTTGAGATCGTGATCCCCGGAGCCGCACTCGACAGCCTCTTGTGCTTTGAGAATGACGGCTCGCTGAAGTGGTCGGTGCCCACTGAAGTGGTCTCTCCGAACAGCGAAAACGGAGGAGCCAGCATTGCTGACCTTGACGGTGACGGCTCGCCGGAGATCACGTACGGTCGCCAAGCGTTCTCGAATACTGGCACGCTGCTCTGGACGGGTACCGGAGGATACGGGGGCGAACCCATCATGTTGCTGTCGGTAGTCTCCGACATTGATGCTGACGGACATCCTGAGCTACTGACTGGCAACACGGTCTATCACGGTCAGACGACCGCAGGTTGGACGGCCGGAGCGATAATGGCGTCCACCCCTTCAGTTGATGGTCATGTCGCGGTAGCGGACTTCGACTCCGACGGTCTTGGTGAAATTGTTGTCGTCTCACCAAACCGCATCGCTCTTCTCCAACATGATATGACCATTGTATGGGAAAAAACTGGGCTCGAGGCGCACGACGGCGCGGGAGGCGGAGCAGTTGTCGCCGATTTCGACGGAGACGGACTTCCTGAGATCGGTGTTGCGGGAGCGACTCGATACGTCGCGCTGGACTCCGATGGGTCGCTTCTCTGGAGTAACCCTACTCAAGACTTGAGCTCTAATCGCACCGGATCGACGGTCTTCGATATCGAAGGCGACGGCAATGCTGAGATTTTCTATCAGGACGAAATCGCGTTGTACGTCTTCAACGGGAGTGACGGGGAGATAATACTGGAGGTCCCCTCCCAGCACGGCACCGGCGCGGAGTACCCAGTAATCGCGGACGTCGACCTCGACGGCGCAGCCGATCTACTGTTATCCGAAGATACGATACCGGGAACTTCGGGATACCTGTACCGACTCGTCGCCTTCAGCGGCCCCGGCTGGGTTGCGACTCGTTCCATTGCGAATCAGCACGCCTATTCCATCACAAACATCAACGACGACGGTTCCGTCCCCACATACGCCGAACCGAACTGGCTTTTCCCTCCGGACAATCCCTACAACAGCTTCCGCCAGAACATCCTGACCGAAGCTCCACCACTCTCGCTTCCCGACCTCACGGCATCGCGTTTGTCTGTGACGTGCACGTCGGATTTGCGTTCCGTATCTGCTCGGATCGGGAACGCCGGTGCTTTCACGGCATTCGCACCCGTCCCTGTGTCGTTCTACGCCGGCGATCCCGAGAGCGGTGCCGAACTACTCGGAACCGTCGAGACAACTATCCCGATCACCGCGGGCAGCTACGAGGACGTCGCACTCGAACTCCCGCTCGACTACGACTGCACGCAGGAGATCTTCGTCGTCGCCGACGATGCCGGCGGTCTC
Source organism: Planctomycetota bacterium (assembly GCA_021776775.1). Classification (GTDB taxonomy): domain Bacteria; phylum Planctomycetota; class UBA8108; order UBA1146; family JAJFFE01; genus JAJFFE01. The sequence goes on along the minus strand of JAJFFE010000373.1, from coordinate 9,189 downwards.
CAGGGCATCGTCGCGGAGTGCAACGAGGACAACAACGTCGCGAGCGCGATCCCGAACGTCGAGACGTTCACCGACTACACGCTCCAACTCTCCGCCGGGTTCCAGCAGACGACCTACTCCGAGACGACCTCGATTTATCTGATGCAGTCCCGGGCGTGTAATGGCGGGCCAGGACTCGTCGACTACCCGATTCGGTTGGTCATCGAGAACTTCACCGAACCGAACGTCATCGTGCACGCACCCGATGGGTTGACCGATGGCGGCAAGCCGTACTTCGAGTTCGAGGCGCCCGAAGGTGGCGCGGACTTCCTGACCGCGGGTGAGTGCTCCGATTGGAAGTGGATCTCGTTCTATAATCCTGACGAGGTTCCGGTGTTGTTCGAGTATTCGTGGATTGCGCCCGACAATGCGGCTCCGCTGTTCACTTCTCTCCCAGGGACTCTGATAGAGATTGGCAGTTCGTATTCGTACACGGCGTCAGCGGTTGATCCGAACGGTCATGCGATCGAGTTCTCGAAGCTGGTCGGTCCCGGGGACCTGACCGTGGACCCGGACACCGGGCTGACGTCGTGGTCGACTCCGGAGCTAGGAACTCACGCGATTACGATCCGAGTCACCGACGACCGGGGCGCGTTCACCGATCAGTCATTCACGCTCGAGGTGTCTCCCGAGGTGAATCGACCGCCGTACTTCACGAGTTTGCCGGACACCCACGCCTCGGTGGGGGCGGTGTATCAATACCTCGCGATGGCGCAGGATCCGGATGGCGATCCACTCACGTTCACTTTGGAGATGCCATTCCCTCCCGTACCCGATCCATTGACGCCGATCGAGGTTTCGGCGGACGGGTTGGTCACGTGGGACTTCACGCTCGCGGGGTCCTATCTGATTCGCGTTCGGGTGTCCGATGGCCAGGGTGCCTACGCCGATCAGGGCTTCGTTCTTACCGTGGGGAGCGTCGCCACGAATCCTCACGCACCGACGCTGACGGGCGCGCCGCCTCTGACCGCGGTGGTTGGGCTGCCATACCTGTACCAGCCGGTCGGGCAAGACATTGATCCTGGGGATACGCTGACCTACGCGGGGACTCCTGGTGCCGTCGGCGTCGACCCAGCGACCGGGCTGCTCTCGTGGACGCCCACCGCGCTGGATCTCGGGGCGTACCCTGTCTCGATCACCGTGACTGATGAGTCGGGCGCGTTTGCGACGCAGAGTTGGACGATCAACGTCGTCGACTCGGCGCTGAACTTGCCACCGGTCGTCACCTCGGTTCCGGTCTTCTCGGCCATCGATGGTGAAACCTACACCTATGCGGTTGTCGCCGACGATCCCGAGGATGAGACGCTGGACTACGAGTTGGTGCCCGGCGCGACAACTCTGCCCGGGGGTAACATCGATCCCGCTTCGGGTTTGATCAACTGGGACACGCCGGTCGTCGGCATGTACACCGTGGCCATTCGAGTCTCTGACCCGGCGGGCGCCTTCGGGAGCCAAGTTTTCACGCTGAGCGTCATTCCGCCCAACGACCCGCCCACGATTTCCGCTATCGACGATGCCAGCGTCTACATGGGCCAGACGCTCCAGGTTGCCGTCGCCGCCAGCGATCCCAACGGGCACAGCTTGACGTATGCGCTCGACACAGCGCCCAACGGCATGACCGTGCACCCGACGCTCGGCTTCCTGAGTTGGACTCCGACGGAGGACCAGGCGTCCGACCTGGTGGGCGATCACGACGTGACGGTGGAAATCTCCGACGGCTTCGGAGGAATGGCCCAGACCAGCTTCTTGGTGACGGTGCTCGACGACTCCGTAGACCCGGAAGTACAGATCGCCTACCAGCAAGTGACCGATCCGTCGAATCCCGTTCGGTTCGTCGTGACTGTGTTCGCTTCGGACGACGTTGGCGTGACAGAACGGACACTCACGGTTGAGGGCGCCCCAGTGCCGCTCGACGCCCAAGGACAGTATCTCTTCTACCTGCCCGACTATGGCGTTTACGACCTCGAGGCGACTGCGTCCGACGCCGCTGGGAACGTCGGTCTGGCAACGACGCAAATCGACTTCACCGCGGACCCGAACCTTCCGATTGTTGAGATCGACTTCCCGCCGAGTCCTCAGCCCGAGAGCACGATCACCTGTCCTGTCGACCTGGTCGGCAGCGTCTACGATCTCGATGGCTCCATGCCACCGCAGATTGTCGAAGTCGCGTATTGGGAAGTACGGATCGTCCGGGAGTCGACGGGTGAGGTGCGCGTAATCAATGCCGGTCTCGGCAACGTCACTAACGGCTACTTAGGCACCATCGACCCGACCTTGCTTCCGAACGACTCGTATCGCATCGAGATAGAGGGCTACGAGTGCACCGTGCCCGATCCAGAAAAGCCTCTTGGTGTTGCCGGGGCGTGTCAGCACGGTGGAGTCTCGTTCAATCTCCACATTGCTGGGGACTTCAAAGTCGGCAACTTCGCTCTCTCGTTCACGGATTTGGTCATCCCAGTGGCCGGGATCCCGCTGACGGTAACCCGACAGTACGACAGCTTGGATACTTCGCCCGGCGACTTTGGACCAGGATGGCGACTTGGGCTTCCCGGTGACGTGCGCGACAACGTCGACGAGGCGCCTCCAGGTAGCGGCGGGTTCTTCGGTGGGTTGACCGATCAGCCCTACGATACCAACACACGTGTATACGTGACTCGCCCGGACGGTCGCCGGGTCGGATTCACGTTCGCACCGACGCCAGGCCTTTTGGGCATTGTCTGGAACCCACGATTCGAGCCGGATCCCGGAGTCACGGACACGCTAGAAGCGTGGTCTGCTGCGACCGATGTGTTCATGCCGTCGTTGTTCTCTACCGGGTCGAGTTTCGTCGAGTTCGTCTTTCCGTTTAATCCCCGGAGGTTCCTCTTCACGACCAAGCAAGGCGTGAAGTACACCCTCGACGAAGTTGCTGGACTGCAACTCATCGAAGATCGCAACGGCAACACGATCGACGTAACACCGGGAGGTTTAGTGTGGAGCCCGGCCGATCCCGCGAACACGACGACGGTTGAGCTTGTCTTCGAGCGGGATCAAGCGACGGGTCGTATCGAGCGCATTATTCCGCCAGACCTCGATCCCGACGACGGGATTGACCCTCCGGCGCTCGAGTACGAATACGACGCGGCGGGGAACCTGGTCGAGGTTCGTGACCTCAACGAGAACCCGACCTTCTTCGGGTACACGGCGAGCAAGAGCTTTCCTCACCACCTGACCGAAATCGAGGTTCAGTACGACACAGACGGCCGCGGAGACCCGCTGGTGCGATCCGTGCTGCAGTCACTCTACGACGACGAAGGGCGACTCGTTGCCCAATGCTCGGAGTTCGTGGATCCGGGATCGCAGGATTTCCTGGACGCCACGGACGGAGATCCAGAGACCTCCGTCGAGCGGTGCTTCGAGTTCTCGCCGGTCGAGGGTGGACAGCAGGTCGTCCTTGACGGGCGTGGTTATCAAACTGTTCTATCGTTCGATGAACGCGGCAACGTGGTGCAGGAGCTGCGCTATGTGGATCTCGTCACGAGCGCGGGAGATCCCGTTGTGATCAGTCGAGAGTTCGACCTGGAGAACAATCTTCTTCTCGAATCGATCGACGGCGTCGTTACCTATTACACGTATGACAGTCGTGGAAATCAGCTTTCGACCGAGGACGAAGAAGGTCGAATGTGGACTTGGACGTACAACGGGCTCGACCTCAGGACCACTCAGTGTGATCCGAGCGGGAATTGCACGACGTTCTCTTACGATCCTGCAGGCAACCTGACAGAGGTCACCAACCCGCTTGGCAACTTGACGCAGATTTCATACGCACCTGGTGGCCTGCGGGAGCATGTCGTCGATTCGAATGGTTCGGTGTGGGAATTCTCCTACGACACTCACGGAAACGTTGCCGCGATTTCGTTTCCAAGCCAGCCCGCCGGATCTGGTATCTCTGTTGTGGAGCACTTCGAACATGATTCGTTGGGCCGACTGCGGCGCCGTGTGGATCGCATGGAACGTGTGACGGAGTACCAGTACGACGCAGCTGGGCGACTTGTGCAGGAACTCTGGAGTTTCGTGGCCGATCCTTCGTCGGTTCGGGCAATTCAATATGCTTACGACGACGCCGGAAGTCTCCAAGCAGTGGACGGTCCGGACACAGAATGGGAGCTCGCGTACACCGCGATTGGTGAGCTGGAGAGCTTTACGACTGGCGCCGTAGGCGGTACTGCCACCCCATACACGGTCTCCTACGGGCACGATGGAAACGGGAACACGACTTCCGTAATCGATAGTCTGGGCGGAGAAACGGGATACGAGTACGATTTCCAGAATCTCCTTGTTCAGGTTCTACAGTCGGGAGCCAACGTCGATGAGAAGCGAATGGACTTCACTCGAGATGGCAATGGCCTTGTTACTGAGTCTCTGCGTTATGCAAACATCCTAGACGCTTCTCCTGCCGTCACGACTGACTATGAGTACGACTGCGGGTCTTGTGCTTCTCGATTGAGCCTGATCGAGCATCGGGCCTCATTGACCGACACACTCATTCATCGATATCAGATTTCCAGAAATGAAGTTGGCGATCCCACACAGATCATCGAGTCTACGCCAAAGGGCGATCTGCAAATTGACCTTTCCGTGGACGGCTTACGTCGGATCTTGGCCGTGGACTACACGGTCTTGGACGGCACTCCCTTTTCTCCGCCTGCTGAGAACTACTCCTATGACGGTGTCGGCAATCGCCTGTCCTCCCATGAGAGTGGCACATACGTGTACGCCTATCAGCAGCCGGGTGGGACAGGAAACCAGCTCAGGTCAGACGACTCTTACGAGTATGAGTACGACGCAAACGGGAATCTGTCTCGACAGCTTTCCATCGCATCGGGGGCACGTTCGGAGTTCGAGTACGACCATCGAAATCGATTGATACAAATACTGCACTACCCCGATGAGTTCGCGGTCGTTCCTGATTGGGCCTCGACATACTGCTACGATGCTGGAAACAGAAGAACGAGGAGCCAGGAGTCAGGTCTTACTCGTCAGTACCTGTACGATGGAAACAACGCAGTAGTGGTACTGGACGACTTCGGTACGCAAGTCAAACGTCGAATGTATGGGCGCGGGATAGACACACCCTTGGCGTTCGAGCAAGCTCAAGAGACTCAATGGTATCTATCCAATCAAGTTCGATCCGTTTCAGACCTTGTCGACGATCAGGGCCAAGTCTCCGACTTCGGGTATCTGGATTCATTCGGTCGGGAACTCGATCAAGCGCCCACGGATGATGATCTCGGATTCCAGAGTCGAGAACGAACTTCTTTCGGCGACTTGTACTACTTTAGAGCTCGTTACTACTCGCCTCAACTCGGAAGGTCCATCACCCGGGATCCCATTGCACCCTATCGATACGCGATGTTTAACGGGAACCCGACTGTCTTTATCGACCCCACCGGCGAAACAGCTCTTGCCACGTATGTAAGTCGACTCGCTACTGCGCTTCAGGTCTTGTCATTCCTCAACACTGCATACGGCTGCTACGTGGGTGAGAATACCGCCCTGGGTTTTATTGAGTTGCCGCCCAACGCTCTTGGATGTGTTACAGCCTTCGCAATCGAGTTTACGTTTTCCAAGTTGATAGAGGCGTTGATCCCCAACCCCATACTTCCGGGACCGGAGTGGCCGCCGGACATTCCGCGGGGGTTCTGAGACGCGAGTCGGAAGGAGGCAACGGCACGGACGCATTGCCCGGAACCAAGACGTCTCACTGGGGCCCGAGCGTTATTGGTCGACCTTCTTTTTTCGGAAGAGCCTTCTACGCGAACACGCGGTTCGACTGAAGGCTTGGGAACACAGCTTTCGCTCGAACCAGAGGTGAGATCATGGGTCACGTCGTCGCGCTTTGTTGCCTTTTCGTGGCCACCGCTGTCCCGCCGTGCCTGGCGCAGGTCGGGGCCGTGTGGTATGTCGACGGCTCTGGTTCCGGGGGCGCTGGCACGAGTTGGGCGAGCGCTTTCGCGGATCCTCAAGACGCCCTTTCCATTGCGACTCCCGGTGACGAGATCTGGGTAGCTGCGGGGACGTACCGACCGACTGAACCTGACGGTGATCGCATGGTGAGCTTCGACCTCGCCAGCGGTGTCGCCTTGCTCGGTGGATTCGCCGGCTTCGAGACTTCTTCCGAGGAGCGCGACCCCGAAGCCAATGTCACGATTCTCACCGGTGACCTAAACTCCAACGATCCGGATATCGCTGAGAACTCCTACCACGTAGTGCGAGCCAACGGTCTCGCAGCGGGGACAGTCCTCGACGGCTTTACAATTCGTGGTGGGTTCGCGGAGGGCGACGGGGTGGATCGTACCGGCGGAGGTCTGCTCGTCGATGGCGGAGCGTTGTTTGTAGCCCGATGCGTCCTCAAGGAGAACCGTACGGGTAATGCGATTCCCGGAGCCTTGGTCCTGTCCGGCGGAAATGGCGCTGGGGCAGCGGTCGTGGGCGCAGCAAGTGTCAACTTTGAAGAGTGTGTCATCCGAGACAATTGCACTGGCGACGGTGCTATGGGTGCAGTCGGCATCGATTCCGTTAGCGGAGCAGGCGGAGGAGGCGGGGGGTTGTACTGTGAAGCGGGCATAGTCTCCCTCGTGGACACCGAGATTTCGAACAACACGGCAGGTGTTGGAGGAGTCGGGGACTTCGAGTGGATTACCGATCCCGTGAGCGTTGCTGCGGGGAAAGGGGGCTGCGGAGGCGGTGTGCTCGCAGCGACAGGGGAGTTGATTCTGACTAGGGTCACCATCGACGGCAACCGGTCCGGGATCGGTGGTGACAATGCCTCCTTTTCACAGGCTGGAGCATTCGGCGGTGACGGAGGTGGCTTGTGCGCCGTCGCTGCCGTTGTGGTCCTACAGGAGGTGACGATCTCGGCCAACGAGACGGAGCGTGGCGGGGCGGGCGATCTTCCAGGTATCGGCAGTAGTGGCCGGGGTGGGGGCTGCTATTTCGAATGCTCGACCGTTACGGGCAACGATATCGACGTATCGTTCTGTCGAACTGGAAACACACCGCCCGTGTACTATTCCTTTCCGAGCGGTGCAGGAGGTGGAGTCTGTGCTGTTGACAGCTCTCTCACGATCGTTGAGTCACGATTTTTCTCAAACCGTACTGGGTTTCCTGAGACCTATGGTGGGGAGTGGACTAGTTCAGGTCGAGGAGGGGCCATTGCACTCAACGGATCGACTTGTACGCTCCTCGCGTGCGCCTTCGTTCAGAACGAGACGGGTTCGATTCCCGAGGCCACCGTAACCATGTTCGGCGGACGCGCGGGGCACGGGGGCGGGATCGCGGCTTGGTTTGGCGGCACGCTCAATCTGGTCGGTTGTGATTTTCGACTATGTAGGTGCGGCTCAGGCGGCGACTCCTATGACCAGGGGGGCGGACACGGCGGCAGCGGCGGTGCCGTGCATGCCGACTCCCCGCTCACAGTTACGAACTGCAACTTTGCGGGCAATCGATCCGGCGATGGCGGAACATTGAGCCCGACGGGTTATGGAACCGTGGGTGGGAGCGGTGGCAGCGGCGGAGCGGTGTTCGCAGGTGCATCGGTAGTAGTAGCCAACTGCACATTCTCAGGAAACTCTTCGGGAGGGACTACCGGAACTGGCATTCCTGGGGACCCGGGCTTAGGCGGTGGACTCTACTGCGATGCCGGCGGTGCAGTCCGCAACTGCGTTCTCTTCGGAAACTCGACCGCGTCAGGTGGTGTCGAGGAGTCGCAACTCTTCGGAGCTACAGAAGTCTCGTACTCGTGCATCGAAGGCTGGGCCGGTGGCGGAACTTCGTTTTCAGCAGACCCTCAATTCCAAGACCTACTCGGGCCCGACGGAATCGCGGGAACGGAAGACGACGACCTTCGACTAACGGCGGACTCTCCGTGCGTCGACGCCGGGAGCAACCTGCTCCTCCCTGAAGATACGATCGACCTCGATGGCGACGGCGACACCACGGAAGCCCTTCCACTCGATACCGCTAGGAATCCTCGTCGCTGGGATTCTCCACTTGCGTCCGACACAGGCGCTGGCAATGTCCCGCTCGTCGACATCGGTGCGTACGAGTGGCACCCCGACTGCGACGACGATGGAGTGGCGGACTCTGTAGAGATCGCGACTGGCGAGGCTCTGGACTGTAACGGCAACGAGATTCCCGACGAGTGCGACCTCGCAAGTGGAGCGAGTCTCGACTGCAACGCGAACTGGATACCGGACGAGTGCGAGATTGCTATCGGCGTCGAGCAGGACTGCAATGGAAACGGAGTCTTGGATTCCTGCGAGCTGCTTGCGGGCACGTCGCTGGATGTGAACCTGAATGGCATCCCCGATGAGTGTGAGCCGCACTTCCTGCGAGGCAACTGCAACGGGATCGGATCGACCGATATTGCGGACGCGATCTTCATGCTCAACTATCTATTCGGTGGTTCTGCACCACCGCAATGCTTGAGCGCGTGCGACTGCAATGATGATGGCGGAGTAAACGTCGGGGATGCCATCTTCCTGTTGGGGGCGCTCTTCCAAGGGACTGGACCTATTCCGGGCCCCAGCATCAGCTGCGGCGTCGACCCCACGATCGATTCGGTTTCGTGTGACGCGTTCGCGGCGTGTCCTTAGGTCTCGGAGACCTGACCGGTCTAATTGTAAGCACGCAACCTACCCCAGGGTTGACGCGATCGCTGCCTTCCAACGTGCCGGCGTGAGCGAGCAGATCTCATCGCGGTTCTTCGGATCAACGGTCGCCAGTTGACGAAACACGTCGACCAGGTACGCGTTGACCGGAATGCTTAAGCGACGACAACTCTCGGTGAGCGAGTAGAGGACTGCCGCGGCTTCAGCTCCGATTTCGGAACCCGCGAACAAGTAGTTCTTCCGCCCAAGCACGACCGGTCTCATCGAGTTTTCGATGAGGTTGTTGTCGATCTCGGCTTCTCCATGTTGGACGTACCGGATGAGCGCTGGCCAGTGATTCAAGGCATACGAGATCGCCTCACCCAGCGCACTTTTCGGTAGTGCTCCGATGACCAACTCGCGGAGGATCTGCTCAATCTCGTCGAGGATCGGTGTCGCGTGTTCGCTTCGCGATCGTGCGCGAGCCGCGGGGGCGAGGTTCTCTTCACGTGCTTGTTTT
>JAJFFE010000372.1 GCA_021776775.1 Planctomycetota bacterium | reverse complement strand
TCTCAGTCCTGACTCCGGTTGGCCTCGCCCCAGCCCGGCTGCTCGACCTCGACGGCGCCAGCCTGATCGAAGGTGCGCGCGCCACCCGTGACGCGATCTTCTCCGACTTGTCGGGTACCGCGGCCAAGACCCTGATCGACTTCGTAGCCAGCCACGCGACGCTCGCGCTTCAACACGGCCAGTTGATTCAGGTGTTGTTGAGCTATTGCGACAGGCTCGGAACCTTTGGTGACTGGTTCTGTCAGCTCTGGGCCGAAAGCCTGGGCAAGCGGGAGTCGACCTCGGGCGCGGTGGTCCACCGCGGCTCGACCCCGCTCGGCGCGGTCGGGGCGACCGACCAGCACTCGCTGGTGCAGCTGTTCCGCGACGGCCCGGACGACAAGCAGTACTGGATCCTCTCCACCGCCGAAACCGGAGACCCGGCCGAGATCGACATGACAGCCGGCGATGTTCATTCCGACTTTGCCTATTTGGGGGGTACTTCGCTCGACGCATTGTTCCGCGCCGAACGGCAAGGAACCGTGGCCGCGCTCAGGGCTGCCGGCCGACCGGTCAGCGAAATCGTGATCGACCGCCTCGACGAGTGGCACTTGGGTGCGCTCTTTACGTGGTTCGAACTCGCGACTTCCGTCGCTGGCGACCTCTACGACGTCGATCCGTACGACCAACCCGGCGTCGAGGCTGGTAAGATTGCCGCCTTCGCGCTGATGGGCCGAGACGGCTACGCTGATCGTGCCCGCGAGATACTCGAGAACGCTGAATCCGACGCTCTGACGAAATCGACATTACCCTGACGAGGGATTCCCCTCACCCGCTGGAGGATTGTGATGAACCGATCGACCTCGGTTGCCGCGTGGATATTGACCGCGCTCTTGATCGGCTGCAGTTCGAACGACGCGTCGAACGCGACCACCGGTACCACAAAGACGGACGGCGCAGCCAAGACGAGTGCGGACAAGATCGGCGCCCCGTCGGGTGAGACCAAGCCGGCCGGCACCGAGGGTGCGCTGTCACAGTCCATCCCGGATGAGACGCCCAAGAAGGACGCCACCGCCGCTCCTGGCACCGGAACGACCGGCACCGGTGGAACTGTGCCTCCCATCAAATCGGTGGTGTCGCAAACGGGCGAGGCGTCAACGCCCGAGGTCGGCGACCTGGTCGCACGGCTGCGGCGCGACAAGGAGCGCCAAGACACCGAGCTCGCCGCGACCCAACCTCCAGTCCCGTCCCCCGAGGAGATGGAGCAAGAGCTCAACGCCATGAGTCGCAACTTCCTCGAGAAACTGGCGTCGGGTGACCCCGAGGCGGCAAAGCCGTGCTTCCTCAGCGATGAGGACGTGACCCGACTGTTCAGTCCGGCGTTCTCGAGGCTATTCGCGAGCACTCGCGGCAACCTGAATGTGGTCGAGTGGGAGAAGTTTCAGCTCTCCACCGCAGGAGGCCAAGAGACGAGCTACGTCGGCTGCGAATCGGTTCGTCCGGCGGTCGCCAATCCCCGGGAACGCGGCCTGTACCAAGAGGCCGTGCTCTTCATCGACACCATCGCCGTCGACTACAAGATTGGCGACGATCCCCGGAAGCTCAAGCTGAAGCATTTGGTCAAACTCGACGGCGAGTGGAAGTTCCTGCAGTTCCAGCTCTCGAAGTAGTCACGGCTTCTTCGCCCGATCTTCCACGGCTTTGATGTGGTCGTGGTACTCGGACGCGCTGAAGACCCCCTTCTGAATCATCAGCTCCACAAGCCCCTGATAGCGAACGGCCAACGTCTTGAGGGTCAACCCCTCGGGCGCCTCCGTTCGCCTCGCGGGCGCCGGCGACGGCCGACCGCGGGCGTGCCCCCTGGTATTGGCAGACGAATCGGCCTTGGCCGGTTTCTCCGCTTTAACGTCGTCAAAATAGTCGTTATCCACGCCGAAGTACTTCGCGAGATCAACGAGCGTGTGACGCGGCGGGTCGGCCTTGGCGTCGACGATTTGCTGTAACGACTGCCGTCGAATCGAAAGCCTCTCGGCCAATCCCGGCACGGTGAGGTGCTGCGTCTCCATCAAGAAGCGCAGCTTCCGCGCGACAGCCACGCGATCCGGCATCTTCGAATTAGACGATTGTGAATCGGGAACCTGCGGCGTTGGCGCGGTTGACGAACTCAATGCGGATAGTCTCCTCGGGCTGATCGTGGAAGCGGGCTGGTAGAGAAGTGTCGCCCGGTAGAGCGACCGGGTGCCACGCGATAGAACTCAACGACGCCCCATCGAAGGGCTTACCGTGCCGCTCAGAGCAGGACCCGCGTTTGCCTTGGTTGTGGGGACGAGCGCATCGTGGCGCGGCTCGAAGTTCAGTGGGTTGGGGATGGGACCGTCGCTGGCTCGCCGCCGACTTTGAGGCACGGGAGTGGGGGTTGGTCGCAGGGGTGCGGATTGGCAAACAAGCACGGGCAGGAACGACGGACGGGCGCAGCGGGGCCAGTCCTGATCTGTTCCGGGCGAGCGGCAGCGCGCGGGCCCGGCTCCGTTGCGGGTTGAGCGGAATAGTTGGATGTTCGCGCACACTGTGTGATTCCTGCCGGAGCTGGGAATCGGTCGCCTCGCCTGGGCGAGATCTAGCTCGTTCGTCGGTGGCAGACGCCTCGATCGGACGGGATTCGCGTGGACCGCTTGTTTGATAACCCGAATGTCGCTCGATAATCCGTCGCACGGTATTGAGGCCGAGGTTCGCGTACCACCCTTGCTCGATCGGCCGATCCCGACGACTCTTGCGCAGCGGTGATCTTCGCACTCATGAATTCAGCTCCGAACTCCTTGCTCGGCATGCCACGCGTTGTGCATAGCGCAGAGGGCTCGCAAGTTGATCTCGTCGTTTGAGCCGTCCTTCATGAATGGACGACGTGATCGATCTGCAGACCAGTCCGCGTACCGCAGCGATGCTGATCGGCGCCGACGAACTGGCAGCGGTGTCCGGCTTCCTGCAGCACTCACTCACGCGTTTCACTCGCAATGTACCGAGATGGCTTCGCGCGATTCGCTGCGCCTGAACCATCATCGCTGGGCAAACCTCGTCCGGACGGGGTGACTCCGTCGGCGCACCTGGCGTCTCTGGCGTCTCTGGCCGTCAAGCTAAGAACCGCTCGCTCAAGGCGGTCTGAGTGCCCGTCGGGACGATTCGATTTGGCTGGTGATCAGTTCGACGCTTGTCCTGCCCTTGAGCAGGGTTACCCTCGGTTACCCTCAACGTGGTTCGTAGTGAGTTTGAGATCCTGGAGAACCTATGAAACGTCGACTCTTGGCTGGGCTGTTCTTGACCACCCTGCTTTCGTCCGCCACGTTTGCAGGGGACTACACGCTGTTGATGTACGGCGCCAACGTCTTCGAAGGAGGTGAGTTCACCATCAACTCCTACCTCTCGAACTCTGGTGACGAGGTGCTGGCGTACAGCTTCGGCGTCTGCTTCGACGAGACGGTGATCGAGTTGGTCGACCTCGAACTACTCACTCCGACCCCGGACTTCGTCGAGTTCGAACAGTACTCGGGCGGCTGGACGGTGAACGTGATCGTCGGCGCTGGGCCGGGCCTCGGGTTGATGCCGTTGCCGATCTCTGAAGTTCATTTCCTGGTCACGGCGAGCTACCTCGCGATCGGAGACGAGCAGACGACCACCGCGGTCGAGTTCTGTGTCGGTCCCGCCCCGCAGATGGTGCCGATCGCGCTCGACACCGTCAGTGGTCCTGCGACGCCGGCGTTGTTCGGCGGTGAGGTCGAGATCTTCGACCCGCTGGGTTTCCTCTTCACGATCGAAGACCGGGACGTTTACTACTCCACCAACGATCCGGAGCGATTCTTCGAGACGCAGTTCACACTGTCGGAGCCCGACCCGGGATACGATGGTCCCGTCCAGGGCTTCTCGGCCGGCGGAGTCCACGACCCGGACTTTCTCGAGTTGATGTTCGGAGCCCCCATGGGGCCGATCTCCTACCTCGGCGGATCGCTCTTGCCACCTTCGTTGGAATTCTTTCAGTTCGATATCACGTCGGACGGGTGGAGCGTCGGCGTGATCATGGGCGGTTTCCAATTTGTCGAATTCGACGCAACGCTGGAGCCGGTCATCCGAATGAAATACCGGGTCAAGCCAGCCCTGCTGACCGGCCAAACCGAAGTGACGACGCTCGCGTTCAGTGAGGACCAGGGCAGCCCCTTCCCGGTGCCCCTCGCTGCCACCTTTGCTGGGGGGATGAGCAGTTCGGCGATTTCGATCGACGGGGTTGTGACACTGCTTCCCTTCGATGGCGATCTGTTCAACCGCGGCGACTGCAACGTCGATGGTGCGCTCGATGTGGCGGACGGCGTCACGATTCTGTCCGAGTTGTTCGCCGGCGGATCGACGCCGACGTGCCGCGCCGCATGTGATACCAACGGCGACGGAATCTACGACATCGCCGACCCTGTCTCCCTCTTCAACTACATGCTCCTCGGAGCGGCGCCGCCTCCTCTCCCGTTCGGCAACTGCGGAGGCGATGACCTCGGGTGGTCGTGCGATCTGTTCGATGCGTGCCCCGCGGGCTGAGGCGCCCGGTCTCGTTGAGCCTCCACCAGCACAATACGTCGGAAGTTCCTCGCTCTCTCCCCGGCCATTGTTGAAACTGGCCACGGGAGGTGAACCGTGGTGAGACGACTGACGTTGGTGTGCGTTCTCTTGCTCTCGTTGCCGTACTCGATCCAAGCCGAGTCCGAGTTCATGCGTGGTGATGTGAACTGCGACGCGTTTCGCGACTTCCAGGACATCGGCGACCTCGCGCGCGGTTTGTTCACGGACGAGGTTCTACCGTGCGCGGATGCGGCCGATCTCGATGACAACGGTCGACTCGACATCGCGGACCTGTTCGAGTCGGCGTGGCAGTACTTCAGCCCCGCAGAGCTACCGTTGCCCTACGGGTGGTGTGGGGCCGACCCGACGGACGACGGGTTGGGCTGCTCGACCAACATGACTTGCGATCTCGGTGGACCGATCGAGGGATTGAGCCATGAAGAGCTCCTGAGTTTCAATCGCGGACGGGAGCAGTTCCAACGTCAGTTTCGATTGAGCGAAGGGCTTGGCCCGCACTACAACGCAACCGCGTGTGCGTCGTGTCACGCCCATCCCAAACCGGGTGGCGCCGCGGGACTGTATCGCAACACCTACGTCGTGATGGTCGGCACGCCCCACTTCCACTCACCTATCGATGGGCTGTTCTCGCCGTTCGTGCCGAGCTACGGACCCCTCGACGAGGCGCGCATTCGAATTCCCGAGAGCACACCAGAGGAAACCGTCTACGTCGAACAGCGCAACACGCCGCCACTCTACGGTGTCGGCCTCTTCGAGTTCGTGACCAACGAGACACTTCTCTCTCAAACGGACCCCAATGACGACGACGGTGACGGCATATCGGGCCGTTTCAATACGGACGGAGTGGGGAACATCGGCCGGTTCGGCTGGAAGGCGAACCGCAACAACCTCGAGTCGTCCGCACGACGAGCCGCGTTCGATCTGATGGGACTGTCGAACCACCCCGTCGCCGGGTTCGACGGTATCGTGAATCTCTCGATGTCTCGCCAGATCGGGAGCTACCTGGATCAGCCGCTCGACGACAACGACGGCATTCCCGATCCGGAGTTGACGGTCGAGGAACTCAGCGATTTGATCACCTTCACTCGATTCCTCGCGCCGCCTCGACGCGGGGAGGTGACGCCACTCGAGAATCAGGGTGAGTGGCATTTCACGGACCTCGGTTGCGTCGATTGCCACCTCCCAGTGCTCGACAGCACCGTCGGCCCGCTCGCGGCGTACACCGACCTCCTGCTCCACGACCTCGGCGGTGAACTCGCCGGCGAGATTCACTTCGGCAACGCTCAGTTCACCTCCCTGCCTCCAATAGGGGATCCGACGTTGGAGTGGCCTCTGGGTCTCCTGACCGGGCATGAATGGCGGACCGCGCCGTTGTGGGGCATCTCACTTCATCCTCCGTTTCTTCACGACGGAAGAGCCGAGACGCTGCAGGACGCCATCCTCATGCACGGGGGCGAGGCGCAGGTAAGCCGCGACGGATTCGAAGCGCTAACTCCTGAGCAGCAGGAGTCCGTGATCGCGTTCCTCGAGTCGTTGTAGGCGAGATGCGTCTCCGATTCTGTTCGGGGCGAGGCGCAGCGGGATGCCCGATGCTTGCGGGGGTGCGTTGGGCGATGAGACGTGTGCGCTGGGCGGCGTGATCCGTGACCGGCCATGGACGACGCTCATGGTTACCGCGACGCCTCTTCGAAGTTTAGGTCCTGAGGTGTCCCCTGCTCTGCTGGTTGGCCTTGATCTTCTTCCGGATGAAGACGATTCCGTAGGAAAGTTCGGCGTGTCGTTGGTTGTGAGCGCGGCATAGGCAACGAAGGTTGTCTGCGGTTACAAGCCAGCGTGCGTTGTCACTGACCCGATGGTGCTCTCTTGCCACTCGCTCTCGCTGGCTCGGTCCTCTGGAGCAAACCCCGAGCCTTCTCTTCGCAGTCGAGAATGTCCCTCTGGTTACCCGGTTAGACCCGGATCCACCCAAGAACGTCAGCTGAGCTGCGGGACCCCCGCCCCCCCCATCAATACCGCGTGCGCAGGAACACCGAGTTGAGGAACAGCCGCGTCAGCCCTCGCCAGAACAGTCGGAAGTTGGGGTCGTCCGCGAACAAGATAACGCGGCCGCGGCCGAAGGACTCTTCCGCCAGGTAGATTCGCTTGGAGACTTTGAGCTCGCTCTCCTTCGTGATGTATCCGCTGATGGCGGGGTCTTCGGGGAACGCTCCGACGTCGCTCGCGGTGCCGCTGACGGCGAACGAATCAGTGCCGCCCATGTAGACGAAGACTTCGCTCGGTAGGCCCAGCGCCAATGGGTGATCGGCGTCGAGATCGACTCGGAAGATGTTTCCCGGCACTTGACGAACTCGGCGTTGCGCGCGCAGTTCACGGATCTTGCGACGGACCTGCGCTTCGGCTTCCTTCTTCGGATCATCGGACACTTTGCGGCTGACCGACGTGAAGCCCGACTCCTCTTTGGTCAGAGCGAAGGCCGCTCGACCCACCGCGATGAGCACCCCCCCGTTACGAACCCACGCCTTCAATCCGGCTGCGCGCTCCCCCGAGAAGTACTTTCCGTAGCCCGATCCACTTGGCAGCACGAGCACGTTGTAGCTCGGCAAGTCGAGACGGTCGAAACTCTCGAGGTCGAACGCGGTGAAGGGGATCTCGAGGTCTCGCTCGAAGAGATACCAAATGGCGCCGAACCCGCCGGACGACACACCCGACCCGGACGCTACCGCGACCTTCGGTTGGGCAAGATCGAGGACCTTGTCGGAACCGAGATCGATCCCTTCTTCCGACATGCCGCTGTCGACCGCGCGGAAGCGTACACCAACTTGCTTGGCCACGCGGGCGACCGCTTCGTGCACGTTCTTGTTGCCACGCACGGGCACTTGCAGGCAACCGTTCGCGTAAGTCTCGCCGCCGATGCGGATCTTCTCGGGAACCAGTCGGGCTCGGATACCCGACGATTGCAACGCGTGCAGCGCGCGCGCCGCGGGAACGCCGTCCCACGGCAGTAGGTACGAAAAGCGCGCCTCGCGATCGACGACGCCTTCGCGTGCGATCGTCGCGGGCATCGGCTGACGATCGACCTCGACGCGGTTACCACTGGCGAACGCCTTGAGTCCCATCGAGAATGGCAGCGACCACGCAGAGATGTCGTAGAACCGGTTCTCGGACACTTCCGCGTCCGGTTCGAGCAGCGCCTTCGCCAGTCGTCCCGCCGGTTGCGTCAGCGGAACGATAACGGTACCCGCGGGAAGGCGAACCAAGTCGTGGCTGCGACCGAAGTGGTCGGTCAACGACTCGGCGACGTACTCTTTCGACGTCTGCTCGAGTTCAATGCCTTGGCCGCGAAGGACGGAGACCAACGAATCGAGGCGGTACCCCTGGTCGGGCGGGAAGACGTACTCGGTGACGCTCTTGCTCGTACCCTCGACCGCCCCCTTACGAAACTCGAAGAACGACTTCTGCAGCGCCGCCTTCTCACGGGCCGTGCACTCGAGCGTTGCCATCGACGAGACGACGTGGTGGTGCAACCGATCGTGAAGGGTGAGGATCGAACCGTCTCGGCGACGGTATTGGGTGCCGGCGCGCGGCCCCCCGCCTTGCTCGTACGTCATGCCGATCGCACCGTGGAGACTGGGCCAAGAGTCGCCGTAGCCGGGGTAGAACAGGTCGAACGACTCTTCGGTGTAGTACAGCCAACCGTAACGGTCGAACGCGTCGGCGTTGGCACGACCGAACGTCTTGCCCCAGCGCAGCGTGTGTTCGGTGAAGTTCTTGTTGATCGGCTCTTCGGCGGGAAAGAAGAAGTAACTCGACTCCGGCGACATCTCGTGGAAGTCGCCGTGCACCAGTGGCTGCCACTTCAAGTAGTGCGGTGCGCGACTGCGCGTTTCGATCTGACTGAGCCACGACCAATCTCGGTTGAGGTCGAAGTAGTAGTGGTTCGATCGTCCGCCCGGCCACGGCTCGTCGTGCTCGCGCGAACGTGGATTCGGGTCGCCGCCCGGCACCGCGACTTGGTGGTACCAAGACAAGTACCGTTCGCGCCCGTCGGGATTGAGCAGCGGGTCGAGGATCACCACCGTGTCCTTGCGGATCGCCGTCGTCGCCGCGTCGCTGCCATCGACGAGTTGATAGATGGTGCGCAGCGCCGCTTCGGTCGCCGACGCTTCGTTGCCGTGAACGTTGTACGACATCCACGCTATGGCGGGCTGACGTGCGATGAGCGCGCTCAACTCGGCGTCGTCAGCCACCAGCCGCGAATCGGCGAGTCGCTTCTGATCGGCCACGATGTCATCTAACCGGCCGAGGTTCGCCGCGTCGGAAATGACGAGGTAGAAGAGCTCGCGCCCCTCCGCGGTTCGGCCGTACGACTGAAACTGGGCGCGCGGCGACTCCCCTGCGACGTAGTGGGCGTAGCGCAGAACGTCGTGGTGCGGCGTGAACCGCGAGCCGAGTTCGATGCCGAAGAACTCCGACGGCGTTTGAATGGCGTCGTCGTACGTTTCATTTCCCCAGATAGGGAAATCCCCGGCTCGGACCGCCGAGGTTCCGAGCACGGTACTTGCGACAATGGCGAGGAACGCCAAGCGTAGACGAGCCATGTATCCTCCGAGGACTTGTTGAGAACGTTCATTTCGACGTGGGCTACCTACCAGCTCCGGACCGCCCGGCGCAAGCGGACTGGGACGAGAGGCGGCGAGCCGGGTTCTGCATCGCCTTCTCACATCGGGCTGTTTCGCCCGCAGCTTCAGCTATCATTGGCGGCATGAAGACCCTGGCACGGGAGCTACGCTCGGTCCTCCCCAAAGATCGGATCCTTACGGACTCCGGCGAGATCGCGCTCTACGACTCCGACGGACTCATGCTGCACCGTAGCACTCCGGGTGGCGTCATCGTGGCGACGACACGCGACGAAGTCGTCGGCGCGCTGCGAGTCCTCGACCGTGCCGGGGTTCCGTTTGTCCCGCGCGGCGCCGGCACCGGCCTGTCCGGTGGCGCCGTGCCGCTCGACGAAGCGTGGGTGGTCGACGTCAATCGCATGCGTCGCATCGTCCACATCGATCCCCTGGACCGTTACGCGCAGATCGAACCCGGCGTCGTCAACTTGAATCTCGACCACGCGGCCGCCGCACACGGATTGCGGTACGCGCCCGACCCGTCGAGTCAGAAGGTGTGCACGCTCGGGGGCAATCTGGCCGAGAACTCGGGAGGGCCGCACTGCTTTCTGCACGGCATGACCACCCGGCACGTGCTCGGCGTCACGTTCGCGCTGCCTGACGGAGAGGTGATCGAACTCGGAGGGCCACCCGGCACGGCGGAAGACATCGATTGGCGCGGGCTGTTCATCGGCGCGGAAGGAACCTTCGGCATCACGGTGGAAGCGGTGGTGCAACTGATCCCGCGACCGGAGGAGATTCGCACTTACTTGGCCGCGTTCCCGACGCTCAGCTCCGCGTGTCACGCGGTGGCGCGGATGATTCGCGAGGGGCTGACCCCGGGCGCGCTCGAGATCCTCGATCGACTCACCATCGAAGCGATCGAAGCGTCCGTCTTTCGCGCGGGCTATCCGCTGAACGCCGAAGCGGTGCTGCTCATCGAACTCGAAGGCACGCTGGAATCGGTAGAGACGGACGCGCCGCTCGTCGAATCGGCGTGCCGCATGGAGCACTGCTTGTCTTTGGAGGAAGCCGCCGACGAAGCGGGCCGCCAACGACTCTGGAAAGGCCGCAAGGGGGCGTTCGGAGCAATGGGTCGGCTCGGGCGCGATCTCTACGTGCTCGACGGAGTCGTGCCGCGGTCGCGCCTAGCCGAAGTCATCGAAGAGATTCAACGCATCGGGGTCGAACACGACGTAACGCTGTCGAACGTGTTCCACGCCGGCGACGGCAACCTGCACCCGAACATTTCGTTCGACTCTCGCGACCCGGATCAGTGCAAACGAGTTCACGCCGCCGGTCGCGCGATTCTGGAACTGTGCGTTTCGGTGGGCGGGACCCTGTCGGGCGAGCACGGTATTGGACTCGAAAAAAAGGAGTTCATGCCGCTCGTGTTCGACGAGCGTGATCTCGCCACGCAAATGGCCGTGCGCGACGTCATCGATCCGAAGCGACGATCGAATCCCGGAAAGATCTTCCCCGAGGGTCGATCGTGCGTCGAAACCGGATTCCGCGGCGGCGCTCACGCCGCCCGCACCGAGGACGTCATCAACGATTGAGGTCCCTCTTCAGCGCGACTGCTCGGACAACTTCACGTCGACCTTGATACGACGCCCTGTCTGTCGATCCGGATTGTAGTCGCGAATCAACTCGACCGACACGACGTCGCCGGATCGATACCGTTCGAGCACGCTCGCGAGCTCTCGCTCGCCGTTGACGGGTTTGCCGTCGACGGCCACGATGACGTCGCCGAGCCGGCCCGCCTCTCGATCCACTTTGATCAACCCCGCCCCCTCGGCGCCACTGCCGGGCGTAACGCCCCACACCATGACGCCGCGCAGTCCGATGCGACGATCGACCGAGTCGTTGAGTTCGATGCCGAGGACGGGTGTGCGAATCGCCCCGTACTTCACCAAATCGGGAATCACGCGGCGCACCGTGTCCACGGGAATGGCAAAGCCGATCCCCGCGTACGCCCCCGACGGGCTGAAGATCGCCGTGTTGACGCCGATCAATCGGCCCGCGCTATCGAGCAGCGGTCCGCCCGAGTTGCCGGGGTTGATGGCTGCGTCGGTTTGGATGACGTCGCGAATGGTGGTCTTGAGGACCGACTGAATCTCTCGACCGAGCGCACTGACAACGCCAGTGGTCAAGGTCTGATCGAGGCCGAACGGGTTACCGATGACCAACGTCGTCTGGCCTACCCTGAGATTGGCCGACGTGCCGATCGCGATCGGCCGCAACAGGTGCTTGGGCGCATCGACTTTCAGCACCGCGAGATCTTTGTAGCCGGCGATGCCGACCAACGTAGCGCGGTACCGCTCCGTCGACGTTTCGCCGAAGGTGACCCACGCCACGTGCTCGCCGCGAATCGCCTCGCGATCGCGCATGACGGCGTCTCGAACCACGTGGTAATTGGTGACGACGTGACCCTTTTCGTCCCAGACGAAACCGGACCCCGACCCCGTGACCACTTCGCGCGGCTCCATGCGCCGCCCCCACCGCGAACGAGAAACCGTGGTCACGCTGGTGATGTTCACCACCGACGGCGCGGTCGCCTCGAAGACGCGAATGGTGTCGGTTTCGACGGCGAGGAGATCTCCACGCGGGGTCACCTCGCGATTGGCCGCGGCCGAGCCGAAGTCGAAGCCGTCGGTCGTGAACACGAGGATCGACAGACTCAAACCGAAAACCGCTAACAATACGGAAGTCGAGAACAGCGCTCGGCTGCCGGACGTGATCGGCCTCTTGGAATCTGGCCGTGGAGGGGCAAACGGGTCGATGGGTGTCACTGTCATGAGCGCTTCTCCTGTCGTCGAGTCCTGCCCTGGAATTGTGGCGCATGGATGATCGAGGCGCTAGCCCACATTTGGTGCCCGGAGTCGCCCCAACCTGGCGCTACCGTGGAACCTGCACTTCAGTCCTCTCGTCTTGTATCATCCCCCGTTCGAACCGAGTTCCGTTCCCCGGAGGAGTCGCCGCATGCAAGCCCGTGAACGGGCCATCGAACGGTTGAAGAACGCGACCCAACGGCGCGAGGCGCTGACGATCCGGGGAGCGGACTCTCGTCATTTGACGTGGACCGACGAGCGGCACCAAATCTCGACACGGGACTTCGACTCGATCGATTCCATCGATCCGGACGAGCGCGTGGCCACGGTTCAATCGGGGGTCTCGCTCGCCGCCTTGCACACCGAGTTGACGGCACAACGGCTCATGTTCCCCGCCGCCTTTCCCGCCGGAGTGCTGCGCGCACTCGACCTTCCGGGGTTCGCCGAGGGAACGATCGGCGGACTCTTTTCTGATCCGCGGGAATCGGCCGCGTTCCCGCAACGCGGTCGCGTCCGAGATCACATTCTCGGAGTCGAAGCGATTCGCGGCGACGGCACGCCGTTCAAGGCGGGCGGACGCGTCGTCAAGAACGTGACGGGGTACGACCTCACCCGCCTTCTCTGTGGAGCGCGCGGCCGCTTGGGTCTGGTCACGCGGCTCCATCTCCGGCTCGATTCGCTGCCCGAGTGCGTGTTGGTTTCGCGGCTCGGTTATGCCGACGACGCCGAGCTCTTCGATGCGATCGCGAGCCTGCGAATCACCGGACGCGAACCGCTGATCCTTGCCGTCCATCCCAACGGTGACGACTCGTCCGATCGCTGGACGGTGGTGCTCGCGGACGCGGGCCGCCGTGGCGTCGCGTACCTGCAACTCGGACGTCTCTTGGAACGGCTGTCGCGCGAGCCCATCGGAGAGATCACGGAACTCACGGGCGAGGACGCCGCCGATCCGGACGGTGATCCGCCCCACGCCTCGTCGTCGAGGTCTTCGCCGACCCTTTCGCCACGGATTCGCATTCGACTTCCGTTTCGACGTTGGTCGGGATTCATCCGCGCGCTACCGCTGACCCGTCTCGCTGTCGTGTGGGAGACGATCTTTCCGTTTGCTCACTTCGGCGTCGCGCGGCTGACCGGCGACTACCCCGAACGCCGGCGCATGGACCTGGAAGGCGTGCGGCGCCTCGCCACCGAGCACGGGGGAAGCGTCGTCCTGGAATCACGTCCCTCGGACTGGGAGCCCAACGACGACCCGCTGAGTGACGGCTCCGCCGCCTCGACCATCTTGTTGCGACAGGTCGGACAGGCGTGGGATCCGGCGGGTGTGCTGTGGACGAGGAACGGAACTCGACCATGAGCGACCTCGACGCTAACCGGGACGAATGCACGACACCGTTGAACCCGACACCGTTGAACCCGACACCGGCGCCCCCACCCGCAGCGACCCTCTCCGCATGGGTTCGTGACCTCCGCTCGCTCCCGACGCTGGACGAGTGTGTGCACTGCGGCTTGTGTCTCGGCTCGTGTCCGACGTACGAGGTGTTCGGTCGAGAAGTGGAATCTCCGCGCGGACGCATCGCCGCGTTTCGCAACTTGGCGGACGGCAAGCCGTGGACTCCGGCCGTCGCCGAAGGACTCGAAGACTGCCTCGTCTGTCGGGCGTGCGAAAGCGCATGCCCGTCGGGCATTTCGATGGAAGCGATGATGAGCGGCTATCGCGCCGCGGCCCGGAGCGAGGCGCCGCGGCTACGCGACCGGCTAGAGGCGTGGTTCCTGCGCGAGATCATTCCCCGACCCGAGGCGGTTCGCGCGTTGACCGCACTGCTTCGCGTGACGCGCCCCGCATTGTGGATGCTCGGCCTCGAAGTTCCGCGCGCCTCGCGATTGCGGCGACGGAGCTACCACATCGAACAGCCGAAGAAGCCGCGTGGTCGGGTTCGTATCTTCCGCGGCTGTGTGTCGGACGCGTGGTTTCGCGACGTGACCCAAGCGGCAATCCGAGTCTTGACCCGCAACGGATGGTACGTCGACCTCCCCCACTCGGGCTGCTGCGGCGCGCTGCATCGACACGCGGGCGAGGTTGAGCAAGCGAAGCGACTCGGCAAGGCAGCGGCCGCCGCGCTCGACAGCGACGACATCGACTACGTGATCAGTGACACCGCGGGTTGCACGGCGGCGTTACTCGAACCGTTGAGTTCCGATTTCCATTCCGTGACGACGAAGGCCAAAGTGGTCGACACGATGGGGCTCCTGCATCGCGAGGGGTTCATCGCCCCTTCGAGCCCCCTCGAGGGCGAGTGGCGGGTCGCGCCGCCGTGCCACCACCGCCACGGTGAGCTGGACGAAGAGCCGACCCGTGCCGTCCTCGGTGCGGCGCTGGCCAACGGCTACCGCGAGCTGCCCGGTCCCGATCACTGCTGCGGTGCGGCCGGCCTCTACATGGTCCGCCGACCCAGCGTGTCGCGTCGCGTCGGAGCGGCGTCGCTCGAACGGTACGAGACCGTCGCGGGCTCGACGGACGCTCCGGTCGGGATCATCTCCGGTAACGCCGGGTGCCTCATGCGGTGGGAGACCCTGCTCGAAGAGCGCGGCGTGGAAGCGATCCACCCCGTGGTCGCCCTCGATCGGGCTTACGGCGCCCGCTAGAGGTGCGTTCGCGCCGCGGCCTCGCTATCATGCGCGCTCCAACGGATCAAGAACGGACCGCCCTCGCATGCCCTCTCCGCCCCCGGACTTCGAGTCTCGATACTCCGCGCCCATTCCGCGATCGAGACTCCCGCGATCGACCGAGGTGGTGATCATCGGTGGCGGACCGGCGGGGTTGGAGGCAGCGCTCGCCGCCCGTGAACTCGGTTTCGACACGGTCTTGCTCGAAGCGGGACGCATCGGCACCTCGATTGACAAGTGGCGTCACGTTCGATTGTTTTCACCCTGGAAGTACAACCGCTCGCAACGCGGCATTCGGGCGGTCGAGTCACTCGGAATAGAACTGCCCGACGACGAGGTGTTGCCAACCGGGGGAGACGTTCTCGAGCAATACCTCCTGCCCATCGCTCACTCCCCGTCTCTTCGAGGCTGCGTGCACGAGCACGTGCGAGTCGTCTCGGCCGTTCGGCGCGATACGCTGAAGGGCGATTTGATCGGCAACCCGAAGCGGGGCGATCGCCCGTTCCGAGTGCTGTGGGAGCGGACCGACCCCGAGACGACGCCTCGTAACGGCGTTGCGCTCGATTACGTGATCGAGTGCCGATACTTGATCGACGCGAGTGGCATTTACCAATCCCCCAACTGGTCAGGCAGCGGAGGCGGCGCGGCCCCCGGAGAGCGCGACGCGGGAGACTGGATCACTCGACAACTGCCCGATCCGCTGGGTCGCGATCGCAAGCGGTTCAGCGGCCAGAAGTGTCTCGTCATCGGTGGCGGGTACTCCGCGGCGACGTGCATTCGCGATCTCACGACGCTCGCCCGAGAAACCGCGCGGACCGAGATCGACTGGGTCGTTCGCAACCCCGACGGGCGCATGGCCGAAATCGACAACGACCCTCTCGCGGAGCGCCAGGAACTACGAACCGCCGTCAATGCGCTGGTGAGTGACCCACCGTCGTTCCTGCGAATGTGGCCCGGCCGAGCCGTCGACGAATTCCGCTTCGGCGAGGTCCGCATTCGCAAGCTCTCGACCGGATCGATCGAGCGACTCTTCGTCGATCAGGTGATATCGCTGACTGGCTTCCACCCAGATCCGACCCTGCTGCGCGAGCTCCAGGTCCACCACTGCTACGCCACCGACGGGCTCATGAAACTGTCGGCGTCGCTTCTTTCTCAGGACGCCGGGGGTGACTGCTTGGCGGTGGAGAGCGCTCCGAGTGAAACTCTTCGGAACCCAGAACCGGGTTTGTTCGTCATCGGGAGCAAGTCTTACGGCCGCTTCTCTCAGTACCTCTTGCGCAGCGGGATCGAGCAAGTGGACGCCATCTTCACCGACTTACTCCCGGCGCCCGTGCGCTGAGCGATAAGATGTAAGCGATGAGAGCTGCGTCGAAGCAACCCGCTGAACCCACTTCGAGAAACGAGCCTGTCAGTGCCTAGCACGCCAGCACCTGAAACTACCGCCCCACTGCTACCGCCGGGGCCGCTCGACGCTCTGTGGATTCAGCTCGGAGGGACGCTCTGCAACCTGCAGTGCACGCACTGTTTCATTTCATGTTCCCCCAAGAACAAATCGCTCGACTTGATGTCACTGGCCGACGTCGAACCGTACCTCGTCGAAGCCGAACGGCTCGGCACGCGGGAATACTATTTCACCGGCGGTGAAGTGTTCATCGTCAAAGAACTCGAAGCGATCGTCGAACGAACGCTGCAACAGGGGCCCGTCACCCTGCTCACGAACGGTACGTTGACGACGCTCGAACGCGCCACCCGCTTGGCGGAGATCGCGGCCGCGACTCCGTACTCGTTGGAGTTTCGCGTTTCGCTCGACGGATTCACGCCGGAAACCAACGACGTGATTCGCGGACGCGGCACGTTCGAGCGCGCCATGCGTGGGGTCGAGAACTTGGTGTCGGTCGGATTCCTACCGATCATCACGGCGACCCAAGTGTGGGATCCATCCGAAAACCTCAATGTCATCGCCGGGTTCAGTGAAGAGCTGCGCCGACGTGGATACGACCGACCACGCCTGAAGATCCTTCCGGTTCTGAAAATGGGCGCCGAGGCGGAACGGACCGAAGGGTACGCCGACTACGAGCGCATCACCGAGGACATGTGGCGCGGATACGACGCATCACTGCTGTTGTGCCACGCCAGTCGCACCGTCAGCGGCCGCGGCGTTCACATCTGCCCGATCCTCGTGGACGATCCCGCGGGCTCGATCGGCACGTCGCTCACGGAATCGCTCGACCGTCCGTACCCGTTGACCCATAGCGCTTGCTACACCTGCTGGCAATACGGATCGATCTGCTCGAACGCCTCGAGTGCTCCCGCCGATGGGGGCTACTGATGACCGAGTCGTCGTCCCCTGAACGAGTCGCGCTGTTCGGCGGCGTCTACTCCAACTACCTCGCGCTCGAATCCGTGATCGACGACGCGCGACGCCGCGGTGCAACGCGGCTCTACTGTTTGGGAGACCTCGGCGCCTTCGGGCCACACCCAGACCGCGTGTTCCCGCTCCTCGTCGACGCCAACGTGCAAACGGTACAGGGCAACTACGACCACTCCATAGGTCATCGTCGCGACGACTGTGCCTGCGGTTACACCGACCCGAAGGACAACTACTTCGCGCGGATCTCGTACAGCTACACGTTCGAGAACACGAGTGATCGCTGGAAGGACTGGCTGCGGGATCTCAACCCGTCGATCGATATCGAACTCGCGGGTCGCCGCGTGCACCTCTGCCACGGATCCCCGCGACAAACCAACGAGTTCTTGTGGGAGTCGACGACCCCTGACCCGTTCCTACGTCGACTGTTCAGGGATCACGAGACCGATGTCATCGCCTGCACGCACACCGGCCTTTCCTGGCAACGCACGGTCGACACGAACCTGATCGTCAACGTTGGCGTCGTCGGTCGTCCCGAAAACGATGGCTGCACCGACGTCAGCTACTGCATGTTGACCGCCGGCGAAAACGGCATTGTCGCGGATCAAGTAAGGGTCGCGTACGACCATGAACGACTCTCGGCGGAAATGCGAAGCGAAGGACTCCCGAACGAGTTCACAGAGACGATCGAAACGGGCTGGTGGAAGTCGTGCCTCGAGATTCTCCCCGCCAAAGAGCGCGCACGAGGGAAGTGCTAGATCCGCTACTGGCTCTAGCCTGATGAATGTGCTGGTCAAGACCGGTCGCATCGTGCGGGGCGCATCTTTGACGGGTGCATTGTGGCGTGGCACGATGCGCCCGGCAAAGGAACCTTCACCGTCACCGACTACTGCGGAGCGTCGACGATCGAGAACAAGCGATCGTAGTTGGCCCGCTCGAACAGGGATCGTAGCTCGGGGCCGCAATTCACGAGCGAGACTGTGGCTCGATCGCCTCCGGCGTATTCGCGCAGGACCAACAGCATGCCAAGCCCGGCGCTGTCCACGTATGCGGTGGCGGCGAGGTCGACCAAGAACTGAGAGTCGGCGTCCTCGGCCTCGAACGCGTCTCGAAACGATTGGTGGATGTTGTAGTCGAAGCGACCCTCGATCGAAATCTCGACGACCGAACCGGTCACTTGCGTCGTCACTGGCATTCAGTCTCCCTCAAAACAGCACAATGTCATCGTCGGTGGAATCCGACGCCTCGATGGACTCTGTTCGTGCGAGGTGATGGGGATCGCGAAACAGATCTCGATCCCGCTCCACCAACGCTCGGACCTGCGTCAGATTGGCGACAATGTCGCACGGCGGTTCGTTCGGACTGACCTTGGCCAGGGCATCGATGACGACCCTTAGGAAGTTGGCCCTATTCCTGACGTGTTCAGCCAACTGGCGCGACGCGTCTTCGAACTGGAGGAGACGCACCGCTTCGCCCGCCAACTCTGTGAATTCGTCGCTCGGCCGTTGGCTCGAACCGGCCGGCACGATCATGTCGTACATCTTCGAAAAGACATCGCGTAGGTCGCACGACGCGTCCGCCACGATCTGCATAGCACACTCCGCCTCCCGGCCGAGGTGCTGGAGGTCGCAGGTAATGTCTCCCGCGACATCGGACCAGAGCTGCGCGATCTCTGCGGGGTCGCTTCGCGGATGCGCACTCATGCCCCCGGCCCGCCCAGCTGCGTCGATGGCGTGAGGACGGTTCGCGCCAAGGCGTCAGCCATTTCGCCGATGGGTAGTTCGCACTCGACCGCGCCGAGCTCGATCGCCGCCCGCGGCATTCCCCAGACCACGCAACTCTCTTGGTCTTGAGCAAACGTTCTCGCCCCGCAATCTCGCAAGCGGCGCAGGGCGGTCGCTCCGTCCGCTCCCATCCCGGTCAGTATGGCGGCGACGATGTTCACGCCGTCGAGCGTCCTGGCCGAGTCGAAAAGAACCTCGATCGAGGGACGGTGATTGTTGACCGGCGGTCCGTCATCGAGGTCGCACGTCAGCCCCAACGAAGATTGGCGAACCAACAGGTGTTGATCG
The DNA here is from genome assembly GCA_021776775.1 of Planctomycetota bacterium. Lineage (GTDB taxonomy): Bacteria > Planctomycetota > UBA8108 > UBA1146 > JAJFFE01 > JAJFFE01. The sequence goes on along the minus strand of JAJFFE010000372.1, from coordinate 12,146 downwards.
CCGGGAGCCACGAACACGCGCCCCGGCTGGACGCGAGTTCCTCGTTCTGCCACTCGGACATCGAGGCGCGAGCAACTGTTGAGACGCTCCGCGAAGCTCTCCGCGAAACCCGAAGGAATGTGCTGAACGATCATCGCCGGCGGAAACTTAGCGGGCAGCAGTTCGAGTATCGAACGGATCGCTTCGGTGCCCCCCGTCGACGCCCCGATCATGATGAGTGAGTTGTCGACGCACCCGGAGTTTCGATATCGGAGATCGAGTTGCGCGCGACCGAGATGGATTCGCTCGGACTCCCGGCCAATGGCCGCGCGGTAGGCGAGCGACAGTGGCGATACCCGTGCCGCCGCTTTGACTTTGGCTACGATTTCCTGCGCATGAATCGCGAAGTCGCCGGTGCCGCTCCCCGCCTTGGCCACGAAGTCGACCGCTCCCAGCTCGAGCGCCTCGAGCGTGGTCGCAGCGCGCGCGTTCGTCAAGCTAGAGACCATGACAACGGGAAGCGGATGGAGACGCATGAGGTTCCTGAGAAAGGTCAGGCCGTCCATGCCCGGCATCTCGATGTCGAGCGTGATGACGTCCGGATGTCGCTGCTTGATCATCTCTCGCGCCTCGTAGGCGTCGCACGCCGCTCCCACGACCTCCAGTGACGGATCGGCCCCAAGCACACTCGAGAGCAGTTCTCGAGCAACTTTCGCATCGTCCACGACTAGGACTCGGGTGCGCTGAGTGGTCATGAAATTCTTCGGATCCAGGACGCTAGACTAGCTAGCTAAACAGCTCGATCTCTCCGGCTACGGGTTTGTTTTGAATGTCGTCGAGGTAACGTTTCTCGGTGGCCTCGACGTGGGCACGCACGCTCCGGACACGGCGAACTCGGGCCCGGCCGCTGGCAGGGAAATAGAGGACCTTTCTCGGATTCGTCCCGGCGGTGTCCTCGGCCACGATCGACAACTTCTCGTCTGTCAGGTAGCGACGGACGAACTCCAAGTTCGAACCTCCAATGTCCGTTCCCGAATTGAGAATTCGGGCGCCACCGAAGATCTTCACTTCCAAGTTTCCGCGAGTTGCCCCCTGCTTGAGCAACGAGTTGATCAAGTTTTCCATGGCGTAGTTCCCGTAACGATTCCCGTCCGAGGCGACGTCATCTCTCCGGTCTTTGCCGACGGGAAGCATGAAGTGGTTCATCCCGCCGACGCCGATCTTCGTGTCTCGAATGCACGCGGCGACGCAACTCCCCAGTACCGTGACGAGCATTTCGTCATTGTTGGTCACGTAGTAGCCGCCGGGGCTAATCTTCACCGCGTACCGATCGTGCTGCGCATCCCAGACACGTTTTCTGGATTCGAACCCCGGCAGCGCCGGTCGTGGATCAGGGCGTCGAGTCTCGTACACGCCTACCTCGACTTTCGAAACGTTGTCTTGTGCAGAAAGTCGAATCGCTCGGACTTTCGGTAGAGAGATTCCGAGTGCCCGAGGAACAGGTATCCCGATGGCGACAGAAGATTGGCGAACCCCTCGATGATTCTCCGCTGCGCATCCGCGTCGAAGTAGATCAGCACATTGCGACAGAAGATCACGTCCATCGGGGGGACGACGGTCCACTGTTCCATCAAGTTCATGCAGAAGAAGTCGACGGATCGTCGCAACTCACGACTGACCCGCACGAGCCCTTCATTGGAGCCGACGCCTCGGCGAAACCACTGCTTCAGACGGGCCGGGTCGACGCCTCGACAACGGTGTTGCTCATACACACCAGCCTGAGCCGACGCCAACACCCGCCGATCGATGTCGCTGGCCAGGATCTGCACGTCTCGGAGTCGGTAGCTCGGCACCGTCTCGTGAACGACCATTGCGATCGTGTACGGTTCCATGCCTGTCGAGCATCCCGCCGACCAAATTCGAATCGGATTGCCCGGCCTTTTCGCGGCGAGCGCCGCCGGCAACACGTCACGGGCGAGAGTCTCGAAGTGGTGCGGCTCGCGGAAAAAGTGCGTAAGGTTCGTGGTGATGGCGCTGATAAACTCTTCGAGTTCGCCGTTGGAGTCTGCCTCGACCAGGGCCAGGTAGTCGGAAAAGCGATCGACCCCGAGCGCCCGCAGCCGTTTGGCCAGCCGCGAGTACACCATCTCGTACTTCGTATCCGAGAGATCGATTCCAGTGTGCTTCTTCACCACCTGGCGCGTCCGATTGAACTCGGACTTCGACAACCGAAACTCGCGGGCCGTTGGATCCATGATTGCCACTCACGCCGTCCCGACCGGTTCCGGCGACAAGTCGCCGGAGTTCAGGAGCGCGTCTATGTCGAGCAATGTGATCATGGTCCCGTCGACCTCCGCCAAACCGACCAAGTTCTGTTCGGCGAGATGTCCCACCGCCGGCGCCGATCGTAGGTGCTCCTCACCCAAGGTGTGGACGTCGGAAACGGCGTCGACCAGAAGGCCCATGACGCGCTCGCGCGGTTGACGGACTTTCACGACGACGATTACTGTCGTCGGACCGGTCTCCCCCTCAGGCAGGTCGAAGTGACGCCTCAAGTCGACAATGGGGATGATCGTGCCACGAAGGTTCAACACCCCGAGCACTGCTTTGCACGTGTTCGGCAGCGGAGTCACGCAATCCCAGCTGCGTATCTCCTGCACCTTGAGGATGTCGACGCCGTAGATCTCGTCGGCAAGTCGAAAGGTCAGGTACTGCCCCGTCTGGTCGGTGCCCTCGGCGCCGGGGTCGGGTGCGGATAGGCGTTCGGTTCCCACGCTCATGCTGCGACAACCTCTGTGTCTCGCTCCACCGACTTCGCTCGATCGGGTCGGTCTCCGTGACGATCATGAAGCGTGACGAGTCCGGGAACATCGAGAATGAGCGCGACGGTTCCGTCGCCGAGAATGGTCGCCCCGCTGATACCGTCAACTTTCTTGAAGTTCGTCTCCAAGCTCTTGATCACGACCTGTTGCTGGCCGAGCAATTCGTCGACGAAGACTCCCACGCGCTGGCGATCGTTGTCGACAACGACGATGAGTCCCTCGGTCAGGTCAAGTCGTCCGGGCTCCACGTCGAAGATGCGATGGAGGCGAATCACGGGGAGGTACTCGTCTCTCAGCTTGAAGACTTCAGTCTTGCCGGCGATGCGGCTAACGTCGTTGGCGCGAACTTGAATCGACTCGAGAATAGAAACGAGTGGAAGAATAAAGTTCTCCCGCCCAACGCGAACGGTCTGCCCGTCGAGGATAGACAGCGTCAACGGCAGTCGAATCGTGACCGTCGATCCTTCACCCTCGGCACTCGTCAGATGAATCGCGCCGCCGATCGATGCGATGTTCTTGCGCACGACGTCCATGCCGACCCCTCGGCCCGAGATGTCACTGACCGTCTCTGCCGTCGAGAAGCCGGGGTGGAAAATCAGATGATTGATGTCGTCGTCGGACAGGACTTCATCGGGTGAAACGAGGCCCCGCTGCCGAGCCTGTTCGAGGACCCGCGACTTGTTGATGCCAGCGCCGTCGTCGGCGATCTCGATGACGATGTTGCCCCCCTCGTGGTAGGCATTCATCGAGATCGTTCCGGTGCGAGGCTTGCCGACTCTCTCACGTTCCTCGGGTTGTTCGATTCCGTGGTCCAAGGCATTGCGAACTAGGTGCGTGAGGGGATCGCTGATTTTCTCCATCACCGTCTTGTCGAGTTCGGTCTGCTGGCCGAGCAGTTCGAGTTCGACCTGTTTGTCGAGCTTTCGACTCAGGTCGTGAACCAGCCGTGGAAACCGATTGAAGGTAAAGCTGATGGGCAACATGCGAATGCGCATGACGCTCTCTTGCAGCTCGCGCGTGTTGCGACCGAGGAGCGCTAGCTTGTCCCGCAGCGCGTCCAACTGAGTTTGATCGAAGTTCTCCCCGATTTGCTGCAGCATCGACTGCGTGATGACCAGCTCACCGACCATGTTGATCAGGTCGTCGACCTTGTCGATGGCGACACGAATCGATTGCGACTCGGTCATCCGGCGGCCCTCGGGCTTGCCCGGATCAACGGTCGGCTGGGTGGGTGCAGCGTTGTCGCGCGGCGACGCGGCGACCGTCGACCGGTGGCCATCCTTCGTCGCCACCGGAGCGTCGGAGGGAAGGACCGTGATCTCAAGGTTGCATTGATCCGAGACCCAGTCGAAGACGTTCGCGATGGCAGCCTCGGTCGTGGCGGCGTGGAGCCTCAGCTCCCAGCGGAGGTGGATTTCCTCCGGGTCGAGGTCATCGAAATCCGGCAGCTCGCCCAGCTCGCAATGGGACTCCAGCGTGCCCATCTCGGACAGCTCGGTCACCAGTCGCAGCGGATCGTTGCCGGTCCGCAAGAGGTCGAGGTACGGACGAAAGTCGATCTTCCAGTCCAAGGCCTCGGGCCGCTCCGGAGGAGCGCTCTCAGCCGTCGCGTGGGCCACGTCCGCGTTCGTAGGGCCGGAACTTCGCGGAACGTCCACAAGCCCCTCGAGGCGCCCGTGGACGGCAGCCCAGTCAGACGGAAGGATCTCCTCGTTGCTCCGCTGTTTCTCGAGCATGGTGCGGACGCAATCGACCGAGGCGAGAAGTTCCTCGATCATGGGAGCCGAAACCCGGAGCTGCTCGGACCTCAATCCGTCGAGCAGCGCCTCCACGACGTGGGTGAAGTCGCTGATTTCCTGAAACCCGAAGGTTCCGGCACCACCCTTGATCGAATGCGCCGCCCGGAAAACATCGTTGACGACGTCCATGTCGACGGAGCCCGGCGACATCTCCAAGAGCGCAGTCTCCATACTCTCGAGGAGTTCGAAGCTCTCCTCGAAGTAGGTCTGGTGGAACTGGGTAAGGTCGATCGACATCGACTACCCCAACACCTTCTTAATCGTGCCGACGAGCTGCTCGGGATTGAACGGCTTGACGATCCATCCGGTGGCGCCCGCGGCCTTTCCCTCCTCCTTCTTTTCTGGCGCAGCCTCGGTCGTCAGCAGCAGGATCGGAATGAACTTGTAGCCCTCCAACGCTCGAAGCTCGCGAACGAGTTCGATGCCATCCATGTTCGGCATGTTGACATCAGCCAGGACCAGATCGACCGGCGGGCGGCCGGCGACCTTTCCGAGGGCGTCGACACCATCGACGGCCTCGACTACTTCGAATCCGGCACTCTTCAGCGTGAAGCTGACCATCTCGCGCATGGAGGCAGAGTCGTCCACGCCAAGGATCGTTGCCATCGCTACTCCCTGTTTCGCAGCGTTTAACTCAGGTTCAAATATCGTGAGAGATCGAGGAGCCGGGCCGAATGCGTGAACGCCGTCGAGGGCTCCCGCCAGCGAACGGACCGCTGACACTGCTGCGCCTTGCGCATGAATGCACAAAGGAGCTGAAGCCCAGCCGCGTCGATGCGCTCGATCGAGCTGACGTCGATCGCGACGCTTTGCCCGCTTTCGAGTGCGGCCTTCAACGAGTCCCTGAACTGGCGACAGCGGGAGACCTCTAACGTCTTCCCACAATCCACCACGAACTCGCTATCCACGGATTCCGACACAGGTAGCCCTTCGGCTGAGCATCCGGGAACTTACGGATGCTTCCCGCTTCGTTATCGGTTGGCCGGATGGCTTATCTTTTGGCTTGCCCGGAGGTGGGGGTAGGGACGAGGCGTATGGTGCCGACACCCTGGGGCCCGGCGATCTGCACGAGAACGTCGCTCGACGTCTCGGTGAGTCGAATCGAGACCATCGGCGAGGTCGAGCTTCCGCGGCGCCACGTTATTGGACCGCTTTGCTCGGCGTCTTGAACCGCGACCTGGCGCACCTCGGAATCGAGGGTCTTGAGGCGTGACCGCAACGCACCGATGCGCCGCTCCTTCTCGGGAGACGTGACCAACAGCTCGGCGTCGATCTGACGTCGCGTCTTGGCCAGCTGGTCAAGACGGACGTCGACGAAGCGGACGGTGCGCTGCGCGGACTGCACTTCGAGGTAGATCCGACGCGAGCGGCCGCTCCTGGTCTCGGTCACTGTTCCGAGAAACGTCGGGCCGTCGTCGCTCACTGCGGGGGAGCCGTCAGCGACGGTCAGCTTGTTGGAGTCCAAGCGCCAACCCGTGACAGTGTCGCGCGCGGTCTCGACCGCTTGAAACGGAACCTCGAACACCCACGATCGCCAGCGGATCTCGAGTCCGCCTCGGTGCGATTTGCTCCCGCCGACTCGGAGTTCCTCCGAGGACACGGTGACCCGCGTTCCGAGAATGGGGCTGTCGAACTCACCCACCCGGGCTGGCCATCGCCACTGGTGGCGCGACGACAACGATTCCAGCGTGATCGAAACGACTTGCGATTCGTCGTTGTGGAGACCGAGACGATGCTCGCCGGGAGGAATGATCTGTCCCCCGCTGATCAAAGGAACGGAAGTCGACAGCACTGCCACGCCGGGAAACGACGCCGCGCCGACCTTGTCGAGATCGAACCCGCGCGAAGCTGTACTGGGATCGATGCGGTGATCGACGGTTACCTCGCTCGCTCCCAAGCGGGCTTTCGAGACGCGAACCACCGTCTCCTGACCATCCACACCGCCGACGGGAGCGGCGACCACGAACAGCGCCAGGATCACACCGCGGACGGCCGAATCAGGAAACAACATCGCGGAACTCTCTCAACTCAAGAGACGTGCCCCGACAAGAACGGTCGCGGCGCTGACTACTTTTCGGCAATCCTCGACGGTTGACGCACCGTTGACACTGGTTTTCGGGAAAGGGCGTCATTTGTGTGGCCAGGGCGCGGCGACGAACTGCACCGCGGCCCGCGCCTAGATCTCCCTCGCCGCTTGTCTCAGGCTGAGCCAACCCGGGATGCAGAAACGCCGCTGAGGGGTAACCATCAGCGGCGTCTCGCACGTCGTTCGCAACAAGGTCAGATCAGAATCGCCAGCCGATTCCGAACGTCGCTTCTTGGAAGTCGAAATCGTTCAAGCGACTCGCGCTCGGTTTGACGAACGCGTATTCGGCGTAGAGTTCGAGATACTCCGCGAGGTACAGCTCGAGTCCACCACCGAAACGCCAAGCGCCGGCATACTCGGTGTCCGAAGTACCTGAGGTCGACGTCGAACCGAACGGTCCGCGGTCGGGAGCAGCGTCGGCCCTCATCCACAGGACGCCGAGTCCAGCCGTCACGTACGGCTGAAGACGCCCGGCGTTACCGTCAAGACCGCCCAGGGGGTAGATCTTTGTGTTGAGACCGACCCAAGTCGCGTCGAAGCCACTCACTCCGCTCGCGGTGCTGTTGGTATCGAAGCCCGGGAGGTAGTGGATCCCAGACTCGACAGCGACGTAGCGGCTACCGCGGTAGCCAAAGTTGAACTGAACCCCGGACGCGTCGTCGACCGAGGTGATTCCGACCCCGGGCCCTGTCGCTCCACCCAGACTGAAGTCTTCCAACGCTTGGGTGTACCCCAGCTGAATGTAAGCCCCCGTGTGAGTGAATCGACCTTCGTTTTCGTTGAGGAACTCTTCGTGATCCGTGTACTCGGTTGACGCGCAACCAGTGAGGACCAACCCGAGCAGGCCTGCGATCAACGCGCCCCCACCCACTCGACTTGCTTCTGCTTTCCGCAAACTGCCCGCCTTCCAGTGAAACCCCCAACCCCACGCGGTTCTTGTGTCGCTCGAGACGGTCGCGCGACAACAATGAAACCGGCACACAGGTCGGGCCCCTGCTTCTCCAAGTCTGGGAAAGCGGGAAGGTAGCAGCAGTCCGCGGGAGTTTTCAAGGGTGTAGGAACGAGCAAACACGCGCGGTCAGGGAGTCAGCGGCCGGGATGACGAGGTTCCGCGGGCGCGGCGCTCGTCGTATCAATCGCTAGGGCGGGTAGTTCGCGATTTAGATCGTTTGGAGCGACTCCGGCGGCGTGCCGACTTCGAACGCTCAGAGCGACTTTTCCCAGATCGTTTTTTCGAATCACCGTCGGGCTTTTGTTTGCCTTCGGACCCGCCGCCGGCGCTCTTTGCCGCACTCTTGTCCGTCCCCTTCTCCGCACCGGCGGGCGAACCGCCGGTCTGATCCCCGCCGCGTGGACCGGGACGGCGTCGGCGTCGGCGCCGGGAGGTGTCGACCGGATCCGGAATCTGCTCGTTGAGCGGAGGGATCTCGGCCCGCGCGTACTCGAGAAAGTCATCGAGGTCCGGTGACGGCTCGGTCAGTAGGCCGAACACCTCGATTGCGTCGGGAAAGTACTGCCGACGGGTCAGGGTGCGCGGGAGTGTGCCTCGTTCGTATCCACGCGCTAACCGAGGCCATGCGCCCAGGATGTGCCACAGCCGCTCGGCATCCCGTCGGTAGATCTTGAGGTTCTCGAGCGCCGGCTGAAGCGCCTCCTGAAACGGCTCCGGAACCGCGTGGCTCTCGTCTTCGAGCTGTGCGACTTCCTCGGCCACCGGCACGATGATTGGAGAGAACAAAGCGGCGAGCCCCATAGCGTGGGAAATGGCGTGACCCTGTAGAGATGTTTCGTCGAGTCGCGCCAACGTGTCGAAGAACAGCGTCTTCCCGGCCCGGGCCCCCCGCTTGCGAAACGACGCGTGAAGCGCCGGCATCAGGATCTGCAAGAACTTGTACTGGTGAAGCACATCGAAGAACGCTCGCGAGCTGCCACTGGCTAGATCCTTGTAGAACTCCTCGAGCAAGCGAGCCGGGTTCGCCTTGAGAATCTCCTCGCGCTCCGACAGCAGCGACTTGTGGGTCGCCTCCTCGATCTCGAAATCGAGCCGCGTCCCGTGGCGAATCGCGCGCAGCATGCGAACCGGATCTTCTCGGAACGAATCCTGAGGGTCGCGAATCATGCGGATGACGCCATCTTTGAGATCGGTCATACCGCCGACGAAGTCGATCACGGAGAAGTCAGCGATGCTGTAGAAGAGCCCGTTGATCGTAAGATCTCGACGACGCGCGTCTTCGCCAGGAGTGCCGAAGACGTTGTCGCGTCGGATCAACTCGCCGTCGCGAAGGATCTCGTCCGAGTCGGGTGAACTTCGAAACGTCGCGACTTCGATGATCTTGTCGTTGGCGTAGTGCAGGTGAGCGAGTCGAAAGCGCCGACCGATGATCCGGCAATTGCGGAACATCTTCTTCAAGCGGCCAGGCTTCGCATCAGTCACGATATCGAAGTCTTTGGGCTTACGACCGACGAGAAGGTCCCGCACGCCACCCCCGACGAGGAACGCTCGAAATCCGTTGCGGTGGAGTCGGTAGAGGATCTTCAGGGCATCGGGATCGATGTCCTTGCGTGAGATGCAATGGTCGGGGCGACGAACGATGACAGCACCGTTTGGTCCGGCATCCGGGGGAGCTGTCCTCAAAGTCGTGTCTTCCTCGATCTATTGGCGCCCGCGAATCTTGGGTCGACCGGGCATACAACGCAACCCAAACTCAAGCGATCGCCCTCTTTCCCGCGCACGAATTGCGCTCGCAGCAGCTAGACGGGTCTCGGCCACGCTGGTTCACGGAACCGGCGCTTCCCCCCACGGCGGCGCCGAGACACCGCCAATGATACGCCACCAAGCGGTGATGGGATCTACGCCTTCTCGGACGAATTCGACGTGCCCCCCTCCAGCCGAGACCAGATCTCGAAAGGAGGGAACGTCGGTGAACTCGTCCTCTCGGACGATTCCAACAGCACTCAACACGTAGTTATCGGGCGACTTATGCGCTTGTTCCATGAGCGAAACGGCACTCGGGATTCTATCGTACGGCGGTGGCGCGTCCCCGATCAACAGAAGGCGTCGCTCGGCGCCCGTCCGCCACTGGAAGCTGTCGAACTTCAGGGCCTCGAAGATCGCCCGGTCGACGCCTTCTGGCACGTCGCCTCCTCCCTCGCACTTCCAAACATGAAACGACTCGAGGAAGCGATCGACATCGGCGGTGAGTTCGAACCGTTCCACGACTTCGTCACGAAAACCGATCCAAGCCCAGCGACGCGCCCCGACGGGCGACTCGATCAGCGGTGCGATGGTCTTCAATGCGCGAATAGATGCTGCTGTTTCGGTCGTCATGCTCTCCGAGAGGTCGATCAACACGACGTAGTCGACTTTTTCCGCCAACGCGCCTCGTGCCCGTTCGACCCAACGGCGGTCAGCGGCGGAACACCGATCGGGATACTCCGCCCACACGCCGTCCCATCGACCGCGCAGGTCATCGGCAAGCCCAGTCGGTGCGTCGCTGCTTACAATCACCGCCTCCTCGGAAGATCGCGGCAATTGAACCCAGGTGCGCAGCCAAGCGCCAAGCTCCCCCGCTTCGCTAGCGACGATTTCTTCGGCCCGCGCCCGGACAAACCCGTCGCCCCACGTCACAGCGGCCAACAAGATTGCGGCGCGATCGACCGTCGCCGTCGGCAAGTGTTGAACTCTCATCCACAACGAGAACCCGTCGACCGAAGCTGGGCGCGCAAAGGCAGCAACCGCGGGTGCCTCCCGCTGCGCTGCGTCACCCTCGTCTGCGTCGACGCCCGACGACGGCTGCGACGTGGAGTCCCCGGTCCCTCGGTGGACTGCGCTGCCGTCAGCCACTCCGTCAGGGTTCGACTCGATAGGGATCGGCACGGAACTCCGCGTGGTGGGATTTGACGACGCCGACGACGTGTCGCCAATGTCTAGCGGAGGCGTGACAGACGCGGACACGCGGTCACCGCCGTCGGCCGACGTGGCAATCGTGGATCGCGAAGTAGCAGCGTGGGAGTCCACGGCCGAGGCGTCGCGATCAACCGGTCCGTCGATTGTCGTTCGCTCGGCAACTCGTTGCGCGGGCGGTAGCGAACCAGCCGAATCGCGTGTCAACCAAAGGGATGCCGTAAGCACGGTGTTCAGGAGAGTGAAGACGAGGATCACGCCGACGAAGATGTAGGTACCCTCGCGGGGACGCAACACGACTTCTTGTCCACAGCGGCAACGGTACTGAATCGGCATTGAGATCCACTCCACACCGTCGGAGAGGGCACCGACGGCTCAGCAGCCCATGGTATCAGTATCCCATAGTAGCGGCGGAATGAGATTCGTGCACGAACCTAGAGGTGCGGCCGGGCCTCTAGCTAAACACCGCGGAGAGGCGCCCCCAGCTGACGAACGACGCCGACCACGACGCCACGAACTTCGACGCGGTCGACGAAGATCGGTTCCATTGCGGCATTCGCCGGTTGCAGCCGAAAGTGCGTGCGCCCATCGGGCTTTGCTTCTCGATACAGCCGCTTGAGCGTGGCACCCTCATCTTCGAGGATCGCGACGACCATCTCGCCATCGTCAGCCACGGTCCGGCGCTCGATGATCACCAAGTCGCCATCGTGGATGCCGTCATCGATCATCGACACCCCTCGCACGCGCAGCGCATAGTGATCGCGCCCCATGGGAAGCAGGTCGGCCAGATCAACAATCTCGGGATTCTCGATCGCTTCGATCGGCTGACCGGCTGCGATACTGCCGAGGACCGACAATGGAACCTTCGCGCCGCCGGCCGAATCGGACGAGTCTACCGCCGAGGTATCCGGTGAGCGATCGAGGTAGTCCGGGTCGATGATCTCGAGCGATCTCGCGCGGTGCTTCTCTCGTCGGATCGCGTTCTTACGCTCGAGCTGTCGGACGTGATCGTAGATCGTCACTTTCGACACGCCGAAGTTTTGCGCGATCTCTTCCAGCGTTGGGGCCACGGACCGGAGCCGCCGATACCGCTGGACAAACTCGAGTATCGCAACCTGACGATCGGTGTAGTACATGGCAACCTCTTAGGTAAAGTCACGTCGGCGTCGGAAGTGCGTCGTGCGAGAATCCGTCATGCGCGCCCCCAGAGAGGGCGCGTCACCCACTCACCGCAGCTGCACTTTCCGGCCGCACCTCTAGAGCCCGGCCGAAAAGTCATGTCGCGCAAGATCTCGAGCTTCCGGCGGCCAGCACGCCCGGCGAAACTCGAAGTATGAGCAATACGACTGCGTTTCGCCGGGCGCACTGACCTTGAAATCGCGACCTCTCGCATCAACGGCACTTTTCGGCCGCACCTCTAGCCCGGACTATTCATCAGGCGAAGCCGCGCAGGCTGCGCTTCCCGCGAATCTCTGCGTTACTCCTTCTTGAAGACCACTAGGTCGACTTCGGCGTCGCGCCTTGATCTTCACGAGAATCGCAGCCTGTGTTCCGTT
>JAJFFE010000371.1 GCA_021776775.1 Planctomycetota bacterium | reverse complement strand
CAAATCACCCCCGGGTCTGAGAAGGAGTCGCCGCTGGTACTCTACCGTTCACAGTCGCGTTGAGAGAATTCGGAACCCTCTGTCGCGAAGCTGTTTGTGAGATTGACCACGCCGGGTGTCACTCGACGTCGATCAGCACCTTGAGGACGCCAGGTTCGCTCGCCCGCTCGAACGCGCGAGCCCCGGATTCGAGCGGGAACCGATCGTCAACCATGGATTCAACGTCGAGCGTCCCGGCCGCGAGTTCCGCGAGAGCTGGTTCGAAGCGACCACAGCGGGAGCCCACGATCGTCAGTTCATCGATCACCGCCGGTGCAAAGTCGATGGTCGCGGGCTGCTCGCTCGTCGTCTTCAGGACGATGGTGCCGCGTGGGCACACGTGAGTGAACAGTCGAGGCAAGACGGTGGGATCTCCGGTCGCTTCGACAGCAAGGTCATAGGAGCTGTCTCCGTCGGGAGACTCCGCCTCGAACAGACCGGACAGATGTCGGACTCCCGACAGACGCTCCGCTCGTTCGGGATGTCGCCCGGCCAGCGTGACCTCAACTCCGTGTTTCGCGAGCACGTGCGCGCACAGCAGACCCAATCGCCCGTCGCCGACCACGACAGCCTGCATACCGGGGGAGAGCGGTACTTGCTCGGAGATCTCGAACGCGGCGGCGAGAGGCTCGGTAAACACGGCTGCGTCGTCGGTCAACGCGTCGGGAACCACCAGTAGGTTTTGAAGAGGCAATTGAAGCTGTTCCGCGAAGCAGCCATGCCGCTGAAAGATCCCGAGCACGGTGCGCGAAGCGCAGTGACGTTCGAGCCCACGCTTGCACCGATCGCACGAGCCGCAACCCGCGTTGATTTCGCCGACCACACGCTGCCCCTTCAGCGGCCCGTCGAGTGCAACTCCGACAAACTCGTGTCCGGGGATGCCTCGGAAGCCCATGTAGCCACGGTGTAGCGCGAGGTCGGTGGAGCAGACGCCCGCTCGTCTGACTTGCACTCTGCACTCGTTGGCTCTGGGCTCGAGCGAGAGATTTGACCGGAATTCGAGGGTGCCGTCTTCGATCCAGAGTCCGCGCATGGCTGCCTGGTTTCTGTGAGAGTGATTCTCGGGGAAGGAGTTATGGACCGGTGGGGGGTTTGGAGTACTCCGCGATGATAGACGGGGGTCGTCTCCAAGAAAACCTGTCAGGTGCGCTCGGCGTTGTCGCATGGAACGATGGGAACTTCGATTCTGTGAAAGGCTGTTCTATGCGATGCGTGATTCTCCTGATGCTCTTGGTGGGTTCTGTCGGGGCCCAAGACCCTATTCTCTGGTACGACTTCGCAGATTCGGCTTCTCCGACAGCCAATCTCGGCACGCTCGGATCCGACTTCGACGGGGAACTCCAAGGCGACACTGAGTTCGTGCCGTTCGACGGCGCGACCGGGGTCGACATGTTCGGTTCCGAGGACCACGTCGTCCCCGTCACAGGTGCGTTCTCCGATGTGTTCAACATCGCGGATGAAGACTTCACCATCGAGGCGACGTTTCAAACCACGTTGTCCGAGCCGGGTGTCCTCGCTATTCGTCTCATCGTCATCAAGCAAGAGACCGGAAACCTTCCGGCGTACGGACTCGGGGTGCGTCGAGGCTCGGGCCTCGCGTCGTTCTATATCTGCGATGGAGCCACTTGTCTGGGGGCGTCCAGCGCATCCCCAGTGAACGACGGGCTTCCCCATACCGTGATCGCAATTCGCAACGAAGGATTCCTCCGCATGTATGTCGACGGAGAGCTAGTCGATGTCACTTGTATCCCCGACACCTTCGGTAGCACAGCCAACCCAAATCAGTTCGTCATCGGTGGCCGCACCGATGACTTTGCGTTCGGATCGTATAGTTCCGGCCCGTTCGACGACTTCGATGGCACGCTCGGCGAAGTCAAGATCTACGACTACGCGACGATCACGGTGACTCCCGCGACGGAATTCTTGCGTGGCGATTGCAACATCGATGGCTGTTTCAATATCGCCGACGCGGTTTTCGGACTCACTGTCTTGTTCACGGGCGAGGGACCGGCACGGTGTGACGATGCGTGCGACGCGAACGATGATGGATCCATCGACATCGCCGACATGATCTTTATGCTCGACCGGCTCTTCGTGGCCGGACCGCCGCCGCCGCTGCCGTTTCCGGACTGTGGGGTCGACGCGACCGACGCCGATGAACTCTGCTGCGAGTTTTATCCCAGCTGTCCATAGGACTGACCAAACCTGCTCGTTAGCGCCGGCTCGTGCCGTGGTTATTCACGGTTGAGTCGGTGCTGTCGGATGCGCACACTGGACCGAAGTGCGGTAGCGGTTCCCATCGAGTGGTCTTGTGCGTCGGGCCGTGGTCACCTCGGCCTACGTCGGGATGACAAATCTACGATGGTGAAGTCTGTAAGTCGCCTCATTGATATCGTTTATGAATGTTTGAATTCGATCCGAAACTCACCGTGGGCGGCGCCCCGTTCCGGAACGCTTGTTGCCAAACGCCTCTGACTTCTGGGGGGGTCTCACTAAAGCAAAGCGAGCTTGAGAAGCGCGCCGATCTGCGTTGCAGAATCGGAACCGCCATCGGTACGCTCACGCTCCAACCCAGCGACTGAATCCAAGTCCACGCGCCTCAGGTGCACTAGATGGGCAACCGAACCATGAACGAACTCTTGGATGCGTGCGTCGCACTGGTCAATCTTCCGTACACATCACTATTGATTCTGGTGTTGGTGTACTGGGTGACGGTAATTCTCGGCCTTGTCGACGCGGAGACTATCGACGTTCACCATGACGTTGACATCCACGGTGGGCTCGAAGCCGGTTCGGATGCAGGGTTCTCCAAAGACTTCCACAAAGATGTGGGCACTAGCCCCGGGGGAATCTGGGGAGCCCTTCGGTATTTCAATGTGGGAGAAGTGCCGTTGATGGTTATCGTCAGCGCCTTGTCCGTTTCAATGTGGTGCATCTCGGTGTGCGCGACCCACTACCTGGGTATCACGTCGCTCTGGATCGCAGTTCCGATGGCGGTGCCAATTTTCATCGTCAGCGCGTTCTTCGCCAAGATCGTCACGTCGCCGTTTCGTGCACTCTACCGCACGATGGAGCAGGACGTATTCGAAGAGGTCTCGGTAGTGGGGCGACTTTGCAAAATCAAGACAGGTACCGTTAATGAGCAGTTCGGCCAGGCAGAGGTGATCCGGGAGCAAGAGGGCAGTCCGCTTCTGATCAATGTTCGTACGCGTAACGGAGAGATTCTCCACAAGGATGATGATGGCGTGGTGCTGGAGTTCCTCGACGGCGAGGACTCCTACGTGATCACCTCCCTGGAAACGGAGTAGATATGCAAAATTTGACACATCTCGCCCAGTTGGACTTTGGCAACGCGATGGTTCTCGTCTTGGTCGTCATCGGAGCCGTCGTACTCATAGGCTTCCTTGCCATGCTGGTGAAGTGTTACCAGAAGGTGGAGCAGGGCACGGCAATCGTGAGAAACGGGGTCGGTGGATCCAAAGTCTCTTTCTCCGGAATTTTCGTTATTCCGATCCTGCACCGCGCCGAGCGCATGGAGATCTCGGTCAAGCGCGTTGAGATTGCGCGTACGAGCGATGACGGCCTGGTTTGCAAAGACAACATGCGGGCTGACACCAAGGTTGCGTTTTTCGTGCGAGTGAACAAGACGCCCCAAGACGTACTGGCGGTTGCCCAGACGGTTGGGTGTGAGCGCGCCTCCGACGTGGTTGCGTTGCGTGAACTCTTCGACGCAAAGTTCTCCGAAGCGCTCAAGACTGTCGGTAAGAAGTTCGACTTCGTCCAACTCTACGAAGAGCGGGAGAGCTTCAAGGACGAGATCATCAAAGTCATTGGTACGGACCTGAACGGCTACGTTCTGGACGACTGCGCGATCGACTATCTCGAGCAGACGCCTATGGACAAGATGGACCCCAACAACATTCTCGACGCCGAGGGAATCAAGAAGATCGCTGATCTGACGGCCAAGCAGCAGATCCTCGCCAACGAGATTCTCCGTAACAAAGAGAAGATCATCACCAAGCAGGACGTCGAGGCGCGCGAAGCCATCCTGGAACTCGAGCGGCAGAAGGTCGAAGCGGAGCAGAAGCAGAAGCGCGAAATCGCCACGGTCACCGCTCGCGAAGACGCCGAGGCGCGGAAGGTAGAAGCGGAAGAGTTGCTCAAGTCGGAGCGAGCGCGCATCGCTACTGAAGAAGAAGTCGAGGTTGCGACACAAAACAAGGATCGCCAGGTCGTCGTTGCGGAGAAGAACAAAGAGCGAACGACCGCGGTCGAGATCGAGCGTATAGAAAAAGACCGTCAGCTCGAGGTGACGGAGCGAGAGCGCATTGTCACGCTCGCGCAGATCGAGAAGGACAAAGCGGTCGAGGTCGAGAAGAAGAACATTCAAGATGTCATTCGCGACCGAGTTATCGTCGAGCGCGCGGTCGTCGAAGAACAAGAGAAGATCAAAGACACCCAAGAGTTCGCGACCGCCGATCGTCAGAAGCAGGTCGCAGTGACGTTGGCGCAAGAAACCGCGGAGCAGGCGGCGGTGAAAGAAATTCGCGCGGCCGAAGCAGCGAAAATCGCAGCCGAGCGCGACGCAGAACGGGTCTTGATCGACGCGAGCGCCGAACTCGAGGCGTCCGAGAAGCAGAGCGAAGCGCGGAAGCGTCTAGCCGAGGCGCAAGCGGCCGAAGAAGCTGCGATCGGTTTGGCCGAAGTTCAAGTCATGGAAGCGAAAGCGGACGCCACCGAGAAGTATGGAGCGGCAGAGGCCCAAGTGCTTTTGGCCAAGGCGAGCGCCGAGGCCGAGGGAATCACCCAGAAGGCCGCCGCCATGGAGAAGTTCAACGAGTCATCGAAGGACCACGAAGAGTTCCGCCTGCGACTCGCGCTCGAGAAAGATCTGCAGATCGCGGACATCGACGCTCGGAAGGAGATCGCCCGCGACCAGGCTGGTGTTATCTCCACCGCGCTCGAAAGCGCGCGAATCGACATTGTCGGCGGGGATGCCCAGTTCTTCGATCGAATCGTCAACTCGGTCGGGCAGGGTAAAGGGATCGATCGCATGGTCGAATCGAGTCGCGTCTTGACCGACGTCAAGGAGACTTTCTTTGACGGAACTCCGGATGGCTTCCGCAACGGTCTCGAGCAGTTCATAGGACGGTTCGGCCTCTCCACGGACGACGTGCGGAACTTGTCGGTCTCGGCGTTGATCTTCAAACTCATGGGGCTAGCCGATACGGACGACATGAAGGACCGCCTGCAGTCCATGCTTGGTATGGCTCAAACTTATGGCGTGGCCGATCAACCGTTCGACAAGTTGGCCGCTAAACTCGGCGTTCGTCCCAGCGACAATTAGTAGCGGTCTTCATAGCGGATCGATGCCGGGTTGACGCGTGCCGAGGTATCGGCACGCCGCCGGCGAAGCTCTTGGAGTCCTATTTCAACCGTCGCTGAGGGAAGGGGTCGCATGACGGACGCCCAGCCACCGAACGATGATCACGAGCCACAAGAAGCGAAACCATCCGAGCAGCTCGAGAGCGGTACCTATGAGGTCATTCGCAATCGACTGACCGCACACGGGACCGAACTCCGAGAGCGCATCGATGGACTGAATGCCCAGCGCAAGGAGGTGTTCGGCTCAATCGAAACGGAGTTACTCGCGACGGCGCGTGTTACCACCGATCACAACTGTGTTCCGCGGGACATCATCTCCATCGGGAACCGGTTTCTGTTCGGTTACAACGTCAATATCGGACTCAAGACCGAGACGACTCCAGAGGACGTCTTCGCTGTCTACGATTATCGAGATCATGACTTTCACCGTCTCGACATGTCGCTGGTCGACGAAGAGCGCTTCCGCCTCGACTTTCGCGAGTTGTACCGCTACTACCGAAAGACCATCTTCGCGAAGTTCGCGGTGATCGGTCCCCATCTCCACATGGTGTTTCGGATCGGCGAATCGGTCACCGACGTCAAGACGTTCAAGTGGCGCATGACCGACGACGGGCTCGAATACGTCGATAGTCGCAGCGATCACGAGTTTCGGTTCCCGTCGCAGCACGACTTCGACTGGGTTCGAACCCACCGTGATCTTCATCGTTCCGGCGCCCACCCGCACATATCCATTGAAGATCGTCTCTTCGTCGAAACGGTCGGCGGTGACTTGACGGTCAAAGTCGAGGACAACACCGAAGACGGTCAGGGTATCTATGCCGAGCCCGTCGACAACCCCGATCAAACTCTCGACGACGCTGAGATTTTCTACGCGACCGTCGGCTCCAATATCCTGCTGAAGATCAAGCCGTACCAAGAAGAGCAGTTTCGTTATCTCGTCTACAGTGAGAAGGTGCAGAGCGTTCGTCGCATCGACGCCATCGAGAGCGCTTGCGTCTTCCTTCCCGACGACCACGGGCTGATCTTTTCGAACGGGTATTACCTCGAGACGGGCGAGCTGAAGCTTTTCGATACTTCGCTCAACGACATGTTGTTCGAGCGGCGGGTCGCGGCGCCGAACGGGGAAGACTTCCTCTACGTCTTCTACAATCGAAAGCACGGAACGTACGTCTTGCTGTCGTACAACGTCATCGAGCAAGAGGTAAAGACGCCGATCGTGTGCAACGGATTCTCGCTGTTTCCGACCGGGGAACTGCTCTACTTCAAGCAGCACGGAGATCCGAACAAGCACCACACGATTCAGATTTGGCAAACCCCTTACGTGGAAGAGGGCAGTGCTCTTCCCGAACAGAGTGATTCCCTTCTGTTCAAGATCGGTAACCGTGACCTAGTCCGAGGCATGGCGGAGTCGCACGAAGTGTTGTTGTTGATCGCCCGCGACGATAGCTACGCGAACCTCTACCTCGACCTGGTCAAGAAGACGGCCGATATCATCGATTCGTACTACTGGATCACTGACCCGGAAGCCGGTGGTCTGGCCGAGCCGCTCGGGAAGATTCGTCAAGCGGCGAGCGCGGCGGTGGACGAATTCGACAAGGTCGTGGCGATCCGGCGAAGAACGCAGGAGAGTCTGACCGAAGTCCAGACGTCCGTGACCGAGATTCAACGAGGGATCCGGGCGCGCGACTTCCGATCGATCGACGACTACGTGCAATCGCTGGCGGAGCTGCGCACCCTGCGCGGTCGCGTGATCTCGCTGCGCGACCTGCGCTACATCGATCTCGGCCGCGTTGACAGCCTGGACGGGACCATCGCCTCACAGGCGGAGAAGCTCGCCACAGGCTGTGTCGAGTTCTTGCTACAGCCGGCCGCGCTCGATCCGTATCGCACCCGGATCGCCGAAATCGAGGAGAGCCTTTCCACGATCGAGAAGGTGGCGACCGCGCGCGAGATCGAGGCAGAGATAGACCTCCGTTCGGGGGAGCTGGAACTGCTGATCGAGACTGTCGGCAATCTGAAGATCGACGACGCGACGCAGCGCACGGCGAGCATCGACGCCATCTCCGAGATCTTTGCTCACGTGAACCAAGTTCGAGCCACGCTGAAGCGCCGTGCTCAAGAGTTGATGACGGTGGAAGGCGCGTCAGAGTTCGGTTCGCAACTGAAGTTGCTCGGTCAGTCGGTGGTCAACTATCTCGACCTCTGCGACACTCCCGAAAAGTGTGACGCTCAGCTCACTAAGTTGATGGTGTTACTCGAAGAGCTCGAGGGTCGCTTTGCAGAGTTTGACGACTTCGTCGATCAGATCGCGGAGAAGCGGCAAGAGATCTACGACGCGTTCGAGGCGCGCAAGCTTGGACTCGTTGAAACACGGAACCGACGCGCGGAAGGTCTTCACCGGACGGCGGACCGAATCCTGAAGGGGATCGAAACGCGACTGAAGTCGTTCGACTCCATCAGCGAGATCAACGGGTACTTCGCCTCCGACCTCATGGTTGACAAGGTCCGCAACGTCGTCGAGCAGCTTGGAGAACTCGACGACTCGGTAAAGTCGGATGAGGTGCAGAGTCGCCTCAAGTCCATTCGAGAGAACTCGATTCGCCAGCTCAAGGACCGCAAAGAGCTGTTCGTCGACGGCGAAAATGTCATTCGCTTTGGGGAGAAACTGTTCTCGGTCAACGTTCAACCGCTCGATCTGACGACGGTTATCCGTGACGGCGAGCTGTACTTGCATCTCACGAGCACGAACTACTTCGAGCGCATCGTCGATGCCGAGTTGGCCGAAACACGCGACGTGTGGACGCAGGAGTTGGTCTCTGAGAACGGCTCTGTGTACCGAGCCGAGTATCTCGCCTACTGCTACTTCACACAGGCGGATCCCGCGCATGTCCGCACTCTGGACGACGCGGCGCTGCTCGAGTCCGTGCAAGAGTTCGCCGCGCCTCGATACCAAGAAGGCTATGTCAAAGGGGTGCACGACCGGGACGCCGCGGCGGTCGTGAAGTCGCTGGCGAGTTTGGTCGCGGACGCGGGCGGATTGCGTTATCCCTCGCCGGCGCGGGCGCTGGCGTGGTTCGCATGGACTCGTTTGCTCGACGACGGTGTCAAGCAACGACAAGAGGCGCGTCTCCGCGGTCTCGCTTCGATTCGCGACAGCTTTGGGGCCGCGTCGGTGGCCGCTCGCTATCGAGACGAAATGATCGAGCAGTTGGCCCGGGCGCTGCCGGAGGGAGTGTTCGACGACGAGTGGCTGGCCCCCGCGGCTGCGTACGTCTGTGACCAGATCGCAGACGGTAGCCCGTTTGCCGTCGGCCCCGAAGCACTGGTGATCGCGACCGAATTTTCCGAGGTCCTTGCCAAGCGCCGTTCGAAGAAGTCGTTCAAGCAGGCGGTCGCGGACATCGAGGATCCGGTGGCCGCGTTGTCGCTGATCCGCGATTGGGTCGACGCCTACCTCGTCGAGTTTCAGCCTGAGGACGAGGCGGCGGCGCGAGCGCGCGCTTATCTTCGCGACGAAGTTGCGGTCGCCTTGCTCAGCTCCGAACTTACCTCGGCGGATCTCGCCAGTAACGCGGTCTCTGGTCGGACGACAGTGGCTCTGCCCGACCTCATCGGAAGCCACTCGGTCATTGTCGAGGGTGACTACGAGCTCGACCTTCCCGCCTTTCTTCATCGCTTGGCCCGATTCGAGCAGGAGTGTCGGCCGCGGTTCGAGTTGTATCAACGCAAGAAGAAGGAGTACCTAGCGGGAGAGCGGGAGCGCATTCGGCTCGATGAGTTCAAGCCCCGTGTGCTGTCGTCGTTCGTCCGCAACCGCCTGATCGATCGTCACTACCTACCGCTCATCGGCGACAACTTGGCCAAGCAAATTGGCGTCGCCGGGGCCGACAAACGCACCGACCTCATGGGGCTCTTGCTACTCGTATCACCGCCTGGGTACGGTAAGACCACGCTCATGGAGTATGTGGCGAGCCGTCTGGGCGTGACCTTCGTCAAGATTAACGGCCCGGCGATTGGCCATGCGGTCACGTCACTCGATCCGAATGAAGCACCGAACGCCAGCGCGCGGGAAGAGGTCGAGAAGCTGAACTTGGCGTTCGAACTCGGCGACAATCTCATGATCTACGTCGACGACATTCAGCATACCCATCCCGAGTTTCTGCAGAAGTTCATCTCTCTCTGCGATGGGCAGCGGCGCATCGAAGGTGTGTTCCGCGGTCGAACCCGCACCTATGACCTCCGTGGCAAGAAGGTCTCCGTGGTCATGGCCGGGAACCCGTACACGGAAAGCGGTGAGAAGTTCCAGATCCCGGACATGCTTGCGAACCGTGCGGACACCTACAACCTCGGTGACATCATCGGAAGCAACGCAGGCGACTTCAAACTCAGCTACATCGAGAACTGCCTGACGTCGAACCCCGTGCTCGACAAGCTGACGAGTCGCAGCCAGAAAGATCTCTACGGCATGTTGAAGATTGCCGAAACGGGGTCCGGCGAAGGCGTCGACTTCGAGGGAAGTTACTCGGCGCCGGAAGTCGAAGAGATCGTCAACGTTCTCAAGAAGCTCCTCCGTATTCGAGACGTGATCCTGACCGTCAACTCCCAGTACATCGCGTCGGCTGGGCAATCCGACGATTACCGTACCGAACCGCCGTTCCGTCTCCAGGGGTCGTATCGAAACATGAACAAGCTGGCCGAGAAGGTCCTGCCGGTCATGAATGACGACGAGTTGGAGTTGCTCATCATGACTCACTACGGAAGCGAGGCGCAGACGCTGACGACCGGGGCCGAGGCCAACCTGCTGAAGCTCAAAGAGATGCTCGGCAAGCTATCGGCGGACGAAGAGTCGCGCTGGGCAGATATTCGCGAGACTTTCCAACGTAACAACAAGCTTCGCGGCCTCGGCGGTGACGACAAGTTCGCACAAGTCGTTCTTCAGCTGACCGAGTTCAACGCCGCTCTCGACGGTATTCGGTCCACGATCGATCGCGGCATCTCAGCGAAGGGGGGCGGTGGCAATCAGGACGCGCTGCTCGCCACTATCTCGGAAGCGCTGAGGGACCGTCCGTCGGTGGCAGACCTGAAGTTTCCCAACGTTCAAGTCGTGAACAAGGTCCCGCACAGTTTCCTCAACGTGATTCGTCAGCAGTTCGCCGTCATGCAGAGCTGGATGGCTCCGATCGTCGAAATGCTGCGCGACTCGGACTCGAACTTTGATCAGCTCAAGGAACGATTCGACGGAGCACGCCAGAGCTATGACACGTTGATGGAAAAGCTCGAAGAGGGAGAGATCGACGCGGAGGAGTAACTGACTTTTCGGCCGGGCCTCTAGAGGTGCGGCCGGAAAGTGCAGGTGCGGTGAGTGGTGGAGTTCGGCGGGAGATTGCCGTTCGGAATTCGCAGGCG
>JAJFFE010000038.1 GCA_021776775.1 Planctomycetota bacterium | reverse complement strand
AGTGTGAGCGGTAGGAGTGTGAACGGTTCCGGTGTTGCGTCGACTCGGCGCGCCCAGTAACTCGGTGCGAACGATCGGTACGGCGTGATCACGCTGCGGTCGTCGCGCAGGAACAGCGGCCCTTCAACTGACGGTGGGTCGTCATCGTGACGGTGCTTGGTCGGAATCCCCAGCCCGTGCAGGCGCGCCGTCTGAAACTCTTGCGTGTCCCGTTGTGGTGCGGGGCCGGAGTGGCACGTCGTGCACGACATCTCGGTTAGGTGCAGTGGGGGCAGCCCGGCGTGTTGAGGTTTTGGCGCTCCGAAGTGGCCGCCGTCTTCACCAAGATGGCAACCGCGACACGAGAAGCTAGCCGCCTCCGGCCGGTGGGTCGCTTCCTCTTCGTAACCGCGTACCGTTTGGTGGTCGATCCCGTTGCGATGGCAGTCGACACAGGACAGCCCGGCGCGAATGTGAACATCGCCGTCGTGTTGCCAACGCGGCCGAGCGGTGGCTCCGACGATTCGTTCGCTGTGGCAGAAGTTGCAACGGTTCGTCGAGGGGCGCAGGGTAATGTCGAAGTGCACGCGATCGTCGCCATCGAACTTGGCCGGGCGATACTCAACCGAGGGCGGTGGATCACCGGAGGACGACGTCGGGTCGAATGGATCGTAGTCGTCGGGGACGTCTTTCGCCTTGCCGCGCACGGTGGCGATGCCCAGAGCAATGGTCGGGATCCACTTGAAGTTTTGCGGTTCGAGGTTGCGCTCCGCTTGCGTCATGTCGTGGTCGTTGCCGGTCGCGTGACAGACCATGCAGTCGATCTCGACCGCCCCCGAGATGCCCCAGCGCGCCGACTGCGGCGAGTTCATCATGGTGCGCGCACTGGGTTCGATCCAACCGCCGCCCGGCAGGTGACGACCGAACGTTTGCGCAAACTGAAACCGTGTCATGCCGATGCGCTCGGGGTGAACGCTGCCTGGCCACTCGCGCAGAGAGAGCGGCAGCGCGGTGCCGGTATCGCGGTCGAGGTAGACCCACGGCTCGGCGATGCGGCCGGCCGGGGTTTTCTTTTCCGGATCGGTGATGCCGGCGCCGAAGTGCCAACCACACGCGATGGTGTCGTACGCGTGACACTTGCCGCACGTCGATCGTGCGGAGTATGGCTTGGGGTCGCCGTCCTCGGGTGAGATCGCCTCACCGTCGTGATCGTACAGTGTGAGACGGTGATAGTAGGGGGACTTGCTGTCGGTGCGGAGTTGGCGCGCGCGCTGGTTGTTGTCGGCGCCACCCACTTGCGCCTCGACGTGGTCGGGCGCGATAGTCTGGATCAGGACAGTGGCAACGGAGCTGACGCTAGCGATCAAGAGCATGATCGCTAGCACCCTAGAGGTGTGGCCGAAAAGTGCTGTTGATGCGAGAGGTCTCGCGCGACATGACATTCCGGCCGGGCCTCTAGTGATACACGGGTGAGTCATGACTACGGCTACGCCTTGAACTCCTTGGGATCGAACGTGATGCGTCGCTCGAGTTCGACCGACTCGTTGGCTCGCAGTACGGAGACTGCGGTTTCGAATCCGATCTCAGGCGTACAACTCAGGGGTGTGCCGGTACGAATGGCGTTGAAGAAGTTCTCGAGGTGCAGCTGGTGCGGGTGCTTCTTGCTCTCGGCGAGGAGCCGCTGCCCTTCGGGATCTTTCTTGCCGTCGGCGGTCAGTGTCTCGCCGATTTTCAACTCAATGGCGTCCTTGCCCATCTTGGCGACGGTCTCGGACTCGTCTTCCCACTCGCGGCGCTTCGCCGCTCGTTCGCGGAACAGGTGCCCTTTGCGAGGATCTTCCGAGATCGTCATCGACCCTTGATCGCCCATGAACGTCTCGTAGTAGTCGCCGTGGCTTGTCGTGTTGAGCACTTGGTAGGCGCCGCGGACTTTGCCCGCTTCGGTTTGGTATTCGTATACCGAAATGACGTTGTCGTACCACTCGCGATTCTTCGCCTGGTAGTAGTCGATACCGCCGCTGGACATCAATGCGCTCGGCGGGCACTTCAAGATCCAGTTGAAGATGTCGATCTGGTGCGAACCGAGGTCGGCCATGATTCCACCGGAGTACTTGCGATACCAACGCCAATTGCGGAAGTGATCCATGGAAGCGTAACCGTGGCGCTTCAACGCGGCGTCGTCCATGACCTGCTTCTTCGGCCACCCGATCTCCAACGCCTCGTGTCGATTCCACTGTCCGAAGACGTGCGTGATACGGCCCAGCACCTTGTCTTTGTCGACCAACTTGATCATGTGCCAGTAGCGCGGGTTGCTGCGACGTTGGTGGCCGATCTGGAGAAGCTTGCCGGTCTTGCGAGCGGTCTCGACCATCGAGCGCGCGCCCTCGATCGAGTTCGACATTTCCTTCTCGCAGTAGACGTGCTTGCCCGCCTCGAGGCACGCGTTGGTGTGTTCGGCGTGAACCCAGTCGGGGCTCGCCACGATCACCGCGTCGAGATTCGTCTCCTTGGCCAGCATGTCCTTGTAGTCTTCGTAGACATTGACCGTTTGATCGAATTTTCCCAGCAGGTTCTTGGCGTACGTCTGGTGGTATGGCCACACATCGCTGACGGCGACGAAGCGAATGCCGGGCACCTTGAGCGCCTTCAGCATGAGGTTCTTGCCCTGGACGCCCGGCCCGATGATCCCGACGTTCAGTTCATCCTGGTGGCCGCTCGAGTCCTGGCTGGTCAGCGCCCAAACCCCGGGATTCTCGCCAATGCCACCGAGCACCAAGCCGGCACCAGCCAGCGCGCCCGCCTTCACGAACTGTCGACGATTGACGTCGAGTGGCGGCCGGGATTGCGAATCGTTGTTCTCGGGGGTCATGGCGTCTCTGCTTCTCTCGAATCGGGGACCGATGAGCGGATCGAAGCAGGGAATCTAGCGGCCCCCTCGGTCGCCCGTCAACGGTCGCGGGGCGTACGGGCGAAAAAGGGGGCAAAACGGCACCTGCGGGGAGCGTGCGGGAGAGCGGCACGGCTCGAACTCGAGTCCGTCACCGGTCTCGAAGGCTCACGCGAGTCACGGTTTAGTCGGAGTTTCTGCGCACGTGGTCAGCGAGCGGGACCACCTGGAACTGGGTGAACACCGGCTCGACAAGGTGATCGGGAATCGTCAACGGAGGACGCGGCGTCAACGCGCCACTGCCGTCAGTCCCCACGACGATCAAATCGCCATCGCTCAGCTCGAAATCCAGCCCGTCGATCGAAACGCGTTCACCCGTGAACCGCGCGGTGTGTTCGCCACCCGAGCCCCCCAGACCGAATCGCGTCGCCTCGTCGAGCAAATCCGAGATCGGCGCGACCCGGATCGACGCCGCACCGACAAACGCGACTACCGCGTGAGGCGTGTCGGAGACGACCGCCGGCTCACCCCCCGACGCATCGACCAGCTGCCGCGACACAATCAAGAACGAAACGTCCGACGGCCCCGCGACCGCCTTCGGCCGGTACCGAGTGACATGCACTGCCGGACCTTGGCAGCCAACGAACAGCGAGCCAGCAACACAACCCAACAAAATCGAACGAGCCCACGGCATGACAGCCTCCTTTGGCAAACGGTATCGAGGGACGCACTACGATCGCAATTGCCTAGCCGATGAGGCACACCCGAACCCAATCGTCCGCAACAGGTCAAACCGCCACGCAAGAGTTGCCCGCAGTAAGCCACCGCACGAGCACCCTTTGGGCGGTCACTGTCACTGACAAGGGGGGGGGGTGTCCGGATTCGGGCACGAAAAAACGGCCGGGGATTTCATGGCGAAATCCTCGGCCGTTTTGTTTTTCGCGGAGCGGTTTCGGCTACTTCTTGCCTTCGAGTTCCTTGACCAGACGTCGCGCGGTTTCGATGGCGGCGTTGCCGTCGTGTCCGCGGTAGACGATCTTCATGTCGGCGTCGATCACCACGACGGTGGGCCAGCCGCTGACGGCCCACTCGCTGGAGATCGCCTCTTTGGCACCCTCGGGTTGGTTCTGGAACGAACGCCAGTTGATGTTCTTCTCTTTGACGATCTTCTGGATCTTCGCGAGGTTGTCATCGGAGTTGACGCCGATAAGGGCGAAGGGACGGTTCTTCATTTCGTCGACGAGCGACCGCTCGTGGGGGTACATGGCCCGGCAGGGGCCTCACCAATCTCCCCAGAAGTCGAGGAAGATGATCTTCCCTTTGTAGTCGCTCAACTTGAACGCCACACCGTTGAGGTCGACGCCGGCGATGTCGTCCGCTTTGGTTCCGGTGTTGAGCTTCTCGCGACGATCGATCGAGCGTTGGATCTGCTTCTTGAGGTCGGGATCGGTGGCGATTCCCGTCGCCCGCTTCGCTTCCGCTTTGGCGGCGAGGTACTCCGGGCTCCCGACGTCTGCGTCGCGAAGATCGCCGTCGACGCGGGCGAGAATTGCGCCCGCCTGCACGTCGGCGTGCGGGCTGTCCGCTTCGACTTTCTTCAGGATACGCGACGTCTCCTCCTTGCCGAGGAAGTGACTCGTCATGCCGATGGCCGGCAAAGCCTCGGCGAGCTTCTCGCTCTTGATGTGCGTGGTCGTCAACGTCTTGCACGCCGCGAGCACGCGGTCTTTCGCTTCGGCCATGCCGCCCATGGAGGCGATCATGCCGAGGAACTTGATGGCGTCGTCGGTGCCGGCGAACTCTTTCGCGGCCACTTCGAACTTGCCGACGAACTTCGCCATGAGTTCCTTCGGCGGACCCATGAGCATGGCCGGCATGTCGGGAGCTGGCTTGCCTTCACTCTTCGCCTTCTCGGCGGCGGCGGTCCAATCGTCGAACTTCTTCTTCTCGGTCTCTTGCAGTTTCTTCATGTCGGCTTGGACGTCCGCCATGATGCCGTCGAATCGTTGCTCCGCTTTCGACTTCGGCTTCGCGTCGTCTTGGGAGTGCGCGACTCCTACGAAGACGAAAGCGAGCACGACGCCGAGTGCTATCTTGCTCCAGTGAGACACGTGAGGTGCTCCAATCAGGGGGTATTACTTCGCGGGTGAATGACTTTCGAGCCGCGGATATTACGGGTTGCGCAGCGTCGGCGCCCCTGAATTTCTCGTTGCGCCCGCGCATTTACGGCCAGATTGCGACGACCACCATAGCCAGCGCGGCGAGGAGAAACGGCAGCAGCAACACGATGAACCACGCGCCCGGTCCCTGGTCGTGGGGATGCACGCCGTCTTGTTCACCGCCGCGTTTGAGCTTCTGCCAGAGGTCACCGAACATCGCAATACCCCTCTTGGCTTGCGTCGCACGGTCGTTTTAGAACCACCATGCGTCACCCGCATCTTGTTTGATCATCACGCCTCTGAGGTAGGCGACCGCCTTCTCGAATCCTTCTTGCACACTCATGTAGCTGTCTTCGTGCTCGATCGAGATGACACCGTCGTAGCCCTTCGCGCGTAGCATGCTGATGAACGGCTTCCAGAAGTCATCGCCATGGCCGTAACCGCACGTTCGGAACACCCAACTGCGATTGTGAAGGTCGCCGTAACTCTTCGTGTCGAGCCCGCCGTTCAGCCGCATGTTGTGCGGATCGAGTCCGGTGTCTTTGCCGTGCACGTGGAACAGGCAGTTGGCGTCGCCGAGTACCCGTGCCGATTCGACCGGGTCGATGCCTTGCCAGAAGAAGTGGCTCGGATCGAGATTGGCTCCCAACGAATCCCCACACGCGTCCCGCAGTTTCAGAATGGTCTCCGGGTTGTAGACCGAGAAGCCCGGGTGCGCTTCGAACGCGATCTTCACCCCTTCGTCGGCCGCCTCTTTCGCCTTCTTCGACCAGTACGGGATCAGCACTTCGTTCCACTGGTAGTCGAGGATCTCGCCGTACTCGGGCGGCCATGGGCAGGTGACCCAGTTCGGCTGCTTGTCGTCGGCGCTGCCTCCCGGACACCCGGAGAAGTTGATGACGACATCGGTCCCGAGCTTCGGTGCCAGTCGCACGGCAATGTCGTGGTCACGATCGTGCTCGGCGCGCAGGTCGGCGTTGGGGCTGACCGGGTTGCCGTGCACCGCCAAGCCGATGATTTCCAGTCCGTGCGACTTACAGTCTTCGATGATCTTCCGCTGCTTCTTCGGATCTTCCAAGACCTCGGCCGGTTCGAAGAAGGGCTTTCCGGGGTACGCTCCCACCGGAAGTTCGATCGCTTCGAGGCCGACCTTCTGGCAGTAGTCGAGCGCTTTGTCCCAGCCCATACCGCCGAGTCCGGCGCTCATGACTCCGAGTTTCATCGTGTTTCCTTTTCTCGGTTCCCTCGTATGGGTTACCAGGTACGGACGTCCAGGCCCTCGGCGGGAGCACCTGTTTCGTCTTCGATGCGCAGGCAGAAACCCCAGCCACCCCCGCCTTGCGATATTTTCGCTTCGATGATGTTGGGCCCCTTGCGAAGCTTTACCCTCACTTTGTCTTGGCCGCGGACCAGAGCACGCATGACGGCGTTGTCGTGCACGACTTCGCCGTTGATTCGAACCAGCAGGCCGTCGTCGCTTCCCATCGCGAAGACGACGTCTTGATCGCGATCGCTCTGAAGATGAGCTGAGACGTAGATTACTCGCTGCGATCCGGAGTCGAGCTCCGTGAAATCGAGAATCCACGGGTTCGACGTCCGCAGCCGTTTCCACTCGACGCTTGCTGCGCGCTTGCTGTCGGGGGGGAAGGTCGCGTGCAGCAGATCCGCGCCGGTCGCACTAGCGTGGACGTACGGACCTGCGTAGCGCCAAGAGCCGACGAATCCCCGGTGATCTTCGATTCGCTTCCGCGTCTGCGCTACGTGCGTTCGCAAGCGGTCATCGAGCGGACGTTGGCTCAGTCGTTCGAGTGCGGCGTTGGCCGACGTCGCGTCGTAGGCCGAAACCCGCGAAGCGATGTCCGCCACGGCGCGCGCAGCCTCTGCGGCGAGCTCGTCGTTGTCGAGATGGCCTTCGGCCGCAACGAGCGCCTCTTTGACACCGAGAGATCCGATGACACTCAACGCCAAGCGTTGTTCATCGGCCCGGCTCGCCAGGGGCAACGCTTGCTCGACAAGCGCCAGAGTCTCGACGTCAGTGCGAGGGCTCGGTTCCCGGAGCAGCCGGAAGTATCCCCGCAACGCCACGATCTTTTGCGCGCGCGGCGCGTCACTGCCGGCGGCCAGAAGGAGCTCGGGTAGCACCGTAGGAGTTTGCCAGCTTGCCAGCGCGCGAATGGAAGCTTCGCGCACGGTCTCGTCACGAGTGAGACCCATGCGGATGGCCGGCAGGGCGGCGTCCCCTTGAACGCGACCGAGAATGCGCACCGCCGCCGCTTGGGTCACGATCTGCTGGCTGTTCTTGACCAACGCAACCAGCGGTTGCACGCGTCGAGTTTCGTCGTCGTCTTTGCGGCAGAGAATTGCGATCGCTTGTTCAGCGGCGTCGCGTGCGCGTGCAGTGGAACCGGCTCCGAGCAGGGGCAGTAAGGAGCCTACTTGATCGGGTCCGCACAGCGCCGCGAGTCCGTCGAGGGCGGCCACTTGCAGTTTCGGGTCATCGCCACGGGCGAGTTCTTGCAGCATCGGGATGGCGTCTCGATCACCGCGCGCCGTGGCCGCGCGAATGTACTCCGAGCGAACGGAGCTTTCGCCGCCGCCGCGGATGCCTTTGCGGATCGCCACGTCGGCGTCGGCTCCTCGAAGGCGCTCGAGCGTCCGACGCGCCGCCTTACGAACCGAGGCATCGCTCGACGCAACTTTCGCAATGGCGGAGACGTCGCCGGCTTGGCCGAGCTGTGTCAGCGCGTCGAGCGCCGCGCCGCGTACGTTGGAGTCGTTATGGTTGAGTGCGGCCAGGACCGTCTTGCGCACCGCGGTCTTCTGCAGCAGGGCGGGACCACCCGCGCGGGTCGATTCCCCTAGGTCGGAGAACATGGCCAGTAACAAGATCTGTCCGTCCGCGTCGATCTGCGGAAAACTGGCGCAGACCGAGTTCAATACCTCGGGATCCTTCATGTTGCGGATCAAGCCGATCGCAAAGTGACGGAGCTCTGGTGATGTCGTTCCGCGGACGATGGGGTCGAGCTGCGCGAAGCAGAACGCTGGATCGGTGGTCGACAAGCCGGACAGGCACGCCATACGAATCGTGGCCGGCGAGTCGTCCCGGAGAACATCGCGCTGCACAAACGCCGCCCGTTCCGGGGTGGCATCACGTTGAGCCACGCGAAGGGCGGCGGCGGCGGCGGCGTAGCGCTCCGTGCCGCCGGCGTTGTGAAGCTCCATCAACGTCGACAGCGCTCTGTTGCCGCCGATGTCCGCGAG
The DNA here is from genome assembly GCA_021776775.1 of Planctomycetota bacterium. GTDB lineage: Bacteria > Planctomycetota > UBA8108 > UBA1146 > JAJFFE01 > JAJFFE01. The sequence goes on along the minus strand of JAJFFE010000038.1, from coordinate 12,308 downwards.
CGCGGCGATCGCCGCGCGCGCAACGTTGTCGTTCTCGGACAAGCACGCTTGGCTTACCGGCTCTAGCGCAGTGGCGGCTCGGCGCCCCCCGAGCGCGTTCAAGAAGGCGATTTGATCGTCGGGGTGCGTGACCGCTTTGAATGCGTCGATCAGCACCGTTGCCGCATCTGCGGCGGGGTTGCGTTGCAGCGCTCGACGGGCGAGTTCACGAATGTCCGCGTCGTCCGAACCTAACAAGCTGGCGAGCGCGGGAACCGATTCGGCGCCGCCGATCTCGCCGAGCTTGCGCAGCATCCATATGCGGGACGGTCGCGGTATCACGGGGTTTTGGGCACCGCAGAGAATGCGGCACCAGTGCTTGCGTTCTGCATCCGCGCCGGGGCGCGATGCATGTCGACTGATCTTTTCGAACGTCATTTGAGGCTCGGCGCGCTCGAGCGGACTTTCGGCGCCCATCGGAAGGATCAAGTGTTTGAACGCAGCGAGTTGCGCCTTTTGTACCGCCTCGGCGGTCCAGCCATCGTATGGCGCTTCGCCGGTCAGCTTGGCGAGGGTTGCGTCGATATCGTCTCGAGCTTGGGCAGCTAGACTCGTAGTGAGAACAAGTAGCGCTACCAGGAGCACGCTAGTCAGCGTGTGGATGGTGTTGCTCTTCATGACGTCAGCCCTCCCGCCACGTGCAGCCGATACGGTGCACGCTTCGCGCGATCGAGCCACCGATTGGCCGCTTCGTCGCCCACGATGATCCGTTTCTTCGGGTCCCAATGGATGGTTCGTCCGACCCATGTTGCGATGTTCCCAAGGTGGCACGTGGTGATGGTGCTGGCGCCGACTGCGACGTCGGCGATCGGCCGGCGTCGCGTGCGAATGCACTCCAACCAATCGTTGAAGTGACCGGTGCTCTTGTAGAGGTGAACTTCGTCACGTCCGGTCGGTGTGCTCTGCATCTCGGCCGGCCACGTCTTCAAGTGGCCGCGGTTGACTTCGATCTTGCCGTCCGAACCTTGGAACAGGACGCCGTTGGCGCCGCCGCGCTCCATGACGACGCCGTCGTCGTAGTGGTACGTGAGTGTCTCGGCGCCGTCGGCTCCGGGCGGCGTGATCTTCACCGGACCGTCGTGATCGCGTCCCAGTCCCCACTGCGCGATGTCGAAGTGGTGTGCTCCCCAGTCGGTGGTCATGCCGCCCGAGTAGTCGCGAACCATGCGCCAGCCGCCGGAGTACGAGCCGCTGCAGCGGTCGGCGTTGTACGGCTGCCACGGCGCGGGACCCAACCAGCGATCCCAATCGAGCCCTTCGCGTACCGGTTGCTCTTCGAAGTATCTCTCGGAGGACGGCATGCCGATGCCGACGTTTACTTTTTGCACTTTGCCGATGCGCCCGCTCTGGACCATCTCACAGGCGAAGCGGAAGTTCGCCGACGACCGCTGCTGACTTCCCGTTTGGAAGACGCGCCCGTAGCGTCGGGCCGCGGCGACCATCGCTTCAGCCTCGCGAATGGTCAGCGCAAGAGGCTTCTCGCAGTAGACGTCTTTGCCGGCTTCGCACGCCGCAATCGCGATGAGCGCGTGCCAGTGGTCCGGCACTGCGATCAGCACCGCGTCGATATCGTCGCGCTCGAGCAGACGTTCGAACTCGTTGTACGTCGGGCAGCTCTTGTAGTTGCCACGCGATGCGTCAGACGCGTAACGCGTCTCGACCTTCTTCGCCGCGCTGTCGCGCTTGAGTCGATCGACATCGCAGATCGAGACGACTTGGACGTCGCGGTGGCCGATCATGGTGTTGAGATGGCCGCTGCCCATGTTGCCGACGCCGATCACACCAACCGTGAGCCGCTCGCTGGGCGCGAGTCGAAACCCGCGACCGAGTGACGTGCCGGGAATAAACATCGGAGCGCTCGCCGCGGCGATCGCAGTCGAGATGAATCGTCGGCGGGAAATCGGCGACGAACCGTCGGGGGGAGTGGATCGGCTCACGTTGACCTCTTCGTTCAGGGCCACAATCACAGCGGAAGGCGGAGTCAGAAAGTGCTGTCGGATCGGCGCGATTCACACGCGCGGGACTCACATCGAACTCGTCCGGGAAGCGGGACAGAGTATCGCGCGCGCCCAAGCTTTTCCAGCGAGCGGGTGGCGTTGGCAAGTCCACGGCCTCCGGGCGTGGTCGAGATCGTTGGTCTTCCGCAAATATCGGGAATTCGGTAGCTTCCTCGCTTCGTGGATTCTTTGGACATGGCAAACCGGTGAGATTGCGTGGGCGGCTGATGCAGGTGCTCTGCCTGGCCGAGCCGTTGGATCCCGGCTCGAATTTCGCGGCTGCACGGCACCAGGGTCGGACTCGATCGATTGCGAGAAGGATCGTTCTAATGACGTCGAAGCGAGTACTCCGGATGGGGATGGTCGGTGGTGGGCGTGACGCCTTCATCGGCATGGTCCATAGAACCGCGGCCTGCCTCGACGGCGAGGTCGAGTTCGTGGCGGGAGCGTTGTCGTCGTCACCCGAGAAGGCGCGCGCGTCGGGCGAGGACCTCGGTCTGAGTGACGACCGAAACTACGGTACTTGGCAAGAGATGGTCGCCGGGGAATCAGCGCTGGAGGCGAGCGACCGCGTAGACTTCGTGAGTATTGTCACGCCCAACGACAGCCACTTCGAGATAGCCAAGGCGTTCGTCGAAGCGGGGATCTCGGTCGTCTGCGACAAGCCGCTGGTGCACTCGTCCGAGCAGGCGAACGCGCTCATCGCCGCGGTCGAGAAGCACGACGTCGTGTTCGCTGTGACCTACAACTACTCTGGCTATCCGCTCATCAAAGAAGCGCGTCGGCTGGTGCGCGACGGCGAACTGGGCGAGATTCGCAAGGTGGTGGTCGAGTACAACCAAGGTTGGCTGTCGACCAAGCTCGAAGAGTCCGGGCAGAAGCAAGCCGACTGGCGTACCGATCCGGCGCGCTCCGGGGTGGGTGGAGCGATCGGGGACATCGGGTCGCACGCCGAGCAACTCGTCTCCTACGTGACGGAACTCGGACTCGATTCGATCTGCGCCGACCTCACCACGTTCGTCGATGGTCGTCTGCTCGACGATGACGCCAATGTGCTCCTACGCTTCAAGAACGGCGCGAAGGGGTTGCTCTACGTCTCGCAGATTTGCGTCGGCAACGAGAATGACCTTCGCCTGCGGGTGTGGGGGACCAAGGGCGGGATCGAGTGGCACCAAGAAGATCCCAACCGGCTCAAGTTTCAACCGGCCGATGAACCAGAGCGCATCCTTCGTCGGGGCAACGCCTACCTCGGCGACGATGCCGCCCGCGCGACGCGCATCCCAGCGGGTCACCCCGAAGCGTTCCTCGAAGCGTTTGCCAACGTCTACAACGGCGCGTGCGCGGCAATCCGCGCTGGAGCCGGCGCGAAGGGCGGCGCCGAGTACGACTACCCGGATGTCTATCACGGAGCGCGCGGAGTGCATTTCATCGAGAAGACGGTGGAGAGCGCGCGGGCCGACGCGAAATGGATCGATGCGCACTGGAGCGCGAACTAACACTTCTCTCCTCGACACGTGAGGCTGACGATGAACGACACGACCTCCGGTTCCGCTCCTGCTCTGGCCATTGGCCTGAACGCCAAGCTCTCGATGATGATGTTTCTCCAGTACGCCATTTGGGGAGCGTGGCTACCGCTCTTGTGGCCGTTCTTGGCTGGCTATCGCGGATTCAGTCCCGGGCAGATTGGGGACATGTTCGCCGTGAGCGCGGTCGGCGCGATCGTGGCACCGTTCATCGCTGGGCAGATTGCCGACCGTTACTTTCGCACCGAGATCTACCTGGGACTTAGTCACATCATCGGGGCGATTTTGGTGTGGCAACTGGCGGGGATCGAAGGCTACTCGTCGTTCTTGCTGTTCTCGCTCGTCTACTCGTTGGTTTACTCCCCGACGTTAGCACTGACCAACTCGCTGTCGTTCCATCACTTACCGGATCGCGACCGCGACTTCGGCAAGGTGCGCGTGTGGGGGACCATCGGCTGGATCGTCGTCGGCATCGGTATTGGGCAGTGGCTCAAGGCTGAGTACACGATCACGAACGAAGAAGCGACCCGTCGAGTGGTCGAGAGTCAGTTTTACGAAGCGGACTCTCGCGCGCGACTTCTCGACGATGTTCAAGTCGTTGCCGCCGGGGCGACGTTGACGGGGAGCGTCGTCTCGCGTGACGCGACGACGCTCAAGCTGCGCGTCGGCGCCGGGGAAGAGGTCGTCGAACACGACATTCCGTTGGGTGATATCGAGTCCGAGGTTCCGTTGTTTACGCTGCTGGCCGCTGAAGGCAAGGAGATGCAGCTACGCTCCCTGCTCGCCGCGATTCCCACCGGCGACGTTCCGGAAGCGGGCCAAGCGGCGCTTCAGTCCGCCTTCGTCGACGCCTCCGTTCTCAACGAGAGCACACTCGCTGAGCCGATCGGGGCCGAACACCAACGCGGCATGGCCGACGCCTTTCGCTTGAGTGCGATCCTCGGCTTGCTGATGGGTTTGTTCTGCTTCTTCTTACCGAAGACTCCACCGGCGAAGGGCGAGCAGAAGAACGCTGCGTTCGAAGCCATTGGGGAGATCAAGAAGCAACCGCTCCTCACCTTGTTCCTACTGGCCGTGCCGATCAGCTGTATCCACCAGTTCTACTTCGTGCACACCGCCGGATTCCTCGGACAGTTCCAGTCGGCGTTTGCCACCAAGATCAACTCGGTCTTCGGAGTGGGGGGCGGTGGCTTGATGACCATCGGCCAGATGGTCGAGATCGGGGTCTTGGCCGCGATGCCGTTCATGGCAAAACGGTTCAGCCGCAAGACGCTCCTGGCCGCGGGAATTGTCGCTTACGGCGCGCGAATGGCGCTCTTTGCCTACTACGACGGCATCGCCTCGGTGACCGGCTTCCCGGAGATCGGACTGCTCATGCTGGGCATCGGTCTGCACGGTTTCTGCTTCGGCTGTTTCATCTTCGTCGCGTTCATGGTCGTCGACGAAGAAACCAGCAGCGACGCCCGCGCCAGCGCTCAGAGCTTGTTCAACTTGGTGATCGTCGGCATCGGTATCATCGTCGGTTCCAAGATTGCCGGCGCGGTGGCGACGTGGGCGACCACGACCGGCTCCCTCGGCCAAGAAAGCTTGGACTTCACCAAGCTCTTTAGCGTGCCGATGTGGGCGAGCGTGGTCTGCCTAGTGATCCTCCTCGTGTTGTACCCGAACAAGAAGCGCGGATCCGACGCTGGGTGATCTCACCGTTTCTCTGGCCTCGACGCCATGACCCCGGGCGCCAGCCTCGGGTCATGGCTCTTGGGTTGCCTGCCCTGGCAACGACGTGACGCGGGCGTTTGGCCAACGGCTCAACAATTGCGTTAGCGCGCCGCCCGCCGTACCCACGGTGCTCCGGTCACCGCGGTGACCCGCCGCACGCCCTCACGTGTCTCCGCATCGAGCACCCGGGTGACGCGAACGGCAACGGGTGGTCGGGTTTTGGAGTCAGCAAACCGGAAACGCGGGGGACCTTCTGGCGTCTGCGCTGTAACATTCCCGGGGGCACACCCGCCCGCCGCGGAGGGAGCTCTCGGTTTGGATACGTCGTCTCGTTCTGCTGACGTCGACTTGAGGCCTGGTATTGCCGTGGTCGACGCTCTGCGTACCGCGCTGGGGTCGGTGATCCGTGGCAAGTCGGAATCGATCGATATGTTGCTCATCGGTCTGGTGGCCGGGGGGCACGTTTTGCTCGAAGATGTTCCCGGCGTCGGCAAGACCACGCTAGCCAAAGCGTTGGCGCGCGCCTTCTCGGCCGACTTCTCCCGCGTGCAATTCACTCCCGATCTGTTACCGGCGGACATTCTTGGTTCGCAGATCCTCGATCCGCGGGACGGCTCGTTCAGTTTTCAACCCGGTCCGATCTTCGCCAACGTCTTGTTGGCCGACGAGATCAACCGCGCGTCCCCGCGAACGCAATCGGCGCTGCTCGAAGCGATGAACGAGGCGCAGGTCACCGTCGAAGGGGTGACCCGAGATTTGCCGCGCCCTTTCTTCGTGTTGGCCACCCAGATCCCCGTCGACTTCCAAGGCACGTACCCCTTGCCGGAAGCGCAGCTCGACCGCTTCTTGTTGCGTTGCGGCATCGGCTATCCGGCGCCCGAGGTCGAACTTTCCATTCTTTACGAACACAGCAAGAAGCATCCGCTCGAGGCGGTTCAGCCGGTCGCGGGAACGAGTGATCTGTTGGCGATCCAAGACGCCGTTCGTCAGGTGAAGGTCGATGAACAGGTCGGTCGTTATCTGCTGCGATTGGTCGAAGCGACGCGCGATCACGGTCAGCTCGAGTTGGGCGTCAGTACCCGCGGGGCGTTGGCTCTCTTTCGGGCGGCGCAGGCGACGGCGTTCATCGACGCGCGCGACTACGTCACGCCGGACGACGTTCAATTTGTCGCGGTTCCGTCGCTCGCTCACCGGGTGATGCTGCGCACCGACGCGCGATACGGAGGCACCACCGGCAACGCTGTGATTCACGAGATCATCGAAGCCGTGGACGTGCCCCTGTGAGTTTCAATCTCGCGCGGTTGAACCACGTCTTCATTCCCACCCGGCGGTCGGAACGGGACCGACTTCGACGCGGGTGGGTGGGTCGAATCAGTTGGCCGTTCGCTCACGTCTACTTCGCGTTGAGCGAAGAAGGTCGCGTGGCGGCGATCTTCGCCTTGCTCGCCGCCTTTGCCGGGCTCGATATCCACAACGGGAACAATCATTGGCTCTGGTGTGGGCTTTTCGCGCCGTTGGTCGTCGCCTATCTGCTGCGATTCGCGTTTCCCCTCAACGGCGTTCGCATGGAAGTGCACGGTCCGGATCGGCTCGCCGTCGACGCGCCCGGGGAGATCGAAATCACCCTGACCAACAGCTCGGATCGTGACTATTCGAACATTCGCGTCGAGCGCCCGCTGCTGCCGTGGGACGGACGCTGGACGACGAAACGTCCTGTCATCGCCGAGCTCCCCGCGGGAACGAGCAAGCGGGTGCGAGTCGCGGTTCGGTTCTCAGCCCGTGGGCAACACGACCTCGATGCGTTTCGCGCAGTCTCGGTGGCGCCGCTCGGCTTGACGGTGGGGCGCGGAGTCGAGGCTTCGTTCCCGGCGTTTCCGGTGGTGCCGCGACTCGCTCGGATCGAACGGCTCGAATTGCCGATGGCGCATCGCTATCAACGGGGTGGCGTGTCGCTCGCGTCGAAGATCGGGGAGTCGACCGAGTTGCTCGGGTTGCGTCCGTACCGTCGCGGTGATCGCATGCGTGACTTGCATCCCCGTAGTTGGGCGCGACTCGGAGAGCCGGTAGTGCGCGAGTATCAACAAGAGTACTTCTCTCGCGTCGGCGTGATCTTGACGACAGAAATGACGAAACCCGACGAGGCGAGGCTGGAAGCAGCGGTCTCACTGACGGCGGGCGTCGTCGGCTACTTGACGCGCGGCGAAGCGTTGATCGACGTGCTAGTCACGGACGGTAAGATTCACCCGATCACCGTCGGGCGCGGCTTGGGTCATCTCGAACAAGTGCTCGATCACCTTTCGACGATAGAACTGTTGCGCGCGGTCAAGCCTGGCTCTGAAGGACGGCGTGGCCGCCTCCGCGCCAGGCTCGAAGGGCGACAGACGCTCGAAATGGAGATCCCGGAGGCCTGGGACGGTCGCTTGCAACCGTACTTCGAGTCCTTGTCGTGCGTCATTGTGATCGCGCTCGATTGGGGGCCGCGTCAACGCAGCATCGTCGCCCAGATTTCGGCGACGGGTTTGTCGTGCCGTGCTGTGGTGCTCGACGTCGAAGCGGACCCCGCGGTCGCGACCACCGTGGACAGCCAAATGGTCTCGAGTGGTGAGGCGGTGTTCCTGTGATGAACGCCACCGTGTTCGCCTCCCTCGCGCTCGCCGCGGCTAGCTTCATACTCGGCGGAGCGTCTGACTCGAGCGGCGTCGGTCTCGGGTTGGTCTCTGCGTGCATGGCGGCCGTTGTGGTTGGTCCGCGCTTGGCGTGGACGGCCATGCCACAAGCGGCCATGGCGTTTGCGGTGGTGGTTATCGCGGCGGTCGTTGGCAGCGTGATGGACTCCGGGCCGCTGCATCCGTTCTTCGCCGCTCTCGCGCTCGGTGCGCTCGGCATCGGTGTCGGACGACTCTTCATTGTGGCGCCGGCCGGAGGACACGGCGTCACGATCGCGATCGGCCTAGCTTCCGTCTTGGCATCCGGCACCGAACGCACGGATCAGCCGTTCGTCGAGCTGATGACGATCTATCTCCTCCTCGGGTTGGTTGCTATTCGCGCTGGTGATCGAGGTCGGCCGCAGTGGGGTCGCATCGGACCGGGGCGTTGGGTGTTCGGTGCCGCGGGGTTGGTGCTCTCGATCGGTCTCGCCATCGGGCTCGCGTCCGCACTGCCGGCGCTCTACGAGCGTTTCGCATGGACGCCGAACTACCGGCCTGGTCAGCGAACGGGATTTAGCGGCGACAACCTGAAGCTCGGCAGCTTGCGCCAGCTCCTGCAGTCCGACCGCGTCGTCATGCGTTTGCACGGGCCGACTCCGACGCACCTGCGCGGCGAAGTCTACCGTCGCTTTTCGGGAGACAAGTGGATTCGTGAGTACGAGCCGATGGAGGGCCACCGGAGTGTTTCTCGCGAAGGCATCGAGATGGCGCAGCAGGGCGGCGAAGCGATCACGGAAGTATGGGTGGTCGCCGATCCGGTTCGGCATATCTTCTTGCCCTTGGGCTGGTCAGATCTGTTTTCGGATCCGCCGGAGATTCAAATCACGGTCACCGGTACGGTGCGCACGAGACGCGGCGAGCCAGTCGAACAGTACTCGTTCTGGGTGGGAGAGACGCCGATGGCGCCGCCCGTCGAACCGCGGCCGCGCGATGTCGATGTGCCGCTGGAGCTGCTTCACGATCGTCCGGCAGGCCCGGGCCGGCCCGTGGTTCGCGGGCTCAGGAGCATCGCTCGAGAATGGATCGCGGAGGCGACGACCGATCGCGACAAGCTCGACGCGATTCAACGTAGCCTGCGCACCGGCGACTTCACCTACTCGACGAACTACGTGCGTCACAAGGACGACAGTTATCTGCTGCAGTTCTTCGAAGACAAGCGTGGGCACTGCGAGTACTTCGCGTCGGCGATGGCGCTTCTCGGTCGAACCGTCGGCATCAGCACGCGTGTGATCGGCGGGTACCACGTCTCGGAGCGCAATCCGTTTGGTGACTATGCCGTAGTGCGCGATCGCGACGCTCACGCTTGGGTGGAAGCGTGGTTGCCAGACGAAGGGGGGTGGGTGACGTTCGATCCCACGCCACCGGGCGAGGTCGTGCAAACCCAGGCGCCGTTCTTCTCGGCGTTCGTCGATTGGATCTCCGACGAGCTTCGTCGGCGCGGTCCGCTCGGCCTCGTGATTCCGCTACTCGTGATTTTGGCGATCGTGTTGATCCGTCGCTTCCTTCGGCTACGTCGAGTCACCCGTCCGCGTCTGGCGGGATTGGAGTACGACGCTCCGCCGCCGTACGTGGAGGAGTTCTTGTCAGTGTTGGCTGCGCGAGGGTTTCGTCGGCCGTCGCACGAACCGATCGAACGGTTCGCCCGTCGCCTCGCCGCCGCCGATCGGCTTGAAGAAGCGGAGTTGCTGCACCACTATTCGGCGGAGCGATTCGGTGGCGGTAGCGACCCGTTGCGCCCGGGTGGCGACGTCGAAACCGGTATGACGCAGTGGGTGCGTTCCGAGCGAAAGTCGCGGTCCTGACAACAGTCAGGACGCGAACGGGGTGACCGGGCCGAGACGTTCGCTATACTGCCGCCCATGTCCGATTCAGATGTTCATCTCGAGATCGCCGAGCAGGTCCTTCGCGACCGCTTTGCACTGCCGTCCCTTTACCCCATCCAAGAGCGAATCGTGCTCCGGCTGTTGGGTGGCGGCGACGCCATGGTGGTATTGCCGACGGGCTCCGGGAAGAGTCTCTGTTATCAACTGCCCGCGTTGATTCGCGATAGACGAACCGCGCTTCCTCGGCGCGGAGTCACGCTGGTGTTCAGCCCGCTGATCGCGCTCATGGAAGATCAGGTCGCGGCGTTGCGTGCCAAGGGAATTCGAGCGCAGTACATCAACAGCACGCTCGATCGCAAGGAGCGTGAGGCGCGTTACGAGGCTCTCGGCGAGGGTGCATACGATCTGATCTACGCCACGCCCGAACGTATGCTGAAACCCGAGTTTTGCGACGCGCTCGATCGAGTCGACGGTGGCGTTCGACTGTTGGCGATCGACGAAGCGCACTGCATTACCAAGTGGGGGCACGATTTTCGACCGGCGTACCGCGATGTCGGGCAGTTCCGCAAAGATCTCGGCTGCCCACTGACGGTGGCACTCACGGCGACGGCCACGCCGACCGTGCGCAGTGACATACGTGCGACGTTGGAGCTCGATGAAGAGTCGTTGCCGCTGTTCGCCGAGGGAATCGACCGACCGAACCTCTCGTTCGAAGTGCGCGAAGTGTGGGACGACGGCGATCGCTTGGACGCCATCGACGAAGTCGCCGAGTCGTCGTTCGGCACTGGAATCGTCTACTTTGCGTTGATCAAGAAGATCGAAGAGCTAGCGGCAGACATTCGCCGGCGACACGACGGCGAAGTCGAGATCTACCACGGCCGGCTCGACCCGCGCGAGAAGAAGCGCGTCTACCAACGGTTCACGAAGGCTCGTCCCGAAGACCGCTTGCTGCTGTTGGCGACGAACGCATTTGGGATGGGCGTAGACAAGCCGGACATTCGATTCATCGTGCACGCCCAAGTACCGGGATCGGTCGAGGCGTACTACCAAGAGGTGGGGCGTGCCGGCCGCGACGGCGATCCGTCCCGTTGCGTCATGCTCTACGACCAGGCGGACCTCGCCATACAGCAGACGTTTGTCGAGTGGATGAACCCGGGCCCGCAGCTTCTCGAAGAAGCGGCCATGATTTTCGCCGACATGCAGGGCCGGGATCTCTCCACCGACGACTTGCGCGAGGCGATCACCGGCCGCAACCGTGGAGATCGACGCGCCGACTACTGTGTCATTACACTGGCCAAGCTCGGAGTGATCGAACTGTCGCCCGTCGACGGCAACTATCGGTTCGTGCGCCCGCTCGCCGAAGAGGATGTCGACGTCGAGGAAATTGCCGAGAAGCGGGAGCGCGATCTACGCCGACTGCTCGATATCGTGCAGCTGACGAAGTCCGACGACATACGGCAGGCGATCCTGGACTACTTTGATCTGTAGTTTGATGACGACTGTTTCACGAGAGAGGTGTTGAGTGTCACCACTGCGACAGCGCATGCACGAGGTCATCTTCGAAGCGGATACGCCCGCCGGGAAGTTGTTCGATGTCGTGCTGCTTCTCGCGATCGTGATCAGCATTATCGCGATCATGCTCGAAACGGTGCAGTCGATCGGCTCTCAGCACGGCGTCTTGCTGCGCCGGATCGAGTGGGTGGTGACCATCTTCTTTACCGTGGAGTACATGTTGCGCCTCTACTGCGTGGAGCGGCCCGCTCGCTATGCGCGTAGTTTCTACGGCGTGGTCGATTTGCTTTCGATCCTGCCGACTTATCTCAGCCTGATCCTGCCCGTAGCGCCGCAACTGTTGGTCATCCGCGCGTTGCGACTGTTGCGTGTCTTCCGAGTCCTCAAGCTGACTCACTTCGTCCGTGAAGGCCGAGTCCTGGCGTCGGCTCTCAAGGCGAGCCGCCAGAAGATCACGGTGTTCCTCGGGTTCGTCCTCATTCTGACGCTCATCATGGGCACGGTGATGTACCTCGTCGAAGGGGGACTCGAAGGCAGCAAGTTCACCAGCATTCCGAAGGCGGTTTACTGGTGCATCGTGACACTGACCACCGTCGGCTACGGAGATGTGGCACCGACCACGCCGCTCGGGCAGCTCGTCGCGTCGTGCGTCATGATCATGGGATTTGGAATCATCGCAGTCCCCACCGGGATCGTCTCCGCCGAGATTGCGCAACGGACATTCCGAACCATCAGCACCCAATCGTGCCCCAGTTGCTCACTCGAAGGGCACGACAAGGACGCGGTGCATTGTAAGTTCTGCGGTTCGAGTTTGGAGCTCCCGCCGGAGGTCCCGCCGGCGCCGTAGGGCGTTACGGGCGCATCGTGGCGTGGCTCGAACACCAGTGGGTTGGGGATGGTCGAGTCGATGGCTCGCCACCGACTATGAGGCACGGGAGTGGGGTTGGTCGCCGGGTCGCGGGTTGGCAAACAAGTACGGGTGTGAACGAC
>JAJFFE010000370.1 GCA_021776775.1 Planctomycetota bacterium | reverse complement strand
CAACGCCGTCGCCGAACTCGTCGACGTTACGGCTTTAGCGTACGCAGTTAACTGGGAAGCAGCCGCCCCCCCCGCTTGAACGGTACCGACCTGAAACGTGCCCAATGGGAGCAGGATGGCGCCCCACTGCGCTCGACCTCCGTGCGACGCGTCGAGTTTCTCGCGCGTCCGCTCGAGCGCCCGACGGAGACGAGTTCGTACGGTGGATTCAGGCACGCCGAGCCGATCGGCGACCTCCGCCGTCGAAAGTTCTTCGTAGAACCGAAGCAGCACCGTGACCCGATACGGTTCGTCGAGGTCGAGCACACACCGCGCGATCTGCTGTTGTAGCTCGGCGCGCTCGACCAGCGTCTCCACGCCGATGATCCCGGCGCCGCCGACCTCGTCGTCGAGGAGTTCGTCACGTGCCACGGTCCGCTCCCGGGCTTCTCGCCTCGCTTCACTTCGATAGGTACGCGCAGCGAGACGCCGAAGCACGCTGCCGAGCCACGCTCGCTGACGGCCCTCGTGGCGTGGCGGGCGCTCGAGAGCGGCCACCCACGTCTGCTGGACCAGATCGTCGGCGCGCTGCGGATCCTCGACGAGGCGCCGCGCGAATCGACGCATCCAACCCGAGTGCTGGAGCAGCTCTCGAATGTTCAGTCGGATGGGCTCGGGAGTAGACATGACCTCAGCACCTTCTGGGAACGGACCCACGCTATTGTCGCGAGGAATCGAACTTCGCCAACCGATCGGCCAGCGATTCCGTTGCGCTACTGGGTAGTTCCCACGCTGCCGAACAGTGCTTCAGCTTTCCCGAAAAAATCTGCGGAGGTCGCAACTCGCCCCCACTCAGGAAGAGCGAATGGCGCGGGGGATTTCGGTGAGGAGCCGCTCAGCGCGGTAATCGAAGATCTTGTCCACGTCGGATCGAACGAAGAGTCGATCGATCAAGGCTCCGCCCCAGACGGCGTAGCGAACGCGGTCGCTGGCCAGAGTACCGTCTGGCCGCTCTTCGAACGTGTGGGTGTGCTCCCAGAGGCGATACGGTCCGCGGAGCTGCCGGTCGACGAATCTGAAGGGCGGATCCCAGGCGTCGATTCGGGTGGTCCACCCAAACGGGAACCCGTGCAGTCGAAGGCGATACCGAATCTCGGCCCCCTCCGAAAGGACGATGGGCTGCGGCGTGGTCACCCGAAACCGAAGGAACGGAGGCGTGATTCGTTCGAGGTTCAACGCGTTCGAGAAGAAGTCGAACACGTCCTCCCTCGCGAACGGCAACAACTGCTCTCGCTCCAGTGTGAAGACTCTCACTTTCGGCACCCGCTCCCTTTGTCGAGAACGATGCCTCGTCATCTCCAAGGATCCAAGAGGCCGGACCCGAGAAAACTGTCGGCACGCCTATCGGAACAGTCGACGGCAGATCGCCTGTTGGCTCGCAAGCAAATGGGCAAGAGCGCAGACAACCCGGCCACCCGCGCCGCCAACCGCCTCGGATAGTTCTGTCGTCCGAACCAACCATCCGTTGGATCAACGCGACGTCGCCGGCGCAATCAGCGCCCCCGGGTCGTGACCGGAGCTGACCGCATCACACTTTCGAAGAATGGACCGAAAATACGACACGGACAACGACTCGGCTGGGCTCTCTACGCGTCGCAAAGAATCTCGCGTGCGTTCAGTTCGGCCGGCCGCGTGCTCTACCTATTCAGCCGCCGCTCCCCCAGAAGCCCCATGAGAACCAAAGCAATGACGGCCATGAACGAGTACTCCCCCCTCGACGAAGATCCTCAGCCGCCGCCGAAACTTGTGCGCGTTTGCGCCTGGTGTTGGTGCGTCGAGTCTGCGGACCACCGGTGGGTGCCCATCGACGAATCGCAACGGATCCCCGACAAGCAGAAGGTCACCCACTGCATTTGCCCGCGTTGTGAGCAACAGGTCTCGGAGTAAGCGCCTCGCGGTCACTAGCTACGGGCAGGTCGGGAGTAAGCAATCCAATCCGTCCACCGTGGGATCGGCTCCACAGGTCAACGGCTCGGCCAAACTCGCCCCTCCCGCAAACAAGTTCGACAACAAGTAGATCGCGTCGCCGAGGTCGTTCTGGCCGTCGTCGTTCATGTCACAAGCATCGGCACACAGAATAGGGTTACCGCCGACGAAGATGGCGTCGAGCAAACTGATCGCGTCGCCAAGGTCCGTCGCTCCGTCGCCGCTACAGTCACCTCGCAAGAACGGGTTCGGCGAAAAGACGGGAAGGACCTGGCCGCGAATCTCACCGGCGGGGATGTCGGCACTGTGAATCAGAACGAAGTGTCGACCCATCAGCGTCTCCAACTGCTGTTGCGGCGAGAGCGAAGCCGTTCCGATCTTCGGCGTTCCGCTCGGCAAGATGTAGACGATGCCGGCAAACTCGCAAACCGGAGCGGGACCGTGTACGTGTGCCGCCTGCTCGGCGGACCCAAGGCCGGCGTAGTTGATGTCGTAGGTGACGACACCGGTGTCGGTGTCGAGCATGAAACTCCCGACACCCGTGGCGGCCGACCCAGTCCCTGCGCACGAAGCGGGTTGAAACCCATCGATGTTCGCGACGAACTCTATCAAGTCAGCGTCAGCCGAGCGGCTCACGGTGAGCGTAGAAACAATGACAGCAACGAAACATGTGAAACGAGACATACACCCTCCTTCTATCGCTATCGTTACTATCGGGAATCTATCGTCAAGGTTGAAATCAACGGCTGTGATCGACTGGTCCGATTCCTAAAAAAGGACGTCACGACTGGCGCTCATCGGGCATAGCAGTTCGCTAATGCACGTCGATCACCTATCGAGCATCGGCGGCCGACCATTTCGGCAAGTCGCAATCCTGGGAGAAGCCCATCTCCGCTCTTCGTCGCGACGCCGGCGCGCCTTACCCGTCGTGCGGGCCGGATCGGACAGCGGACTCCCTGCGGGTGCCAAGCAACAGATGGGTGTTGACACTCCGACGGCATCACGACCCGATGGCGATGTCTCAAAACGGCCAGATGTGACGGCGCGGAGGCAGTAGTCTGTCCGGCATGACACTCAACGCTTTGCACTGTTACCGCGCTCTGGAGAGCCGCGACCCCCGCTTCGACGGGCGGTTCTTCACCGGCGTGAAGACGACCGGCATCTACTGCCGTCCGATCTGCCCGGCACGTCGGCCTCACCGCAAGAACGTGACGTTCTACGCCTGTGCCGCCGCGGCTGAAGCTGCCGGGTTCCGGCCATGTCGACGCTGCCGCCCGGAGACCGCGCCCGGGACGCCCGATTGGGTCGGATCCTCGGCGGTCGTCTCACGTGCCATGCGCTTGATCTCGGAAGGTGTCCTGGACGGCGCCTCCGTCGATGCGCTAGCCGCTCGGCTCGACGTAGGCCGTCGGCAACTCGACCGGCTTTTCGCGGAACACCTCGGTGCGAGCCCGCTGTCGGTCGCTCAAACCAGACGTGTGCACTTCGCGCGGCGCCTCATCGACGAAACCCAACTGAAAATGATCGACGTCGCGTTGGGGGCTGGGTTCTCCAGTGTTCGACGTTTCAACGCGGCGATCCAATCAGCGTTCGGCGCAACACCGCGCGAACTCCGCGGCAACTCGCGGCCGGCCCGAGAGTCATCGGACATCTTGACGCTTCGAATTCCGTATCGCCCCCCCTACGCATGGACTGCGCTCTTGAACTTCTTGCGCCCTCGGGCACTGCCGGGCGTCGAAGTGGTGCTCGACGATCGCTATCGCCGCAGCATCGAGTTCGACGGCGTGGCGTCCGTCATCGAAATCCGACAAGCAGACGACGGCCACGCGCTCGAACTATCGATGCCTATCGTCGAGTCCCATCGGCTACTCGACGTGGTGAGACGGGTTCGGCGTCTGTTCGACGTCAATGCCGACCCGATTGAAATCGGCGCACAGCTCTGTCGGGATGCCGATCTACGCCCGATCGTTCGCAAGACGCCCGGGCTGCGAGTCCCCGGTGCGTGGTGCGGATTCGAACTCGCGGTCCGCGGAATCCTCGGTCAACAGGTTTCGGTCAAAGGCGCGACGACGATCTCCGGCCGTCTGGTCGAGCAATACGGCCGGCGAATCAACGACGTGGACAATCCATCCGTCGACCAACCTCGCTTCATCTTTCCCCCGGCCTACGTTTTGGCTGAGGCGTCGCTCGACGAGATTGGCATTCCTGGCGCCCGCGCACGAGCCATCCGTGGTCTCGCAAACGCGGTGGCTGATGGCATGGTCGACTTCGAAGAGTTGGGATCACCCGACGAAGCACGCGCCGCTCTCTGCGCGCTCCCCGGTATCGGACCGTGGACGGCGGACTACATCGCGCTGCGCGCTCTCGGTGAACCGGACGCGTTCCCGAGCGGAGACCTCGGACTGCAGAAGGCGCTCGCGGCCCCCGGGGACCGCTGGTCTGCCACCAAACTCGAGAAGCGTTCGGAGTTGTGGCGCCCGTGGCGAGCGTACGCGACCATACATTTGTGGAACCGACTCGGAAGCGGAGGTTAGCGGATGACCGAACTCAGCTACGGCACGGTCGAAACACCGATTGGATTACTGACCATCGTTGCGGACGACACCCACTTGAAAGTCGTTCACTTCGCGAAAGACGACATCACGCCTCCGCCGGGCTGCAATACGAACGCAGTCGTCGAACGAACGGCGTCGCAACTGACGGAATACTTCGCACGCAATCGCCAGCAGTTCGACGTCCCGCTGGCTCCGGAAGGCACTGAGTTTCAGCGACGCGTGTGGGACGGCCTCTGTGACATCCCGCACGGAGAGACGATCTCTTACGGCGAGCTGGCTGAACGTATAGGCAAGCCGGCGGCGTCTCGAGCAGTCGGTGCGGCCAACGGCAAGAACCCGATCCCGATCATCATCCCGTGCCATCGCGTCATTGGAAGCAACGGCAAGCTGACAGGATTCGGAGGCGGACTTCCGATCAAGGAAGCGTTACTCCAACTCGAAAGCCCACTGCTTCGCTGACGCGGTAGCCACGCGTCTCTTGTCCGAGACGATGCACTCGTCGCTCGACGTCCGCCCGGGAATCGACATGACTATGCTTACTCAGGGTTGAACGATCTGCTGGTACGACTCTGCGCCCTCGATCTGCTTGCGAGTTTCGAGCGGAAGACTGTCCCAGAACTCACGCCATAGTCTCAGAAAGAGGTAGCGCTGACTCTGTCTCCAAACCGAGCTCCCGTCAGCAGCCGCTTGCTCTTTTGCATAGTTCGTGAACGCAGACAGTTGAGCGTACTCGACGAGCGGGAACTCGACGGACACCTGAATTTCATCGCCCGAACGAACTCGTGGACGTCCGCCTCGCGACTTGCTTTTTGATTTCTTCTTCGCCAAGGACTGAGCCTCCTTACCGAATCAAACCTAAGCCCGTGGCCAGAACGATTCAAGCAAGACGCGGCGAGATAAGAGAGTTAACAGCAGAACGGGCAAAACACCTCATGCTACGAACAACCTCGTGCTGCGCGGTGATACCGACAATTCACCTTGGTCGTAATACCACGATTGGAGCCGCCAACGACGCACCCCAGGTCCAAGGCGAGAAAGTCCGGGCGCAAAGGTCGCCGTGCGCGTGGCGAAGTAACTCATAGGAACAAAATGGCGATCGCGGGGTAAGCAGCATACGCATCACCGACGTTGTGCCTGAGATGCAAGATGCGTCAACGCATCGGACAGGTGGCGGTTGAACTCATGTGGTTTTTCCAACATCAAGTAGTGCCCGACCCCGGAGACCTCGACGGCGTCAAAGCTCGGGGCGTACTTACGGTTCACACTGATGTCGGTCTCACTGGCGTTGATGCAATAGACCGGGGCTGGGCAATTGGCGAGGGCGTCTTTCAAGCTGAAACCGACGAATGAACGCATCAAAGCGATCCCCACCGCGGGTGTTGCCCGGTGCGCGTCGTCGATAACAGACTCCACGACCGCGGTGTCCGCGTCGCGGGGAAACATCTGACGGACGAACCGCTCGCTCGCCCCGAGGAAGTCCCGCTCGAGACTATCGATGGCTCCGGCCATGGCGTCTGCGGTCATCACTTGCTCAACGTTGTGAAGCGTGTCGACCCCGACGACGCCGACGACTCGAGTGCCGAGTCGGGCGGCGGCCAAGCAGCACACCGGGCCGCCCATCGAGTGTCCGATCAAGACAACAGGGCCGGGAATCGATCGCACGACCGCTTCCACATCTCGGGCTAGAAGCGGCATGGTCCACTCGTCACGAGCCCGACCTGACTCACCGTGCCCGGCGAGATCGATCGCGACGGTACGGTACTCGTCATCGAAGATCGCCACTTGGCTCCGCCACTGTCCACGCTCACATGACCAACCGTGCACAAAGACTAGCGTGGGGTCCGCGTCACCGGACACGTCGTAGGCCAACTCCAGCCCATCGAACGACCGAGTCGTGAACCGTCCACTCGGAGTGGAACAGCCGAAGAGGAAGAGCAGGAGCATCAGAGTGAGTAGTCGCGGCATGCGTCACCTTCGATTGGAATCAGGAAGCGGGATTGTATCCGCCTCCCGGATCAGACGTCGATCACTTGCACTGGGTTGGCGACGCGATAGTGCAAGTCACAAATACTCGCGTTGATACACCGCGTCGGACCCACCGCACGCACTCCAACCGCCTCGTGAATGTGGCCGAAGATATGAACGCGCGGGCGGACGCGATCAAGCGCAGACCGCAGCTCTTCGCAGCCGGCGGCAACTCCTTGAAACGTCGAGTCCAGGACGCCCTGCGGAGGACCGTGCGTCACGAGTACGTCCGTCGCTTCAGGGATCCGATCCCACTTCTCGCGAAGGGCGACGCCACGGTCGAGGTTGAATGCCCAATCGTGGAAGCTCGGCTGCCAAGGGCTTCCCCAAAAGGACACACCGCCGATCGTCACCCCGGAGTCTTGGAGGTAGGTCGCGTGGCGCACGGCGGCTTGCGCTTCCGCCGGGGATCGCTCGAACGCCCAATCGTGGTTGCCGGCGATGACGATCTTGTGGGGGTGCGGTTGGGACTCGAGGAATCGGTCCAACGCGACGACCTCCGCGATCGATCCGACACCGAGCCCGTCCCCCGCGTGCACGAGCACATCCCCGTCGGGGAGGTCGACGTCATCATGGAAGCCATGAGTATCGCTCATCGCAACGATTCGAATGAACTCAGCCTTCGCTCGGGTTCTCGGCAGGATGGAAAACTCGACCGTAACCGATGAGTCGAACGAGTTGTTTGGGAAATTGGAAGCTGGGTTGATCGGGATTGGGCGGGCGAATGTGACTAGCTGCCGAGGTGGCCAATTGTCGAGGTGGCGAATTTTCCGAAGTCGCTAGTTGCCCCAGATCACGAGGTTCATGAAGACGGCCGAATCGCCGTTGGGCTTCTGCCACGCTTCAATCTCGGTCGAGAACGTCCGACGGTGCAACAGAGAATCGAAGAAGTCGACGCTGACTCCGGCTTTGACTTTGCCGAAGAATTGACGACCGTCGCCGCCGACCAACTCGCTGAAGTGCGGAGTGAAACGCACGTCGGTATCGATGCGGTAGATCTTCCCGCTGAACAGCGACTCGCCTTGCGGTTCGTCGGTCTCACTGGTCTCCGGCGGTGCAATCTCGAGATCGGGACGCGTCCGACGGAACACACGCTTGAGATCGATCGCCAAACTTCCCGAGTCATCCACGCGCAATGGACCCCAGTCGATCAAGTCGACTCGTTCCAATTCTTGCTCGTCGCCCAACACGTCGCTTCGAAACTCCGCAGTTCTCTTCTTGGTGGTCGAGAACGCGGGGCCCCGGCCGAGTTGCCAGATCACGTCGCGCTCGGCACGGTACATGTCGAAGGTGAAGGTCGGGTCGATCTGGTGACGGTCCTGCAGATCAGTGCGCAAGACTTTTCGCGTCTGCCGGTATCCAACCTTTCGCGCCAAACGTCGGATTCCTTGTTCGCGAGGGGTCAGCGGACGAATGATCGGACCAACCAAATCGCGGTGGAAGAATCCAGAGCAGTGCTCGTCGAGAACGTCTTCGCCACTCCAGAGCCGACGCCAACCGTACTTCGCATCCCAACCCTCGAGCTCGGGCTCGCTCGGGGGGACGACGCGTCGTGAGTCGACGCGCAAGTCGCCGGACTCAACACGGGGCTGGTCGCCCACGACTTCGGAGCTGGGAAGCGGAAGCGTCTCGAGGTTCATGATCGAGTAGCGCGCGGCGACGCGGCGAGCATGGTCGACCCAGCTGTGTGCGACCGAGTTAGCGGTCTCACGCAAAGCCAAGTTTTCGGCGGAGTAGAGAATCAGAGGAAGCGAGACCCGCGCGCTCGTCGTGCCTCTTCGATCGATCGCGGCGAGTTCGGTCTCGCTCTTCGCAAGCTCCCGACTCTCGGACGGCCGGGAAATTACGGTAACACTGTCGTCATCTCGCGCGTCGAGGTTGGTGACCGCAGTCAACGAGAACGTAGTCGCGAAGAGCAGGGTAAACAGGGAACGGACACAGCTGGAAGGGGCACAGCTGGAAGGGGCAAATACAACGCGCGACGCGATTGCCGCGGCGGTCGATCGCTTCGAGCTCGTCGGTCGACTGCTCATGCCCGTTCCTCTCGCTCGGTGGCCTACGGGACGAAGGCGGAAGATCGTCCAGAGACCGCACTGTTCATTTCCCCATTGTCTTGTTCGGCAATGGAGGCCGTATTCGTTGACTCAATGTGGCCGACAACTCCACGCACGTCGCAGCGTGCTGGGGCTCCAGCCGATAGTGTTCGCTTGATCAACGACGCAAGTTCGATACCGCGGATCAGACGTCTTTGCGCGTTCGTTGCACTGGCCGGGCAACTATCGCGCGGACGGGAGCCAACGAAGAATCCTGGAATTCTCCTGGTGGCTCGCCTGGTTGCCGGGGCTTAGCCGAGTCGTTGAGTTGCCCGGAAAAAATTTCCTGGCCGGGCTCGGCCGGTCCCAATTGGCGGTCGCGGCAACGTCGGAATTCGCGTCACGAAAACAGACAGCTGTGTCCCACACCTATAAACATAGCATCCCCATCCGACTTTCGGCAACTAGCAAGATGGTGTGAAACCTAAATTTGCGTCAATTCGGCGATGTCGAAGAATCCGACTATTCAGTTTGTTGAGTTAGATTTCGCGCGCGGGACGCTCGATCAAAACGCCCGACCAATGGACGCTGGACGCTCAATATCGAGTGGCGTACTTAATCAGTTCCTCGAGGTCAGCGTCCGGATGAAGGCGTTGCGCCTTGGACACCGACGCCTCGGCCTCGCCCGGCGCAAAGCCGATGGCGGTCAGCGCAGCGATCGCGTCGCTGGTGGTCCGATTCGCTGTAACTCCGGCCGCGGGCAGTACCACCGGGCCGCCGTCGCGAGCGAGCACATCCTTGAGTTCGAGCACGAGCCGCTGCGCAGTCTTGCGACCGACACCCTTGATCTTCTCGAGCACGCGCGCTTGGTCTGTGAGCACCGCGGTTCGGAACTCGTCGATCGGAATTCCGGAGAGAATCGCCATGGCAATGCCAGGACCCACGCCGGTCACCGAGCAGACGCGTTCAAAGATGTTTCGCTCTTCGACGGTCACGAACCCATAAAGGTGGAAGGCGTCGTCCTTAAACCGACACACGGTATAGAGACGAGCCGTGCCGCCGCCGTCACGTGCGGGTCCGGAACCCAAGCGAGAAGCGGACGACGCCGGGACCTTCAATCGGTACCCGATGCCGCCCGCTTCCACGATCGCGTAGTCGTCGCCAACAGCGATCAGTTCGCCGGTGATGAACTCGTACAGGGCTCTCCCCTATCCGCTCGCGAGGCTCAGGCTGCGCGTCTTCAGCTTGCGTTTCACTTCGTTGAGTGAAGTGACGCCGAAGTTTTTCTGCGAAACAAGCTCGAGCTCGGTGCGCTTGATCAGCTCACCGATGCTCTCGATTCCGAGTCGATCCATACAACGTTGGCTTCGACTCGACAGCTCCAGAACACTCACGGGTTCAGAGAGCATCTTCTCGTGCTCGGAATCCGGTAGAGCCTTCTGACGACTCCGCTCTTCGTCGAGTCCCTGACCGAGACGGAAGCCCTTCTGCGCGAGGATCCGTTTGATCTCGTTCAGCGAAGTCTCACCAAAGTTCTTGTACGACAACAGTTCGGCTTCGGTCTTCTTGATCAAGTCGCCGAGCGTGTGAATGTTCATCTTTTGCAGACAGTTACGACTGCGTACCGAGAGCTCGAAGTCGGTGATCGGGATCTGCAGGAGTTGGTTGCGGCGTGACCGCTCCTTCTCCTTCTCGCGGTCGTAGTACATGTCGAGCGACGCTTCAGCGTCACCGAGGTACATGCGAGCGCGGTAGTTGTCGGGGTGAGCGTTGGCGACCATGGCGTAGCAGCTCATGGCGTCTTCGTATCGCTCAGCGTCTTCGTAGAGAATTCCGAGGTTGATGACGGCGCGCGCGAAGATCGGCGTCACGTGCAGACAACGCTCGTACGCGGTGACCGCTTCGTCGTCGTCGCCGTGCAGAGACAGCAAGTAGCCCCAACGGAAGTGGTACGACGCTTGGTCCAAGCAGAGCGAGCTGGCTCGCTCGTACTGGATGAGCGCTCGTTTGTAGTCACCTTCTTTCTCGAGGCAGAGACCCTCGAGGTAGTGATGACGTCCGTCTTCGCTCGGCAACCCGAGCGACGCGAACAGCTGGCGTCCGTTCTCGACGTCACCGGTGATCACACGCGCTTCGACCAACAGCACGCCCAACTCCAGGCCGCTGTTCTCGGCGTGCGCCTTCTCCAGAACGGGCAACGCCTCGGCGGCACGCCCTTCTTCGAGGAGTAGCTTCCCGAGAATGTACGCCGGGACCGGACCACTGGTCTTCCCGAGCAGCGAGAACGCCTCGTCGCGTTTACCGAGCAGCGCGAACACGGTCGCGCGCTTGACCGCGTCGTCGCCGACTTGTCCGGTCAACTCTTCGAGCGCTTCGGTCTCAGGACCCTGAGCGAAGACGTCGCGCCGAACGGACTCGTAGTAGCCCAGACCGACGGTGCGATTGACGATTTCGATGAGCGACGGAGCGCTGGCACTCGACTCTTCCAAAGGGATCCTCCAACAAAACGATTTGCGTAGGCCGGGCGGGATTGGACTGCCAGCCGGTTTGTGACTGGCGCGCTGACTCGAACAGAACGTGTACGGAGGCGGGCTGCGACGTACACAGGGCCGGGAATGCTAGAGATCCACCGAGCATCGGTCAACCCCACCGCTCAACCCCACCGCTGGCCGCCTGCGACGGGCTCTCCGGCGGCTTCCGCGGGGCGACCTGGAAATCACGCTCGATCCCGAGCAATATGGCGGCTACCCGCGGTCCACGGGCCGCGGCGGCCTGCCTGGCGTCCAACTCGTTCCCCCGCGCCTTCCGAGGCTGCCCCCCGCTCGTTCAGCGGCGGACTCGCCTCAGATCCCGGAGCTTCATGATTTCGTCACCCTCGGAGCCCGCCTTCCCCACTGGACCCTCTGTCGAACTCAACGACGCCCAGCGGCGCGCGGTCGAACACCGCGACGGCCCCCTCATGATCGTCGCCGGACCAGGGTCCGGCAAAACCCGCGTCATCACCCAACGGATTGCCCATTTGGTCGCTTCCGGCGTCCCGGCGCCGGCGATCCTCGCCATCACGTTCACGAACAAGGCGGCGCACGAGATGCTCCAGCGCACGCTGGATATTCTCGGCGTCGGTCCCGAGGACCCGGGCGTCCCGATGCTCTCCACCTTCCACGCCTTCTGCGCGCGACTGCTGCGCCGCGAAATCTACCGGGTCGAGCCGTACCAGAGCGACTACGCCATCTACGACACGGATGATCAGAAGAGCGTCGTCACCGAAGTCCTCGAGAAGCTCCAGCTGTCGAAGGGCAACTTCCCGCCGGGCGGTGTGCTGTCGCAGATCAGCCGCTGGAAGAACGACCTGATCAGCCCCGAAGAAGCGGCCGAGGAAGCGACCACGTTCAAAGAAGAGTCCATCGCCAAGATGTACTCGCGCTACCAAGACCTGCTGCAAGCTCGAAACGCACTCGACTTCGACGACTTGCTGATCGTCACGCTGCGTCTCTTGACCGAACACCCGGAAGCACTCGAGCGGCGCCGGCAATTCCACCGATACATCTTGATCGACGAATTCCAAGATACGAACCGGCCGCAATACTACATCGCGCGCTTGCTCGGCGAAGCGCACGGCAACCTCTGCGTGACCGGCGATCCGGACCAATCGATCTACTCGTGGCGCGGCGCGTCGCCTTCGAACTTCAGCGACTTCCAAGCCGACTTCCCCAATCACGAAAAGGTCTTTCTCAGCGAGAACTACCGATCGACACCCGAGATCCTCGCCGTGGCGGCACGGTTGACCGGAACGGGCGTCGGCAAACGGGAGCTGTTCACGAAGAACGACAGCGGCGAAGACGTCATCGCCCAGGGAGTGCTCAGCGAGCGCGACGAAGCACGATCGCTCGTCGAGCGCATCACCACGCTGGTCTCAACGGGAAGCCCACTGGGCCAGATCGCGGTGCTGTACCGCATGAACTCGCTATCGCGATCACCGGAAGAAGAACTGATCCGACGCGGTGTTCCGTACTCGATCGTCGGCGGCGTACCGTTCTACAACCGACGTGAGATCAAAGATCTCGTCTGCTACTTGCGAGCGACCGCCTCGCCGCGTGACGACGTCGCGCTGCGTCGCATCCTGAACACGCCGAATCGTGGCATCGGCAAAGTCAGCATGGACCGGTTCGTGTCGGCCGCCGAGCGACAGGGCCTCTGTCTCGGAGATGCGCTCGACGACGAAGAGGTGCTCAGCGACGTCGGCCGCACGAAGAAGTCGTTCATCGCGTTGCGGCAAATCCTCGAACAGCTGCGCGAGATACGAAATCTCAGCTTGGCTGGGCAGATCGAGCGCATCGTCGAGCTGACCAAGTACGAAGCGTATCTCGACAAGAGCGACCCGGAGTCCGCCGAGGAGCGGAAGCTCAACGTGCAAGAACTCATGTCGGCCGCCACCGAAGCGGAGATCCGCTACGCGACGGCGGCGCGAGAACGTGGCGAAAAAGCGGACAACCCGCTTCCTCCATTCCTCGAGCGCATCGCACTCATGAGCGATCTCGATGCGTGGGAAGATGATCGCGACAAGATCACCCTCATGACGCTGCACGCCGCCAAGGGCCTCGAGTTTGATCACGTGCTCATCGCTGGCGTCGAGGACTCCATCATTCCCCACTCGCGCCATCTCGAAGAAGGCAACCTCGACGAGGAACGGCGGCTCCTCTACGTCGGCGTGACGCGAGCGCGAAAGACGGTGCGACTGTACTACTCGAGTTGGCGCCGCCTCTACGGCGAACGAGAGCCGCGCCGGCCGTCGCCGTTCTTGGACGAGCTCCGCGGCGACGGCTTCGACATGAAGCTCGACGTCGAAGACGACTACGGCGACACCCCTCAGTACCGCAGCTGGGGATCCCGGTCCGCAAAGCAGTCGAGTGGCTCGAACGATTGGACCGACCACGCGACCGACTTGGAGTTCGACGAGTTCGACAGCGGTGACTTCGGTGACCCGTGGGACGAACCGACCGAAGTCATCCAGCCGGGAGCGTTGTTGGAGCACAACGTCCTGGGGCGCGGCGTCGTGGAGTTGGCAACCGGGATCGGCAACAGTCGGCGCTTGACGGTCGACTTCGAAGAGCACGGTCGGCTGCAAATCGTGCCCGAGATTTCGGCGATCCGCGTCATCTCGACCCCGGACGCGGAGTGATGCCGCGGCCGCGCATGCGTCTCTCTCGCCTGTGGTGTCTGGGGGCGCTGGTCGCCATCGCGCTCAACGCCCTGCCACTGACGGCGCACGAACTGCCGTCTGGTGTCGGCACTCAAACTGCGTTCTTCTTCCACCCCGACCACCTCGAGATCGAGCTGAACTTCGGCATCTCGAAGGTGGAGTCGTGGAACTACCTCGAACGCATCGACACCGACGGCAACGGGACGGTCAGCGAGGAAGAATCGCTGGCGTTCATCGACGCGTGGGGACCTAAGCTCATCCAGGCGATGGACGTCAATGTGAACGGCTTCCGCCCGGCCACGTTCGACATCGTCGAGCGTTGGGAGGCTGGTATCCGAGGGCGCTTGCTCACCAAGTCGCTCGACGCGTTCTACAAGATTCGTTGTTCGCTACCGCCGGAGCTGCCGACCGGGGGCTGGTGGCTGCACTACCGCGACACGACGTTCATGACGCAGGAGTCGACGCAGATCTGCTGGGTTCGCCAACTCGGCCAAGACGAAGCGTTCAGCTTCTGGATCTTCGATCCGACGCCCATGCCGTCGTGGGGAGGCGACTTTCAAATGTACGGGCGCGGCGCGACCATCTTCTTCGACGACGAGTTTCGCGGCGACATCCAACCCGGCAAGACGAAGATCCCCTTCGCTAGCGAGCTGCGGAACCTCGACTACACCGCCGTTCCCAGAGAGCCGGAGGCACCACCGAACGACGCTCCCAGCGAAGCGGTGACCGCGACTGATACGGCGACGCCCGAGCGAACTGACGGTAACACGATCATGCGATGGGCTTCGATCGGTGCAATCGTGACCGGACTCCTGGCGCTGGCCATCGAGTGGCGACGCCGTGCGCGCACACGCGAGTAAGTGGCCACTCTGATCGCGGGCAATCTCGCTACGGGCAATCCGACATGCTGCACCCCAAGGTGTCGGCGGTCGGGTCGGCACCGCAATTCGGAAACGGCGCTGCCGGCGGGGCGGCACTACTGAAGAGGTAACTCAGAATGCCCACCGCATCGGCGACGTCCATGGCACCGTCGTCGTTGACGTCGGCCGCGTCGTGACACTCGGCAACCGCTTCACCGAACACGTAGGCGAGAATGGCAATCGTGTCACTCAGGTTGGTGGCGCCGTCGAGGTTGGCGTCGCCGCGAACGAAGTCGACACACGGCACAATGGTCACGATCGCCACGTCCGAGATCACCGAGTCACAACCGTTGTCGAGCAGCGCTGCGTAGCTGCCGGGTTCGGACACTTCGAGCGTCGCCAAGGTCTCACCGGGCATGACGACGCCATCCCAGGTCCATGTGATTGCCGTCGGCAGCGAGCTGTCTAACGCAACGGCCAGCGTGGCCACCTCGCCGAGGCAGACCGTCACCGAGTCGGGTGAGTCGAGAAGGGTCACCCCGTCCGGAGCGGTCGGCACGGAGTAGTTGCGAAAGCTGGTAACGCGACTGGTGTGAACTTCTCCCGCGTTGTTCCCGGCCGTGACTCCGACGAAGTCGACGGACTGAAGCCAACTCACCGTGGGGCCGACGATCCAGTCGACGCCGTTCGTCGAATGGTAGATCGACCAGTCCGATCCGGTGCGCCGCACGCGGAGAAATCGCGTGTCCGCATGGATCGCAATGTTGTCCTCGGAAACCTCAAAGACGTCGACAAAGCTCCCCCGGAACAACCCGACAAATCCCTGGTGGCTCAAGCTCACCCGGAGCGCACTGCCCACCCCCCGGCCCGCCTCTTCGAACAACAACCCGTGAAACTGGCCGAACGACAAGATATCCGCGAACTCGACTTCGACCAGGAAGTCGCCGTCGTCATGCACTTGACGAATTCGAGGCAAGGTATCGTCACCCAGGTAGTAGTCGTGAACGGGGAAGGCTTCGAGCTGGAACTCCAGGTGATCACCGGTGAAGTTCAGCGTCGTGTCGCCGAGCGGGTCGTGGAAAGTCCACGCCAAAAGCCCGGTGCCACAGAACTCGTCGCTGACCAAGGTCGACGCTGGGGGCGCGGTCGTGGTGAACGTCGAGTCCGGGGTCACGCTCGGGTTACCCCAGACATCGCCCGCTTCAATCTCGAAGTGATACTCCTGACCGAACTCGAGTCCGCCCACCGTGATTCGATGGCTCAGGTCGATGACAGCCGTGTCCGTCGGTGGCAATGTGTATGCGACAGTCTCGCCGATTCGCAACGTTCCGTTACTCGGTTCGTCCGTCGTCCAGCTGATGCGAACGAAGTCACCATGCTCTTCGACAACGACGTTACTGATCACCGGCCCGGTCATATCGTCGACCACGGGCTCGACCACCACATCGCCGTAGGTGGCATCGACATGGTGCGCGCCCAACAAGACCGAGCCGACCCGTTGAGGGTCGTTGTGCTCCACCACGCGAAGAAGCCACTCGCTTGGTTCGGGTTGACCACTCTCCCAGACTTTCGCGCCGTAGTCTGTGTGTCCGCCGGGCAGGGTCATGGTGCGCATCTTGAACCAGTATGTCGTACCGAGGTCGAGCGTGAAGGATGGGTCGGCAGGGAAGAACGTTGGGCCTGTGTCGCGCCCGAGTCCGAGGTAGAGACGTTCGGCGCCTAGATAATAGAAGTCGTAGCTCAAGTTTGCACCCTGGGGGCGCCAATTGGCTCGCGGCTGCTCCCCGGGCACTAAAACGGTATGCCCTTGCCACGATGTCGTCAGCCCCACCGTCGCCGAACCCTGCGTCGGCCCGAGGTAGCCCGGCGCGTAATCAAAGATCGTGATCTCGACCGCGACATCATAGTCCTGCCATGTCAGGTCGCCGAGCGCCAGCAACCGGTCGTAGCCGAACGAGGTCGCAGGATTGGCGAGACGTGCCCCGCCAGCGACCGCTTCCCACACCCCGTCGACGACGTCCAAAACGTCGTGTAGGTCTGGCGAACTCGACCAGTCGATCGAGTACGGCATCGGCCAGGTCAATCCGGAGACGTAGTCAATGGTAACGATCTCGCTGTTCGGATCGCCGGCGCCATCGACCACGGAGACCTCGACCGAGTTGAATCCGGAAACGAAATTGGGATCGTCCTTGTCGATCTCGATGACGAAGTCGCCGGCGGCCATCAGCCGCCGATCATCAGGACCGATGTTGAGAGAACTCGCGGGGCCGCCGTTCAACGTATAGGTCAGCGAGGCGATACCATCGACGGAGGAGACATTGCCGTGCACATTGACCCAACGCTGCGGTAACCCCGGGGCGCCTACCGACTGGGTCAACCCGAAGTGAATTTCGATCACTGGAATGTCCGCACACGCGACCAGCTCAACGGCGACGACTAACGCCAACGCCAGCGGGTAACAACGACTTAGCATCGAATACTCCCGTCATGCACGAGCCCAAACGCGCTTCACAACGGGGCCAGCATAGTCGATGAAACGGCTCGCCGCACACGATCGGGTCGGATCAGATGAACTGCGATGCGATGAGGAAGGTGACCCACGCGGCAACGTAGGCGACGGCGGTCATGTAGAAGAGCTGAATCAGCGCCCACTTCCAACCGCCGGCGGCGCGTCGCGTCACGGCCAGCGTCGGTAGACACTGCATTGCCAGCACGTAGAAAACCAGCAAGCTCCCCGTCGTCGCCGGGGCGAAGACCGGGGAGCCGTCGTCACGCTCGGCGTCGCGAACGCGGCGGACCAAGCCTGGATTCTCGACGTCGCCGTCCTCTTCGAGCCCGAGCATGACCAGCATGGTGGAAACGAACACCTCGCGCGCGGCGAAGCTGGTCAACACCGCGATCGACACTTGCCAATCGTATCCGAGCGGCGCAAAGACCGGCTCTGCGGCGACGCCGATACGGCCGGCGATACTGTAGCGAAGCGCCGCGCGATTCTCGAGGCGGCCCGCGGCGACCGACAACTCAGCCGAGACTTGATCGCGTCCTTCGCTCGCGGCGACTGCGGACGCCTCACGCAGCGTGGCGACCTCCGGTGGCGCGTCCGACCGCGGAAACGCGGATAGCGCCCACAGCACGATGCAGATGGTCAAGATGACCGTACCCGCATTTCGTAGGAACAACGTGCCCTTGTCCCAGGTAGTCAGAAGCGCATTTCGTAACGACGGCAACTTGTAACTCGGCAGCTCGATCAGGAGCGCTTTCGAACCGCCGGTCAACACCGTGCGACGCACGAGGATCGCGGTCAACAGCGCGACGACGGCGCCCAAGACGTAGCAACCCACGAACGCCAAGCCGGCCCGCCACCCCCCGCCGGGGAACAGCAACGTAATCAGCAGGACGTACACCGGAATGCGAGCCGAACAACTCATGAACGGCGCCACAAGAATGGTCGCCAAGCGCTCTCGCGGATCGGGAATCAAACGCGCACTCATGATGCCGGGAAGCGCACACGCATGGCTCGACAACAACGGAACGAACGCTGTCCCCGGCAACCCGAAGCGCCGTAACACTCCATCGGCAAGAAACGCAGCGCGCGCGAGATACCCAGTGTCCTCGAGAATCGACAAGAGGAAGAACAATAGGCAGATCTGCGGAAGGAACACCACGGTCCCGGCGACGCCGCCGATGACACCATCGACGAGGAAGTCGCGACCCACGCCTTCGGAGACGACACTCGAAACAGCCCCGCCCAACCACGAAAAGGCGGATTCGATCCATCCCATGGGGTGCTGAGCCAAAATGAAGATGACCATGAACAGCGCGGACATCACGGCCGCGAAGACGCCCATTCCTAGAACGGGGTGCACGAACACACGATCTAACCAGTCGGTCACCCGACCCTTCGGACGAACCGACTCGTCACGCGTCGTGACCGCGCTCACCAGCTCCTCGACGAGTTCGCTACGGTCGTCCTCGGAAACCGGTACCTGGATACTCGGTAGAGTCGGAGCAGTCGCCAGCGTTTTGACAGCGCTCAACAGCCCGCCGATACCTGAACCGTTGCGCGCATTGATCGCGACCACGGGACAGCCGAGGCGACGTTCCAAATCAGTGACGTCGATTCGCAGGGCGCGGCGCTCAGCTTCGTCGATCATGTTGAGCGCGATGACCGTCGGCTTTCCTAGAGCGATCACTTCGAGAACGAGGGCTAGATTGCGACGCAGATTGGAAGCGTCGGCGATGGCGAGTAACGCATGGGGTTCGCCACAGCGAGACACGCGGCCGGCGATCGCATCGCGACAGAACTCGGCCTCCGGCAACTCGAGGTCAAGCGAGTATAATCCTGGAAGATCCGTCAGTTCGATCACCCCGACCCCGCCAAGTTCGAGGCGGCCCACTCGAGCGTCGGCGGTGACACCGGGATAGTTCGCTGTCTTGGCGCGCAAGCCGCACAGCCGGTTGAACAGCGTCGTCTTACCGGTATTGGGATTCCCGAGCAGCGCGAACCTTCGAATGGGTTCCTGAACGCTCGCTGGCTGTCGAGCCTCGGCGGCTTCCGATGAGACGGTCATGGAAGGTTCAGTTCGCGTTAGCCAAGCGAAGACACAGTCGCTCGGCGAGCGCCCGGGTCACGGCAATTCGCGTGTTGTGAACTTCGACGATGCAGTTCCGTCCGGCGCGAGCGAGGCGAGCGGGAGCGTGTGACACGAGGCCGATCGCAGTCGCGATTCGTCGGTCACCCGCTTCGAGCCCGTCGAGATCGATGAGGCCGGTGGCGTTTCGGGGAAGCCGGCAGATCGGCGTCGACACGAATCCCGTCGAAGCGTCGGCGGGGCGAACGAGCGTGCGGGCGGCGGTCTCTGCGGCAGTCGGCTGAAGGGTAGGCTTCACGGTACGGTTCGCTTTCCCGAGGGGTCAAAGTTGCGCGCCGGATCCTACGCCGTGGTTGAGTTGGCGTCAAAGTGTTTCGGTACTCAAACACTTGATTCTAGAGCGAACGGGCACTGGGATCGAAGAAACGACATATACATAAACCTACAAATAACTTAAGCCGCCTCGGACCCGCTTATTGGGGGAGCCGAAACCAAGCGTCGGATCGAAACGGAGACGAAATCAACCCCTCCGACGAGTCGTAGCGCAGAGGCTGTCCGTCGAACGGATCCCGTCCGACCACCTGGAGTTCTCGTGGCACGAGCTCCGACAGCCGCTCAGGACGGCGTCCGGTTCGCAGCTCAAACAACCGGATCGCGATCAGGTGATCGGTGGCGTCGTCCCAGTAGCGCAGCTCGTCGATCTTGGACAAAAACGCGGCCGGGACGCAGAACGCGTACGCCTCCCCTTGAGGATTTGCGCGCACCCAACGGCCAAGCGTCGACGCCGTCGTCGCACGCTCCACCAGCTTGTGGGTGCGCCGCTCGCCCGGTGGCCGTTCAATGTCGGCCAAGAGCTCGCGGTGAAACGCCGACAACAGCCGCTTCGTCTGGTTAGGTTTGAAGAACACGGGATCGATCCCTGCGTAGCTCTTGCGCTCGTCGCAGAGCAGCGCCGACAAGCGATATTCGCGCTTCACGATCTCGCTCACCATCTGATCGGTCACGCGCAACGATCGCAACTCGCTTCGTAACCAGCGAAGTCCGTCCGCGTCCAGATCACCCAACGCATGAACGATGGCGCGAAGGCTCGTCAGCCGCATCGACATGCCGATGCAAGCCGACATTGTGACCGCGTTGCCATCGGAGAAGATGGTGCCGAGACGAACAGCGACGAGTCGCGCCGCCATAGCGTCTCGAGTGCGCCCCTCGTTCTGCAATCGATCGCCTTCGATCACCAGAAGCATGGCGAGATTGTGCGCATCGAGAAGGCTGGGAATGGGATCACTGGGTCGCAGACACTCGGGCAAACGAAAACCAGTGGTGACAGCGTCGGTCACCAGCTTCACCGCGGCTCGATTGGCGGAGGCCCAAGCCAATAGGATCGGGTCGCTGTCCGCCCAATACTGATCGATCGACGGTAGGCGCGAGCCCGGCGCCAGGCTGAGCACCTTCGGCGCTTGGAGGTATTGCCGAAGCGCGTCGTGTTCCAGTTCGGGAAGAGCGGCCGGCTGAAGGTCGTCGTCGTAGGGAGGAGCGGCGTCGGCAAACAGAATCCAGCCGAACACACACACAATGACAGCGACCAGAACCACCGCGCCCAAGCGCCACGTCCGCCGACTCACCATTTGCAAACCTCCGCTGGATTATCGGCGCAACCCTTCCGCGAGTTCAGAACATCTTGATTGGTGAGCGCTTCTTCAGGTCGTAGCGGTCCCCGTCGCGCAGCTCGAGGTGATCGAGTTCACCCTCGACGACGGGCTTCTGTCGATCGTAGAACGACACAACGGCCTCTCCCAACACGAGCGCGGTGTGCTCTTTGACGAACACGGCAGTGCCTTCATCGATGCCGAGACCGAGGATCTGCGGATAGAGCCCCATCAAGTGCGTCATGTCAGCCATGCGACGTCGCTGATGAAAGTGTTGATCGATGGCGACGCCCGGAAGAAAACCGAGCCCCGTCTCGTAGCCCGGCGCCGCGATCCACCCCGGTCCACGAGGGGCGCCGCGCGCCATGTAGTCTCCCTGAATCGACGCGCCGGCCGAGGAGCCTCCGATACAACCGCCCCGTTTCAGCACGTCGAGCATCAACTGGTGCGCGCGCGTGTTCTGGTACGAATCGACGAGCCGCCACTGCCGCCCGCCGTCGAACCACACCGCGGTCGCTCCGACGAGCGGCGCGCAGAACGCCTCGTCATTCGCTTTGCGACGGTCGAGCGTGTGCAACACGGTCACGTTGGTGCAACCGTACCGCCGCAGCGCGCCGGCTCCGCCACTGCGCTTGTTGCCTTCGGGCTGGCCCGACGCGGTCGGGATGCAAACGATCTTCGCATCCTTGCCGCCGGCTTCGGTGACGAAGCGATCCCACAGTTTCGTTCCCATGCGACCGCCGCCGACGATCAAGAGCGATCCCTGACGCACTTCGGGTACCGGTGGATTGGCTCGGGGAAAGACCGCCAGCAATCGAGTTTGGGCGCGGCGACTCCACGCCAAGAGGTCGGCCGCGTAACGTTGCCGTCGCACACCGCGACGTTGGGACGATCGTGACTCCAGGGACTCGGTCTCGCGCGCACGTCCGCCGCCAGAGCCCACCATCGCCACGACCGGATCGCCCACGATCAGGATGCGACGACCGTCTCGCACTTCCATCGCCGAACTCGGCCCCAACAAGTAACCGGCGGTTCCGGGATGCTGTTCGAGCGACACGAACGCGTCGTCGAGTTCCTTGTCGAAGAACACCATCGATCCGGGCAACAGACCTGCGACACCGAACAGTGCCGTGCAATTGCTGCCGACGACCGCACCACGTTCGAGGTGCCCGCGCAACTGTTCGACCTGTTGCGGAATCACTACGGCCGTAGCCTTCTTGCCGACCCAAATGCCGGTCGCAAGCGCGGGGTCATCGACAAACGTCGCCTCGCCGAACGGATCACGCGGCGAGCCGAGCACGAACAGCTTCGCGTCTTCTCCACCGGCGAGTTGAACGAACTGTCGATACGCACCTTCCGGAACGGTCTCACTCGACACCAACAGCGAACCTGCGAACGGACGAATCGGCTCGGGCGAGTTGGAGTCGATCGTGACCTGGGCGAAAGAGAACGACCCCGCCGTCATCAGCAGAACCAGTGACACGATCCTCAGACACATTGAACAGCTCACGATTCGGTACCTCCCCGTTGTGCGAACCAACGACGCTCGATCTTTCGCGTCGCCCGTATCGTAGTCGCGACACCATCCAGGAAGTAGCTGCATTTCAAGCGACGACGCTCTGGCGGCGCTGAAAAAGTTGCTGTTCGATCCCGTTGGGCGCCCTACCATGCGGCTTCTTCGTCCCTGGTTCATTCGAATGCTCAACGAAGGTGAGTTCCCTATGCGACTCAGCTGCACGATTGCTCTGCTCTGCACACTGGCAACGAGCTCGACCCTGCAAGCGGCCGACTTCGTCCGCGGCGATGCCAACGTCAGCGGCGCCGTAGACATCGCCGACGCGGTCCTCGCCTTGGGGCACCTGTTCCAAGGAGAATCGGTCGACTGTCTCGACGCTATCGACGTCAACGACGACGGCGCGGCGGATGTTTCCGATCCCGTATCGCTGTTGTCGTACCTGTTCATCACCGGCGCGATCCCGGCGCCGTTTCCGATGTGCGGGGCAGATCCGACACCGGATACGCTCGACTGCGTCGACGGAGGCTGCGCGTCGGATCCGCCGCTCGACCTGACATACTCCGATACGATGCCAAGCTATTTCCTCGGGCTGCCGATCATCGACAACGTTCCGACGTCAACGGGCGGAGCAGTCGACGAATACATCGTGGCTCCTCTCCTTCCGAGCGGCGTGACGATCGACGCCGTCACGGGAGTGATCAGTGGTGCGCCGACCGTCCTGTGGCCCGCGACCGACCACGTCGTCGTCGCCTCGAACTCGGCAGGAAGCACCTTCACGACGATCAACGTCACGGTGATCGACGACCCACCGGCGAGCCTCAGTTACTCCACACCGGTGGCGGTCTACCTACTGGACCAACCGATTGCTCCCAACGTGCCGTCGTCCACCGGCGGTCCCGTGATCAGTTACTCCGTGTCGCCAAATCTACCGAATGGACTCGACCTCGATACGGCAACTGGCGTCATCTCCGGTGCGCCGACGGAAGCGTGGCCTGAGACCAGCCACGCGGTGATAGGATCGAACCCAACGGGAAGCGCGTTCACAACGATTTCGATTCGCGTGATCTCTCCGACCGAAAACGGCAACTCCTTCGAAGTCGGACCACAGCTCGAAACACCCCGCTACTTTCACACCGCGACCACACTCGACGACGGTCGAGTACTGATCGTTGGAGGAAGCGACGAAAACAGCTTCACCAGCCTCGATACCGTCGAGGTCTTCGACCCGACGCTCGCCGACCCGTCCGGCTCGTTCCTCGGAGACTTCATCGACACGAACTTCCTCGGAACCCCCATCGTGCTTCCAACGGGCGGACGGATCGATCACACCAGCACTTTGCTCGACGATGGATCTGCCCTCGTCTGCGGTGGAACGTTCGACATCCTTATAGCGCCCGCCAGCGAGTCGGGCTTCCGATTCGATCCGCTGACTCGAGTGTTCTCTCCGACCGCCAACCCCATGATCACTCCGCGCTTCCGGCACACGGCGACGCCAATGGCTAACGGGAAGGTCTTGATCGTCGGCGGACAGGCGTCGGTAGCAGAGACCATCATCGACCCCAACTTTCCGCCGGGAAGCCCGTTCTTCCAGTTCGACATCACGGTCTTTCCGAGCGTCAGGGATGTCGAGTTCTTCGATCCGACGACCAACGAGTTCTCCCCGGCGCTAGACATCACCGGATCAACCACGGAACTACAAACCCCGCGCGGCCGCAGCTCGCACGCTTCGACCACGATCGCCGGCTTCGATAGCGTCTTGGGAACGGCCGACGACATCGTCTTGTTTGCCGGTGGCTTTCAGACATTGAGTGGCGTGTTCGCGCCAGATCTCAAGTTCCTTGGGTTCTTGGGACAGAGCATTCAGTCCAGTATCGAGTTCTACGACCAAACAACCGGCTTCAACAGCACCCTTCCGGGTCTTACCGGGAGTGACAGAGTACGCGGCTCGCTGACGAACCTCGGGTCATTCGGCGATCAAACGTGGGACGGCGAGGGAGGTCTCACCAACGCAGTGCTCGTGTCCAACGGAGACACCAACGACGCCCAGTGCGCGAACTCCACCATTCCCGGCGAGCTCTTCGCGTTCACGTTCACGGGCTTCGGGCCTGCGAGCGGAATCATCGCACTCGAGATCGAGCCGCCAACCGCAGTCCAAGGCGTCGAAACCGCGGCCTCGTGCGGAGCCGTGTTCGGGCGCACGTTTGCGCCCGTGATCCCGCTCGCCAATCGGCGAATCCGCAACGGTACCGCGGTCGACGGGACGTGGCTGTTCACGGCTGGAGGTGTCGCGGTCACCGTGCCTCCGTCGGGCTGCACGCAAGACGTGATCGGCTGCGACCTCACAGTACAAGGGGGCGAGTTCTTCGACGCGCAATACAACGCCGACATCGACCCCCCCTGGGATTTGGCCGCAACTCGGTCGACGCAGAACCCAACCGGGGTCCAGGGAACGTGGCTTCGCACCGACGACGACATTCCCGACGACGCGTTGGCTGGGTTCGGAGATGCGAGTGCAATCGTCACCCTGAACTCAGCGCGCCTCGGTCACACATTGTCTCGACTCGCGGGACCGGACGAACAACTCGGCACCGCGGATGACTTCGTATTGATCGTGGGAGGTGGCACGGAGTACTGGGGGTCGTGGGGAGGGCCCGCGGTCTCGGTCGGAAGCGAAGTGTACTTGCCGCCGGCGCCCGCGTTGTAGGACGGCGCTGTAGGTCCACGTCACCGAACGTTTCGACGACGTAAGAAAACGAAGAGTGAAAGGGGGCCGCGTCGGCCCCCTTTCGTCATCACGAGTCTCAGATACGAGTCGGCGTCACGTCTTTGAAGCCGGCGGACCCATTGTAGGAGACCTCGACGATGCGTAGACCACCCCACGTGTTCTGACCGACGTACATGTGAAAGCAAAGATCGTCACTCGAACGTCGTGCGTCGAAGTGGAGTTTGAAACCGCCCCCGGTTCGATCTTCCTCTTGGTGCGTCCCTTGGTCGATGGTCACGGTACTGACCGTGCCAATCGCGTCGGCGAGCAATGCCCTCACGCCGGCGTCATGGTTGAACGCGTCGTGTGCGTACTGAATCGCGTTTCGCATGTCTGTTTCGCTGAAGAACGAGAGAAAAACCTTACCGTCTTCACGCTTCTTGTTATTGGCGGTCTGATAGCTGATGCACTTCTCGGAGATACCCTCGCGCTTCTGCTGCGACTTCGACTTGCCGGTGCGTAGACGCGTCAATTCCGTATCACTCGGGATCGGAGTGATCTTGGCGTTCTGCCATCCGGGAGAAAATTTCATGACCATAGGACCCTCATTCCTTCCGTTGCCATCGTTCGTTCGCAAATGTGATCGCAGATAGCCGCCCGAAGCGCGACGAGCGTTGAGGATTGTCGAAATCACACGTACTTACGAATCGGGCGCGACCCCGATGGCACGAAACACGGCGCGCCCTTTGTCGCCAAGTTCCTCGAGTTCCCGCTGGGGAACCGAGTCCCACGTCACCGCCCCGCCCACGGCGAACAGCGTGGTGTCACCACAACGCAGCGCCGTGCGAATCGCGATCGAAAGATCCAGGTCGCCATCGGGGGCAATCCAACCGATCGACCCGGTGTACGCCCGGCGCGGACATGTCTCGAAGCGACGAATCGCCTCCATGGCCGCGATCTTCGGGGCGCCGGTGATCGATCCACCCGGGAACGTCGCCCGTAGCAACTCGAACGGCGTACACCGCTCTGGCAAGCGGCCCCGCACGGTGGCAACCGTATGGAATACCGTCGCGTACGGTTCGAGCGCCGCTTCTTCCACGACCACCACCGAGCCCACGTCGCAGACTCGCCCGAGATCATTGCGCTCGACATCGATGATCATGGCGAGCTCCGCCCGCTCTTTCTCGCTGGCGAGCAGGAGGTGCTTCGCCTCTTCGTCACGGCTGGCGTCTCCGGTTCGCGGCGCGGTCCCTTTGATGGGCCGAGTTTCGACGTCGCGGCCCCGTCGGCGCAGGAAGCACTCCGGCGACGCTGAAACAACGGCGACGGGTGACCACGGCAACAGCGCGCCGTACGGAACGGGCTGCGCCGCGCGCAAGCGTTGGAACAGTTGCCACGCCGACGGGCCACCGTCGAACCGGTGACAACGCGTCAGGTTTACTTCGTAGACCGCGCCCTCCGCGATGAGGGATCGGACCTCTCCCACCGCGGCCAAGTAGTCGGCGTCGGACAAACTGACCGACGCGGATTCGACGGGTCGAATCTTCGACTCGTCCGCCGACTCAGCCGCAGCCGCCTGCTCCCACCAGCGTCGGGACTCGACTCCCGCGCGCCCGCGGTGCACGAAGTATCCAGCGCCGGTCTCGCGCTCGATCAACAGCACTTCGTCGTAGAGGTAGAGCTGAAGGTCAGGGATCGCTTCGAAGATGTCCGCCGCAAACGGACTCGCTTGCGTCAAGT
Organism: Planctomycetota bacterium; assembly: GCA_021776775.1. GTDB lineage: Bacteria > Planctomycetota > UBA8108 > UBA1146 > JAJFFE01 > JAJFFE01. The sequence continues at coordinate 10,311 of JAJFFE010000370.1, read as the reverse complement.
CGAGGCGCCGGCCGGTCGGCCGAGACGCCCCGTCCTCACAGTACGCGCCGAGTTCGTAACCGAAGTATCCGATCGCGCCACCGGCGAAGGGAGCACCGATCGCCGCTAACTCCTCCGGCAACCCGTCCGTCGTCGACCAGGACTGCCACCACTGTTCCACCCGAGTCAGCGGATCGACTCCGTCGGCAGCGTCACCCTCGGTTACTCGGCCGTTGAGTGCGTGCACCCAGCGAGGTCCGCGAATGGTGGCGTGTCCGCACGGGCATGCCGCGAGCACGTGCCAGGTCCCGGTACCCGCAACGTCCTGCCCGCTTTCCAGCACCACTGGGTCGACTGCCCCACGCAAAGAATTCAGAAGCGGCCCGACTGCCAGCGGCACTTCTATCGCCTCAACGCGCGGAGCTACGTCGAAAGGGCCTTGCGGGGTCTGCACTTCGGTCGTCCTCGGTATTTGCTCAAAAGGGTTACAGGCTCAGGCGGCAACGTCCGAAAAAACATTCAGCCGACGCGATGCCCGTGTCGGAGACGCCAAGGAGACGACCCCGCGATGATTCTTCCGAGAGGGATTCTACGAGCAACCTTGTGCCTCCTGCTCGTAGCCGGCTGCGCCCCGTTCTCGTGGCAATCAGGCCCGCACTCCGCGACGCCTCCGAAGAGCCTTGTCGGTGCCAAATTGCCCGACGAAACTCAATCGGGCAAGCCGACGCCGGCAAACTCGACGACCACCGTCGGCCCGCCCGAAGTCCCAGCGGTAACGTTCTCCAACAAGGGTCGACCGTACGTCGACCTGCAAGTCCACACCCATGGCACGCTCGGCGGCGACTTCGACGTCGATGTCTCTCCCGACGGCAAGCTCATCGCGTTCTCTTCGACGCGTCACTCGACCAAGTCTAACGTCTACATCCAGCGCGTCGAATCCGGTGGCCCCGTCGAGAAGACGCGCAGTGGCTACCGCGACATCCAGCCGAAGTTCTCGCCGGACGGTCGGTGGATCGCCTACGCATCGGACCGAGAAGGCAACTACGACATCTGGATCATTCCGGTCGAGGGTAGCGCCGCCCCGTGGCACCTGACCCGCTCTGACTCGGACGAGATCCACCCCACGTGGAGCCCCGACGGTCGCTCGATCGCATACTGCGCTCGCGAAGCGAGCGGCGAATGGTACCTGTGGCGTATCGATGTGAATACCCACAAGCGCACCCAGATCGGGCCCGGTCTCTACCCTGAGTGGTCACCCGACGGGCAGTACTTCGCCTTCCAACGTCCCTCCGGACGAGGTCAAGGTTGGTACGGCATCTGGATGGTCTCGGTCGACGGCGGCGCTCCCGAAGAAGTCGTCACCGAAGAGACGTGGGGAACCATACAGCCGTCGTGGTCGCCGAACTCGCGAAGCCTCGTGTACGGCACCGCTCGCTCCCCGATCGAATCACCCGACGCGCCGCCGAGCGCAGACGACTTGTGGATCGTCAATCTCGACGGACGTCGAGTGCAACTGACGACTTCGCTCGGCCCCGACTACGCACCGGCGTGGGGACTCGACGGACGCATCTACTTCACCTCTGACCGATCGGGATCACCGCGCATTGTCAGCCTGAAGCCCGGCTCCTTCGAACCACCCGCGAAACTCGGCAACCGATCGTTGCCCAACCGAGACGAGAGGCGACCATGAAGCACGCCAGCGTCGCTCTACTTGCGCTCGTCACGACTGCATGCATCGGACCGCGCATTGCAAACCCACTCGAGCAACTCGAAGAAGTGAGCCTGCTCCCGATCATTGCGGAGTCGCTCGATCGCTCACAGTCGTGGACCGATTCGTTTCGGAAAAACCTACTACGAGTCGACGGTATCGATCGAGTCGTCTTGACCGACTACCCCGTCACAGACGGCCAACCGATGCCAGCAAGCTACACACTGGACGAGTTGCCGATCGCCGCAACTTCACAGGCGCTGGTCGAAATCAAGGTGTTGACGTTCGATCCGTACTACCCGCCTTCCGCGTCGATCGAAGTTCACGTCTACGTTCCTTCGGGAGTCAGACGACCCGGTGACTCCGGTCTCGATCTCGATCGCCAGGGACACATGCCAGTCGGCGGCTTCGGACAGATCGCCAAGCACCAGTTGTCGTTCCAAGCGGTGTACCGCACGGACGACCCGCAAACCGCTTTCGAAGTACAGAAATACGCGTGGACGTTGTCGGACGACGACCGCGGCATGACCGACGTCGATCGCATTCTGCGTTCGTCTGATCGCTTCATCGACTTCGTGGCGTTCGAAGCTATCGAGCAATGCTTCGCGCGTCTCGAAGCGCTACGTGATTCAAACGAGTAAGTCAGAGGGGAGGGAAACATGGAGAAGAGCAACTCGCTCATGGTCGTGCTCGGCAGTGACGAATACTGCTTCCTTTACGACCGCCCGTCATTTCCCGAGTTACTAGAGAGCCTGCTCGAGTTCAGAAATCCTCCCGAGGAGGAACCGCCGGGTCTGGACTCCGAACAAGCGCGCGAGATCGCTCGCGAACTGATTGGACAGGCCCACCAGGACCTGTAGGCCGGGTTGTTTTCTCTTGGACCATCAAAACACGAGGAGGTATGCTCCCGACGCTGGCCCTACGCCGCTGTGGCCAGCTTAGCGATACGAAAGGCTCGTAGAAGCGACAGACAACTAGACGCTTGCATGTGTGACACCGCTCACGACCATCGGTCGTGGAACGGTTCCGTGAACGGGGACGAGTGAACATGGGCAACCGTCCGTGGAACAACTGTTTCGTTCATGCCCGCCGGGCTCATGATCTCACCAGGTCACGCCTGCTGGGACCGCCGTCTAGTCGAACGGACTTCTGCGAACGTTCCATCGCCGGGAAGCTGCAATGACTATGCAGGACTTCATCCGTCACCTGAGAGACGAACGCAATCTCAGCCCGCAAACCATCCGTGCGTATACCACCGACCTCGTGCAACTTCGTGAGTTCTTCAAAGTCGAAGATCTCGACGAACTCGCCAAACTCGACACCTACCAGGTGCGGCGCTTCCTCGCCTTCCTCGATGAAGAGGGCTACTCGAAGACGACCGTGGTTCGCAAACTCGCCTCAGTTCGCTCGTACTTCCGCTACCTCCAGCGCGAAGGCATCAGCGATCGCAATCCGTTCCTGAATGTGCGCACGCCGAAGTTGAAGAAGGCGCTGCCCCACTTCCTCACGGTACGCGAGATCCTGCGCTTGCTCGATACGCCAGCCAAAGACACCATGCGCGGCCTTCGTGACCGCGCTATCCTCGAGACGCTCTACTCCACCGGCCTTCGCGTCACGGAGTTGATCTCACTCGACTGGAATGACATCGATCAAGAGCAGAGCGTCGTGCGCGCTCGCGGTAAGGGTCGCAAGGAACGCATCGTTCCGATCGGAAGCTTCGCCCTCGAAGCGATCCGTCGTTACCACGCCGCCATCCCACACCCGTGGTTGCACGGCGAGCCGAGCCCGGTCTTCTTCAATCGCTTCGGCAAGCGCATCTCCGATCGATCGATTCGCAAGATCCTCGACAAGTACTTGCGGGTCGCGAATCTCGACAAGAAGACCAGCCCGCACACTCTGCGGCACTCGTTCGCAACTCACATGCTCGACGGCGGCGCGAACCTCCGCGTCGTGCAGGAACTGCTCGGTCACAAGCATCTCGCGACCACGCAGATCTACACCCACCTGACGCACGACCGACTCGCCAAAACCTACGACCAAGCGCATCCGCACGGCCGCGATCAACAAGCCGCTCCGACGCCGACTTCGGAAGCAGCCCCGCTCAGCGACCCTCGCGAAGCGCTCACTCCCCCACCGAAACCAACCGTAGAGCCAACGCCGGAAACGACTTCGGAAACCACGAAAACCGAAGTCGCGGGCATTGCGCCAACGGAAACCGCTCGCTAGACTGCCGGGCCAATCGGGCGACGCCTTGTCGCCCACCCGGCCCGTGTCGACTTCCCAGTCGCCAACGGCCAATAGCAGAATCTGCGCTGGTGTAGCTCAATTGGTAGAGCACCGCATTCGTAATGCGGAGGTTTCGAGTTCAAGTCTCGACACCAGCTTTCGTTACTCTGGGGGGTGCCCCCCCAGACCCCCCTCTTTGATTCTTGGCTTCGTTGCGGCGCTGTCACTCTGCGGGTGAGCGCGTTTGTGTATCTGTACGCGTCGCCGCTCTGTGAGACCAGGCAACGGCCGGGTGTGCCCCGGGAACCCGCACGTCGCTCGCGGAAGTTCGTTGTTTGGCTTCGCCGTCGCGTGCGCCCCAGACCCCTTTATGCGCGCTCGCGGAAGCTCGTTGTTTGGGAGCGCACTTTCGCCTATTGGGCTCGTCGTTTCGCGTTCACACGACTAGTGCGTTCCATCGCGCGGGCACTCAAGGGCACGGGTATGAACCACAGTCGATGCCGGAAGAGGGGTCGACTCCGCATAGGTCCGGACCTGGCGCGGGTGGTGGCGAGCCCGAGGAGAACAGGTAGGCGAGCGTGAAGATGGCATCGCCGATGTCGACTTGGTTGTCGTCGTTGGCGTCGGCGGCGGCGGCGCAAATGGATGGCGGTCCCGACGAGAAGAGATGCGAGAGTGTGTAGATAGCATCTCCGATGTTGGTCTCTGCATCCTGGTTGGAATCGCCACGGCGAAACTCCGGCGTGGTCACGAGAGTCTCGAGGCGGAAGACGTTGCCTTGTTGGGTCACGATGGCAGCGGGCACGGTGACGATTCCGTTTGCGTCGGCAACCACCGAGCGACTCTCGATCTCATTGCCGGATGGCTCTTGGAAGTTCGAGAAGAGGTAGCTCGCCCCCGGCACTAGGAAGAACTGTTGCAGTCGACGCGGTGTCCAATCGACTGTGGCGGTTGCCGCTGGAGCGTCGTCCAAGGCGGTTGTGCTGCGGAGGGCACAGCGGATTGCGTGATGTTGCACCGTGTCTTCGATCGACGCGACATCCCACTCCAAGTAGCCGTTGATCGAGCCGACGAGATCTCCATCGATCGGATCTCCTTCGCCCGGATCGTCGTCGATCGACAAACTCGAGAAGGCGGGCAGCGCCTGCGCGATACGGTAACTCCACATCTCGGCGCGGCGCTGGTTCATCACCGCTCCCCAGACTCCCCCGATCCCGCCGTGCTCGCTCTCGTCCCATAGGAAAACCGCGGGTTGCCGCGCACTCAGGATTGCCTGGTAGGTCGGGGGCTTCTCGGGCCAACCTACGACGACATCGTTGCGGCCATTCCACGCGGTGATCAGCGGTCTGTCGGCGCCCGGTTCCGCCTCGGCAAGAAACCCGAGGTTGAGTCGATCGTAGACACCGATGCCGTCGGTCGTCGGCAGGTTGCCCGCCAACGTCCCCCAGAGAAGGTCTCCGTTCTCCGGTTCGAGCCAGCACTGATCGGCACTGCAACTGAAGTCGAACTTCGGGACGATGGCGTGCGCCGCAGCGAATCGGTCCGGGTAACGGTAGGCAAGGAAGACCGCGCCGACTCCCCCCATGGACGACCCGGAGAGGTAGACGCGATCGGGGTCGGCATCGAAGAGCGATTCGTTCTGCACGAAGTCGAGTTCCGCCATGACGCGACGCACGGTGTAGTCCACGTTCACGTTTCGAGCGTAGGCCGAAGTGTCGGGGAACGCCTCGTTGAGGCCGTACCAGAACGTGTTCCCGGGACTCTCACCAATCCAATCGTCCGGCGAAAGAACCACCGCCTCGGGGTGAAGGAAATCAGGAGGAAGCTGATAGTTCCCGCCGCGGGCGTGCAACTTGAGGAGCACCGGACGTGGGCCGACAAAGCTGGGGTTATGGATGACTCGCAGGTTGAACGCGCGACTCGGGCGATTCCACATGGCCGGTGCGAAGGCCGTGTCCTGATCGGAGACCCAGTGCACGTAGTGCCGCCGAAATCCAACGATCGACTGCAAGATCGGTCGGGGCGTCGCTGCCGTTTCCGCAACTGGAGAGGTGAGCGAGTTCTGTCCGGAGCTGACCGTCGTATCCTCGAAACCGCCTACTACCGACGTGACCGCGTAGAACCCGTCGCCGTCCGCGCTGACCGTGTGCACGAAGAGTCCGTCTGTTGCCTCTAACGGTGTGCCGAGCTCGGTGATCCGGAAGAACGACGGCCCGCCACTGAGTCCCGTTTGGCGGAGGTTCTCGCTGGAGAGCTCGTCGACCTCACCGAGGAACTCAGCCGACACATCGATAGCCAGGATCGGCTGCGAGCTCCGATAGACTCGATACGACACGCCCGCTCCGGCGGATTCGGTCCACGTGAGAAAGGTCTGCCCCGCTTGGTGGAGAGCAGTCAGATTCGTGACCTGCGCGGTCAGCAACGAAGCCGCCGGGGCAACACCCAACAACACGACTGCCACCGCCAACCAGACTCCAAGCCCCTTGACTACCATTAGCTTTGCTCCCATCGCTTGCGATCAAGCTCTTAGAACGACCTCTACATTGGGTACGCTTCTCATCGAGGGCTAACACTGCGGATCGGCGTCTGGTTTTGCAGTTTCTCGGAGCAGAGTGGGAAATCGCAGAATAGCCGGAGATTTTCGAGCCGGACCACTCCCGCAGTGACGGCGAGTACGACAGGGATGGTTCGTGAGCGGCCCGCTGCGGGCCAATTCACGCTGGACCAGCATGCACTCCACGGGGTCGTCTGTCATGAACACAAGGGTGGTGGTCACTGTTCGGCCGATCGATCACGTGATTCTGTTGCTCGAGAATATGAGCCAAGCTAGCGGCCGCCGTGCGTCGGTCCCACGACTTGTTCGGTAACTTGATGAGATCACGCAACGCGCGGTACCAAATCATTTAGCGAAGTCGACGATCGAGAAGATGGATCGGCTTCAGGATCGCCGCCGCCACAGCTTCTCCGCCCGCGTAGGTCGGGTCCCGAGCGGGCTTACAAGATCTGGATGCGGCGGAAGCTGCGTCCGGTGTTCTTGCCCAACGGTGTGCGGCCGTGGAGGAAGGCGTGGTTGTCGACGATCACGACGTCGCCCGGCAGCCAGCTGTGGAGCGCACGATACTTCGGGTCTAGGACGCGGCCCTCGAGTTCCGCGTAGAACCCAGGGTCGTCGGTTCCGTCGATATCCAACTGCACCGGGTTGAGCTTGGTCTCGACGACCTCGGCGAAGCGGAGGATCTTACGATCGGGATAGAACGGATGACTACGAACCACGCGTGTCGAGAACGTCCCGCCGTAATGGGCCTTCTTCTCCGTTGTATATGTGAGGGTGACGCCCTCCCACCGACTGACTTCTTCCGGCGACGCGTCGCGAAGAATCGCGGTCGTGTCCACGAACACGGTGTCGCCGCCGTCACCGGTGGACGAGTCGCAGAAGAACAACAGGTAGCGTGCTTCTCGGTGAAACGCGCCGTCCCAGTGGAGAGGCACGCGCTCGTTGGAGAACAAGTAGTTTGCGGCGTCGGGGTCATACTTCATGCGCATGATCGTCCCGAAGTCCCACGCAAGAACCTTCGGGTCGGGCGGCTCGGCGTCGCTGAACGATTCAGCAAACGCGAGCAGCTGACCGTCGTCGACGGTCTCGACCCCACGAACGGTCACGAGTCCTTTGGTCGCCAACTCATCCCGCAGGGACGGAACCGATGCCGTTAACTCTTCAAACTTCATAGTACGCGTACTCCCCCTTGTGATGATTCAGTGTTGCGCCCAACGTCAAAGCTTCGCGCCGCCGTGCCAGTCGGTAGCTACCGTTCTCCTTGATCGTCACGTTGTGCCACGGTGTCGCCCAACGATCCGAAGTGGCGACAAGTTTCACGCCGAACTTCCGGTGTTGAATCGGGTAGGGATGTATCGACAGCCGCAACGATCGGGGGAAGACGGTCTCGAGAAAGTTATCCCAAGTCTGTGAACGCTGGACGACTTGGTACGCCAGCTTCTTGGAGCGAAGCATCAACTGGTTCTTGCTCAAATCCGGAAAGTGGTAGCTGAGGTCATCTTTCATGAAGCGATGAATGCCATCGATCATGGACCGACGCTGCGCACACGCCTTCGCGTCATCCAAGACGTCTTGGAGCTCGGGACCAAACCGCTCGACAAAGTCGTCCCGAAGACGATCGGAAGCGAACATGCCACCTGTATCGTCTAGCGAATACGTCTTGAGGTGGCTGAGACGCTCAGTCTCGATGATCGTCTTGACGCCCCGACAATAGAGTTCGAGGTCATCGTCAGAGACCATGACCAGATCGTTGAACACCCGTCCATCCGAACAAATCACGACCTCCGCCCCCGGCGGATACGCCTCCTGGATCTCGGCGCACATTGCGTTGAGACTCATAAGACCGAGGAACTCGCCCATGTCGGGCGCGGCTCCCACCGTCTTCTCCCGGTTGGAACTCTTCGCGGGAAACGCGGGCAGAAGGAAGACGAGCCTGCTCTTCTCCCGTACGCGATTGACCAGTCGGCGACCGAGCGGAGACTCGAAGAACGCCGTGAGTCGAAGCTCGTCGTGGTTGCCGCGACGTAGAAGCGGGAGCGCGATCTCAGCAAGATCAACGTTGCCGGTCTCCAGATGACCAGGCAATCGAGTCGTACGCTCGACGCCTTCGCCGGCCATCGGGTTCGGGGTGGCAGATGGCATCGGTGCCGCCCCCGGACTGGTCGGATTCATCACCAGCTCCTGAGTCAATTGTCGGGGAATTCGAATGACGACAAGGATGCGCTGAACGTACCTGGGCCGTCAACGAGTTCGAAGACAATTGACTTATTGCACTTCCAGCGAAGCCCTACTCGCCGCTAAGCCTACAGCTCGCCGCTAAGCCGAGTGTGACCGAACGAAGAAGCGGAGGTAGAGCCGGCCGAACGACCGGCTCTTCCTCCGCATGTACGGCTAGTGCTCAGGCAAGTCCCACAACACCAGCTCTGCCGCGTCACCGTTCTTCAGGGTCAACTGCTGCTCGTCCTGAATCGCCGCACCATCACCCGGTCCCAAGTGGTGACCGTTGAGTTCGACCGACCCACGTGCAACGTGAAGCCACGCCGAGCGCTTCGCCGGCAGGGTGTGCGTCACGACTTCATCGCCGTCGACCAGCGCCGCATAGAGCCGGGCGTCCTGTCCGATCGTCAGCGAACCGTCGTCGCCGTTCGGAGAGACCACCAGCTTCAATGCTCCGCGTCGCCCGGACTCCGGAAACTCGCTCTGTTCGTAGCGAGGCTTGGTGCCGCGCTCGGCCGGCATGACCCACATTTGCATCAGGTGCAGCTCTCGATCCGGCGACGCATTGAACTCACTGTGAGTCACGCCGCTTCCCGCCGACATCAACTGCACTTCGCCCGGGACCATCTGCGAGCCGGTTCCCATGCTGTCCTTGTGCTCCAGGACACCATCGAGCACGTACGTCACAATTTCCATGTCCTGGTGCCCGTGCGTGCCGAATCCTTGACCGGCCGCAATTCGGTCTTGGTTCAGAACGCGCAACTCGCTGAAGCCCATGAACGCCGGGTCTCGGTAGTTGGCAAACGAAAAGGTGTGGTGCGCGTCGAGCCAGCCATGGTTGGCGTGCCCGCGTTCGTCGCTAGGTCGTACCGTAATCATCGCTCCTCCTTGCGAAGAGAGATCTTGTTGTTCGGGAAGCCTCCGATGACGCGGGCCCTCCCATGGTTTCATGCACCGTGGATTCGTCGCGCCGAGCGCTACATCGAATCGAAAGTGGACAATCGAGCGAGTTTCTAGCACCATTGGTTTCCACTGGCAACTAGTTACCTTTTGGAAACCAACAACGGAAATCACCGGAAGAGTCGAACATGGGCCGAGATGAGAAAACGCACGAATGCAAAGTCGTCGAAGCCATCGCCACCTTCGCGGGGCGTTGGAAAGGCGAGATCGTTTGGTGGATTCAGGACGGACCGAAAAGATTTGGCGAGCTGCGCCGTGCGATTCCGTTGGTCTCCGCGAAGGTCCTCACCCAACAGCTACGCGAGTTGGAGGCAGACCGGCTGGTCATCCGCAAACAGTACGCGGAGATCCCCGCACGGGTCGAGTACTCGCTCACACCGCTCGGCAAGTCCGTGATCCCCATTCTCGACGGAATCGCCACCTGGTGGCGCAAGAACAAGACGAAGGTGGAGAAGTCGAGAAGCGCTTGCCCGGATCATTCATGAAGCGAAGCCGCGCACCGTACCTCTGACTTTTCGGCCGGGCCTCTAGCCCGGACTATTCATCAGGCGGAGTCGTTATGCGCCCGAAAGGGCGCCAATCGTACCGAGCGCGGACAGCGGAGGACAATCGAGGGATGATCAACGGAACACAGGCTGCGATTTCCGTGAAGATCCAGGCACGACGC
>JAJFFE010000369.1 GCA_021776775.1 Planctomycetota bacterium | reverse complement strand
CGGCAGGCCGAGGGCGAGGTATTCCTTCAGCTTGATCGGGTTTGAGTATCGTATCCAATCGTTGACACGGTATGGCATGAGCGCGACATCGAGACGGGCACCATAACTCGGAACCTCACGATAATCTTTGAAGCCGAGTATATGGAAGTTGGGGCGATTGGCCAGGTCGGCCGTGGACGCCTGTGGGTCGCCGATGAGAACGAGTTGCGCGTCAGGGAGCTTGTCCGCCAAGTGTGACAAGAGATCGAAGTCGACCAGGTGGGGGCGAAGGCTACCGAAGAATCCGATCCGCGGATGTGGGATGTCGCGAAGATCCAGCGGCTCCTCGCCAACGTGTTCCGGGTCGAACAGGTCGACGGCGACCCCATGGTCGAGCAAGTAGGATCGGTCGCCGGTGCGGTCGCGCTCTTCTTCGAGAAGGGTGTTGTTCACGTACACGACGCGATCGGCTGTCGCGAAGAGTTCCTCTTCGAGGGCGCGTATGTGATCGTGGTCCGCTTCGCCAAACTCCGAATGTTTGTCCGACCGGTTGTAGATCATCTTGTGGTGCGGAATTCCCTTCACGACGGGGAGCGCCGTCGGAACGGTCAAGAACACGTCGGGGTCCCGCATGCCCAGATACTTCGCGACCATCCGGACCTGAAGCCGTGTCCACCACGCGCTGAACCGGCGGCCGAGCGGGCTGCCGTACGTCGGGATCACGATCGGTGACATGACGTAGTAGTTGGGGAGTTCCGGAAGGGGGCGACGGAGCAGTTTCGCGGTACTGCGCAGCTTTCGCATGATCTTGCGCAAGACGTTGGAACTCTTGCCCGGGCGCGGCATGCGCATGCCGATACTGTTGATGACGAGAACTCTTCGGGTTCGAGCGGCGCGGGTCATGAGCTGGAAATCCGAGTGTGCTCGGTTGTGATACCACCAGTCTTGACCGGCGAAGCAGATCAGCGGTCGTTCAGTCATCAGACTTCGCCTTCGGCGCGAGCGATGCCTCCGGCTGCAGGGGTGTCCCATCGAGGACTAGCCACGCTCGCCGTCCCTTCCAAACCTCGGACCACGTCTGTGCAGACGCGCGATAGCGTGCCGGTCGAATCCGAGCGGCGAGACCGAAGGCGACGACTCGCGTAAGACACCACGCGGAGAGCAGCTGTTGTCCGACCGCCGCCGCCGCGGGGCGCCAATACTTCCGGAAGAGTTGTGCTTTGGCCCGGAGCAGTCGAAGCATCTTCCCGGAGCGGATTTTTTCGGAGACCCCGCCGTGATGAATGATCTTCGCTTCGGGGCAGAGCACGCAGCGCACTCCGCTTGCGCCGGCTCTCAGGCAGAGGTCGGCGTCGTCCCCGTACATGAAGAACTCGGGATCGAACCCTTCGAGACGTTCCCATGTGCTTCGTTCGAGCAGCAGGAAGCACCCGCTGATGATGTCGACGTCGCGTACATGATCCCGGGCGTACGGCCCCAGGGTCTCAGGGTCAAAGAGTCGTGTTCTGGGAAACGTCTTCGACAAACCGGCCGCCATGCAGAAGACACTCCAGAGAGTCGGGCGACCCCAGCACGAGAACGGGTTGAGCGTCCCATCGCCAAAATATGTACGTCCGCCAGCGATGATCTCATCGGGTTGCTTGCGAGCGAACTCGACCAGCTGTTCGATCGCGCGCTCGAGGACCTCGGTGTCGGGGTTGAGAAGCAGTAGGTACTTGCCGGTCGCCGATTCTGCGATCAGGTTGTTCGCTCGAGCGAATCCATGGTTCTGCGACGAAGCCAGCAAGGTTGCTTGAGGAAACTGCGCGGCTATCGCTTCGGCCGAACCGTCGTCGGAGGCATTGTCGACGACGAGTACTTCGAAAGTGATCGACGATGTCTCTCGATAGATGCTCTCGAGACACCGCAACGTGTACTCACGAGTGTTGTAGCTGATCACGATGATGGAGACATCGACTGTCATGATCTCGTGCTTCGCCGGGGGGGTATCCAACTCGACCGTTCGCGGCTCATGCTTCATCTCGGAGGCCGTCGATCCGTCGCGCGGCAGCAGAGTCTACTACTCTGCCGCGATCCAAGTGGGGACTTCTTTTCGGTACTGGTTGAGCACCGTGCCCACGAGCGGAGTTTCCGAAGCCGAAACGATTTGCGCCGCTTTGAGGACGTCTTGGTCGCGAGTCCGCCCGGCCGAGGCAACCAGGATCGCCTCGTCAACGTACTGCAAGAGCAGGCTGGAATCGGAGTACGGCAAGACTGCGCCCGCATCGAAGATCACGACTCGGTAGGTCCGTTCCAGCTCCGCGAGGATCTCCTCGAGGCGTCGGTTTCCCGACATTCCACCGGTACTGGGACCGCCGCCGGTGATGCAGTGCAGCCCCGGAACGCCGGTGCCGTGAACGACATCTTCAAACGGTGCCTCACCACGCATCAACTCGATGAATCCTGGCGCACCCGGGATGCTCAGCTGGTAGGCGAGACCAGGGTTCTTGGTGTTTGCTTCGATCAAGATCACAGGCTCCGACAGGTGACGCGCGAGGCCGATCGCGCAGCACGCGGCTACCGTGGTTGCTCCGTCGCCAGGATTCACCGCGGCGACGTAGTACTTGAGCGTGTTCGTCGTCTCTTTGCGCAACAGGCTCAGCCAGATAGTCTCGAAGGTGTCCTTGACCGGTGCGAACGCGGTCTCGATACGCGAGTGAAAGCTCATGTCGACGGGCTACCCTTCCACCGGGAACTTCTTTGCGGCACGACGGGCTTGGCGCCAACTCCACTTACCGGTCGTCGGCACCACCGCCAGGCATGGAACGCCGAGGAGCGTTTCCAGCGCCTTTCGGCGACGCACCGATCGGTCCATTACGTTGCGGACGAGGGCCAGGGCGAAGCCCGCGAAAACTCCAGCGCCGATGCTCGCGATGACGAGCTTCATGCGCTGTGGGCCGCTCTTCTTGAACGGGACCGTCGGCGGCGTCCAGACGGTCAGGTTGCTCTGCGAACTCTCTTCGAGCTGCTTGGTCAGCGAGAGTTTGGTGAGTTCTGTGTCGTATGCGCCCTTCAAGTGTTGCGCTTGCTCGACCTTGCGCCGCAGCTCGTCGAAATTCGTTTGGAGAGATCTGAGCGTCGTGAGTCGGTTGGAAACTTCGACGAGGCGACGTTCCTTGGTTTGGAGGCCGAGGGTGCCTTCCTCGACTATCTCCTGTAACTCTTCGATCCGCTCCTTGAGCTTTGTGTACTTCCAGTTCGAGACCTCGACCTGGGGTACGTCGTACGACTTCATGGGCTCGAGCTTGGATAGTTCCTCTTCGAAGCCATTTATCTTCTTCAAGCTCTGCTTAACCTCAAACGAGTCTTCGTTGTAGGTGTCGAGCAGCGCGAGTCGATTCTCTCGCTCGCGCTTGAGCCGCGTGTAGACCTCGACGTACGCGGGGTTCGGACGCTTCTCGGTGCTTTCGTCGGTCAGAACTTTTTCGTCTGTCGTCGCGAGCGTCGCCCGGAATTTTTCGAGCTTCGTCTTCCGGAACTCGTGAAGAGTCTTGTCGCCGAAATCCAGTTCGCGTTCGAGTTTCTCCTTTTCGCTGAAGAGCTCGGCGATTTGCGAATCGAGGTCCGAGATCTGGTGTTCGTCGCGAAACTTGTTCAGTGTCGCGGACGACGCCTCCCACTCGGCGGCGAACTTCTTTTGTTCTTGCCGCCAGATCTTGGTGACCGGTTTCACGGAGTTTATCTGAAGGTGGCGCTCTTCGTGTTTTTTCAGGACGCACTGCAGGATTGCCTGGGCGATCAAGCCGTCGTGAGTGCGATAGAACACGTCGATGATGTTCGACTGGCCATCGCTGTTCAGGCTCGTGTTCGCTTTGAGCACTTCGACTGCGGCGTGGATTTGGCTCAAGCTAGGTACGTAGTCTGGATCGTCGATCAACGATTTGTCGAACTTCGTTGCGCCGAACCACCAGCTTTGAAACCGGTGGAGTTGGCGCGTCAAGAACGGAGTTGTCGCGTTGTCGTCCCCCGCCGGGTCGTAGGGCTGCAATATGAACAGCGGGCCAAGCTCCTCGGCCACTTGCCGAAAGACCTCCTCGCTTGTGAGGAGGTGAAACTGGTTGGCGATGTCGGCGTTGGGCGTCAAGCCAGTCTCGCCCGACACTACGGATTCCACGTTCGCGACACCGCCGAGCCACGGCTTCACGTGAAGCTTGGCGTTGGACTGATACTCATTCGGTTTCACGAACGCCAGGAACACGCCGGCGACGACTCCGAACCCGGCTGCGATGACGATGAACCCCCAGGACCGAACGGCCGGAAGCACAATGGCCTCGAGGGGGTTCCACGCCGTGAGGTCGCCGGCGGAGTTCGACGAGCTGCCTTGCTCGGCTTTCATCACACGTTCGAGTACGGTTTCTGCCACGTCAGCTCAATCGGTTGATCGTTTGAAGTTGGTGAGTTCCGGTGACGACTCAGACTCCCGGAACGGCGTTCAGCGGAAGCGGGAACAGGCGCTTGATCCAGTTGGTGACCCAGATATCGACTTCGTCGATCGCGGTGTTCGGGACAAAGACCAGATCATACGGTTGCAAGCGCAACGGATCGCCTATTCCCCAGTATTCCAAGCTGGCGTCGACGGTCCAGCGAAGCTGACGGTCGTTGTCCCGGTCCCACCGTACGACGATGATGCGTTTCAGGTCCGCGGTGTCTTTGCGGTGACCCCCAGCGCGCGCGAGCGCCTGCAGGAGTGGCACCGTGTTGCTCTGCACGGGAACCAGTCCGGGACGTCCGACATCGCCGATGACTGCGATGGGACGGGCGGAGAATTCTTTGA
Source organism: Planctomycetota bacterium (assembly GCA_021776775.1). GTDB lineage: Bacteria > Planctomycetota > UBA8108 > UBA1146 > JAJFFE01 > JAJFFE01. The sequence goes on along the minus strand of JAJFFE010000369.1, from coordinate 50,437 downwards.
CCGTGACGCCGATGCGCGGCTTCGTCAGGAACTCGTTGTATTTGCTCTCGAGCTGGGTTCGTAGGAGTTCCGTAGACATTCCGATGACCGGGATCTCTTCCGGGATGCCGAGAAAGCTCGCTTTCCCGTTCAAGCCCACGCGGACGTCATGGTTCCACTGAGGGGTGTTGGGGAATCGGACCTCGAGGAAGTCTCCTTCGGCGAGGCCATCGATCGTTTTGCCTAACGTGAGGTTGATCTCCGGCGCGATGTCAGAGATCGGCTTGCCCTGCTCAATCGAGGCACAGCCGATGATCGAGACAGCGAGCAGCGACAAGTAGATCGAACGTCTTATTGGGATCACCATGACCGGCACGGCTCCTATTTTTCTTGGTCACCAAGGGATGCGGGTTCGCGTATCGAACCCGATCGACAAATAGCGTGTTTCCTCTGAGTGGAAGGGCCGCCTACTGTTGTGAACCGAGATCGCTCAAGAGGATCGAACTCCAATTCTCACAATCGGATGCGGAGGTTCAAAACTTGAGCTTCTCGTGGACGTCACGGCGCTCCTCGACGCTTCCCCGGGGGACGGAACTTTGACCGAGATCCCTGCTCGAGATCGGATCTGACCGTCTAGGGGTCACTGAATAGAGTTCTAGGGCGGGCGGGTCAAGCGGTAAGGCCGATTCAACGATCGGAGTTCATAGTTACTTACGTAAAATGGGGGATCGCGCAGATCTCCGTTCGCGGAGCGGTTGTTTCTAGCAGGAAGTGGTCTGGGGGGTCGAATCGGGCGTGCGGCCTGTGTTTACCTGTGGAACACGAGACTGCCGATGGCCGAGACCAGGCTGAGCAGCGCCCCGGCGAGGCCCGCCTTACCACTTGTCCGCGGCGTTGACTCGGACGGGAGAGTTGCCGACTCGTCTGGGTTCAGATCGAACGCGGGTTGGCTCATCTCGATCGGAAGCGAGTCGACGGGATACGTCAACCGGGCGAATGCCAGGTCTGGACCGGCGAGAAAGTCAGAGAATCGCGACTGAAGCACCTCGACCGCTTGCTGAGCGCTGGTGTGCGGAAAGAGAAGCACGATGGATCCGTCGTCCATCTGAGCGATTTCGTCAGTCCACTCCAGGCATCCCGTCAGCGGCTCGGTGGGAATTGACCGGCCGGAGGTTGAGTGGACCAGGACGAGCGTGAACTCGTCTCCCAGTCGATCAGCTCGTGACCGCTCTCGATGGAGTACAGCGTTGAACTTCGCTGAGCCTGAGACGATCTGGATCATGGATTGTGGCAGGTCACTCCCGCTGCACGGCACGCCACCCTCCGCCGACCGACGTTCTGGCCGTCGGGGAGAGATGCGATCGATCGGGCGACCGCGGTCGCCGGGAGTCCGATTCTGGAATTCAGTATGTTCCCGCGACGACATAACGCGCAGAACCCTCGCCTCTGGGCCCAATGAGGGCCGCAAGTTTCCCCGTTGATCTCTGCATCCTGACCGGTCAAACCTAGGTCATGAGCAGACGTATCTTCGCCTCGACCGGAGATAGCGCTCCGGCGATCGACGCGTGCTAATTGTTCTCGTTACCCAACGTCGTCGAGCGTCTTTCGACGCTCAGAGTCGAATCTTGATTCTTCGCAAGGCGCCCGTCGTTGGATTGCGCTCGGCTCGACCGATTCCTCGTCGGTCAGCGAACGAAGTCCAATGCCCACGCTGGGCGTCGACGTTTGCTCGAAGCGAAGGATCACGTACGGACAAGTGACTCCTAGTTTGGCGGAACGCTCGAAAGAATCGACCGCTTCCTAGTTCTGGACAACCTCGAGTCGAGGACACCCCGCATAGCCAAATTCGAAGAGTCCGTCGCGAGAAGGTGCAAAACCCAAACGAGCCTCATGCATACTGACCGTATTGGTCGCTCGTACTTGATGCAAGTTTCGCCAACAAAAAAACCTCGCCGAAGCGAGGGTGGTCGAGACGCAACCATCCGATAATGGTTGCGCCGTTGGTTCGCGCCACTGCCCAGTTGTTTGGACTTCGCGCTCGAATCCGAACTCGGTGACTTACGCCTTGATTACCGGGCCGCTGGTCACTCGTTGGTGCATTGCGTTTCGGGTGTCGACGATTAGCCCGGCGTGCTCACCGATCAGGTCCCAGTCGACATCGGAATGGTCGGTGATGATGAGCACCAGGTCGGAGTTCCGAACTGTCTTTTCGTTCAGCGCTTGCGAGGTCATCTGGATTTTGTGTTTGCGCATGCTCGGGAACTCCGCCACGTGTGGATCGTGGTAGGAGACGTCCGCTCCCAACGCCTGCAGCCCTTCGATCACCTCCGCGGCCGGGCTCTCCCGTACGTCGTCAATGTTCGGCTTGTAGGCGACGCCAATGACCAAGATCTTGGACCCGTTCACCGGCTTCTTGACATCGTTCAGTGCGCCTGCGGTTCGGGATACTACGTATCCAGGCATCGACGTGTTTACCTCGCCAGCGAGTTCGATGAAACGAGTGGTTTCTCCAACTTCCTTCGCTTTCCAGGTGAGATAGAACGGGTCGATCGGGATGCAGTGACCGCCGAGGCCGGGTCCCGGATAGAACGCTTGGAATCCGAACGGCTTGGTAGAAGCGGCTTCGATGACCTCCCAGACGTCGATCTTCATCTCTGCAAGCACGACTTTCAGCTCGTTCACGAGAGCGATGTTGACCGCGCGATAGATGTTCTCGAGCAGCTTCGCCGACTCCGCGACCTCTGCGCTCGAGACGGGGTGGACGCTATCGACGATTGTCTCGTAGAGAAGGGTCGCCAAGTTTCCGCTCGTTTCGCAGAGACCTCCGACGAGCTTCGGCGTGGTTTGCGTCGTCGCGTCTTCGCGACCCGGATCTTCACGCTCGGGACTGTACGCTACGAAGAAGTCTTCCCCGCACTTGAGGCCGCTCTTCTCGAGTACCGGGGGCATTTCGTTGCGTGTCGTGCCAGGATAGGTCGTCGACTCCAGGACGATGAGTTGTCCTGGGCGCAGAATAGACGCGCACATTTCGGTGCTCGAAAGAACGAAGCTGAGGTCGGGTTCGCGGTGCTGCCCGAGCGGGGTTGGAACGCACAAAAGAATCGCGTCGGCCTCCGCGAGCTGTTCGGCGTCGGAAGTGGCGCGGAATCGATCGGATTTGGCGAGGGTTTCTGAGAGCTCGGTTCCCAGATGTTTGAGATACGGTACGCCTTGATCGAGTAGCCCGATCTTACGTTGATCCGTATCGAAGCCGATGACGGCGAACCCTGCGGCGTGGAACTCCCGGACGATAGGGAGACCGACGTATCCGAGCCCGACGATGCCGACGGTCAGGCTCTTGTCTTCGAGCTTTGCGCGAAACGTGTTGGAGAGTTCCTGGGCGGTCATGGTGATCCGTTGTTCGCTTCTGAGTGGAGGTAATGGCTCAAGTAACGTGTTGTTCGAGTGATCAAGCGCCGGACGATAACGGTCCCCTGAGGTTTCGCCAGCGTCTTTGCGTCTCGTGCACTCTTTGGCCGCAAGTTCCTAACAATCTGGGCGCACCTACGTTCATCGAGTGAATTCGTTTTCCGCCGCAGATAAAGTCCCCGGCGTCGCCCAGCCGATGTCAGTCGTGCCGATACGTTTATCGGCGCGAGAGCCTAGATCCCTGAACCCGACACCCGCCCCGAAGGATTCCGTCCGTGAGAGTACTGGCCGTCAGTTCCGGAGGGGGCCACTGGGTCCAGCTCAAGAGGCTCGCTCACGCGTTCGATGGCCACGAACTCGTTTTCGCGACCGTGAGTCGGTTGTATCGATCCGAAGTTGGAGCACATCGGTTTCATGTCATCCCGGACGCGACCCGTTGGAACAAGCTGGGGCTTGTTCGCTTGGCCGCTTCGCTCTTTTTCCTCCTTCTGCGGGAGCGTCCGTCGGTCGTGATTTCGACCGGCGCGGCCCCCGGATACCTGGCGCTCCGGCTGGCCAAGCTCTTTCGTTGCAAGACCATCTGGGTGGATAGCGTGGCCAACGTCGAACAGTTGTCCATGTCCGGGCGGATGATCGGACGTCACTGCGATCTGTGGTTGACGCAGTGGCCGGAGCTGGCGGAGGGCTCCCACGGGAATCCCAGACATCCGGACGGCCCGAGATACGCGGGCTCAGTCTTCTGATAATGCGAAAATATCGAGGGGACCCGTCTGTTCGCGAGCTGCGAGCCTAGGTCGCGTCGCTGCCGATGGCTTCTACCGGGCACTCTTCCAGGGCCTGTTGGCACAGAGCGATCTCTTTTTCGGTCGCCGGTTGCCGGGAGACGTAGGAGTAGCCGTCGTCCTCGTTTGCCAAGAAGTTGTCCGGAGCCGTCGTGCGGCAAAGATCGCAGTCGATGCAGTCTACATCGACGTACCACTGGCCAGGGACGTTGAGCGCTACTTTGTTCGCTGGATCGGGCATTGAAACGGGTCGTTCAACGTTGGAGTGGGCGGGAGTATCTTGCCGAGTCGGACCCCTGTCAACGTTGCCGCGCAGATCTGATCGAAAGCGCCGTGCGCCGCAACTCTTGACAGGATCGGGGCGAAACGTAGGATTGCCCCTTCGAATCAGGAGATGACGCATAGTTTAGTCTCGCGTCGATGTCCGGGTTCGGAGCTGTCGGTAACTCCTTCTGACGATTGGTGTTGTCCCATGGGGCAACCCGCATCGGGCTTCCGCGTTTTCGAACGTGGGAGGGGCCTCGGGAAGAGCCCACCCGGTCGAGATCGTCCGTCAGGAGTTGCGAGGCAGGGGGATCATTTCGTTAGCGGGGGTAGGCGGCCCGGCCGAGTTTCCGGCCGAGTTGCACACGATCGACGCGCGACCCCACTCTGCCGTTTAGGTGCCAGGTGCCGTTTAGGTGCCAGGTGCCGTCTAGGTGCCGTTTGAGGTGCCGATGCGGTTGGAGAGAGTCTCTCGCGAGGCTCACGGAGGAGCGTCCCGGATACGATAGGCGCCAGAGCAGGGGTCTTTCGTCGTTGGGTTTGTGCCGAGGGGCATGGACATCGACTGTGTGTCGGCTTCGCCTGCCACTTCAGTGCCCGGGGACTTTCCGGTGTAGCGCCCGCCGATGTTTGAGCGCGCCCAACGGCGCGATGTCATCTGAGGCCGAGCGATTCCCGCGCGGCTGGGTCGGACATCGTCCCTTCCTCTCTCGAAGGCTCAATGCTGACAGGGATTCCGCGGTTGCCGTGGCTGACCTGTTCACGCTGCGTTCTGCGCAGTGACGCGATGGCCGATGACCTCCCCCGGTGAGGTCGCGGAGTTTGGGAGCGCTGGATTCGCCTCTGATGGCGGGTCCAGATCAGAGGGTCGAGGTTGCCCCCGTGAAGAAGAGCTTGGGTCAAATCCTTCTCGAAAAGGGTTGGGTCACAGAAGACCAGATCAAGAAGGCTCTCGAGTACCAGAACGCCAACCAGTGCAAGATCGGTGAGGCACTGGTGAAGCTCGAGTCGTGTAAGCAAGAGCACGTCACTCGGGGTTTGGCGATCCACTTCCAGCTACCCTTCGCCAACTTGACGAAGCATACGATCCCGCAAGACTTGATCGACCGGGTTCCGAAAGACGTAGCGCTCGAGCACAAGATCGTTCCCGTCGCGCAGAAGGGGAAGTCCCTCATCATCGCGATGAGCGATCCTCTCGACTTCTTCACGCTCGACAACTTGCGCTTCATCTTGAACACCGAAGTCGACTGCGCACTCGCGTCGCCGGAAGCCGTCGAGCAGGCGCTCGACGACTACTACCGACTCGCAGGCAACTACGACGATGTCATCGGTGGCGGTCAGGATGAAGACATCGAGTTTGGTCGCGAGGACTTCGCCGGCGACGACAACGACGCTAACGAGGCTCCCGTCATCAAGCTCGTTCACATGTTGATCTCGAACGCTCTGAAGGCGCGTGCGTCTGATATTCACATTGAGCCGATGGAGAAAGAACTCAAGGTTCGCTATCGGATCGACGGTGTTTGCGTTCCGCAGGAGTCTCCGCCGAAGAAGCTGCAGGGCCCAATTCTGTCTCGCATCAAGATCATGTCGCGAATGGATATGGCCGAGAAGCGGCGTCCTCAGGACGGCCGGATCAAGATCCGGCTGCAAGGACGCGAGATCGACTTGCGGGTTTCAGCGCTACCCGCGGTGTACGGCGAGAGCGTCGTCATGCGGATCTTGGACAAGGAAAAGGGGCTGGTCGACCTGCCGGTTCTCGGTTTTCATGAATCCGATCTGGACCGCTTCAACCGGATTATCAAGAAACCAAACGGGATCTTCCTGGTGACGGGCCCGACGGGTAGTGGAAAGACCACTACGCTCTACGCTGCGCTCAAGCAGCTAAACCGTCCTGACGTGAAGATCATCACGGCTGAGCACCCCATCGAATACAACATCGCCGGGATCAACCAGGCCGAGGTGCGCCACGAGATTGGCCTCGACTTCTCGCGTATCCTGCGCGCCATGATGCGGCAAGCGCCGAACATCATTCTCGTCGGTGAGATCCGTGACCGGGAGACAGCAGACATCGCGATCCAGGCGGCACTCACTGGACACTTGGTCTTCTCGACCCTTCACACGAACGACGCACCGTCCGCGATCACGCGCTTGATCGACATGGGCGTCAAGCCGTTCCTCGTTGCCTCGGCCATTATGGCGATCATGGGCCAGAGGCTTATTCGACAGTTGTGTGTTGAATGTAAGCGTCCGTACGATCCAACCGATGTCGAGCTTCGTCAGGTTGGGCTCACACGCGATGACCTTATGGCGGCCGGTGTTCAGATCATGGAGCCTGTCGGCTGTGACACGTGTGGTCAAAAGGGATACCACGGCCGCAAGGGAATCTACGAGCTCATGGAAATGTCGACCGACCTGCGGGACATGACATTTGCAACCAAGCCGACCATGGAGCTTCGAGCAAAAGCGATCAGTGAAGGAATGGCTTCCTTGCAACAGGACGCCGTTCGGAAGTTGCTCGGCGGTCACACGACCTTCGAAGAGATTCTGCGCGTAACGCACCAAGCCGATCTCTGATCGCTTTTAGAAAACCACCCACCCCGCTGGGGTGACGCCAGAGGACGTGAAAATGGCAAAGCCACTCGGTCAGATACTCAAGGAGATGAGCAAGATCTCCGAGTTCGACATCCAAGAGGCGCTGCAGATTCAAAAAGACAAAGGTGGTGCGATCGGGAAGATCCTGATCGAGCAGGGTCTGATCGAAGAGAAGGACCTTCTGCAGGCCATGGGCATGCAGCAGGGAATGGAACTCGTCGATCTCGAGACCACGACGATCACACCGGATGCCATCGAGATGGTTCCGGTCACCGTCGCGGAGACTTACCGAGTCATGCCGGTCTCGTACGACGGAACTGTTCTCACGCTTGCGCTAGCGGACCCGTTGAACGTGCAGATCCTCGATGACTTGAAGTTCATGCTGAACACAGAGGTTCAGGGTGCTGTCAGCAACGAAGAGGCTGTCAGCGCGGCTATCGAGAAGTTCTACGCCGGTCAAACGGAGACCATGGAATCCGTGATCGGATCGCTCGGTGGTGACGACTTTGAGATCATGGACAAGCGTGAAGACCTCGCCGACATGGAGCAGCTCGAAAAGGACGCTAACGCTGCGCCTGTCGTGAAGCTGCTCAACATGGTTCTTCTCCAAGCTATCCGGGATCGAGCGTCGGATATCCACCTGGAGCCGTTCGAGAGCGAATTCAAGATCAGATACCGGGTCGACGGTGTCCTCTATGAGATGATGCCGCCTCCCATCCAGCTTGCCCGTGCTGTGATCTCCAGGGTCAAGGTCATGTCGAACCTGGATATCGCGGAGACTCGACTGCCGCAGGACGGCCGCATCGAACTGAACATCGGCGGGAACCCGGTCGACCTTCGCGTATCGACATTGCCGACTATGCACGGTGAGTCAGTCGTAATGAGAGTTCTCGACCGCGGTCAAGTTTCGCTCGACCTCGAGCAGATCGGCTTGCGGCCCAACGAGCTCGAGATGATGCGAGCGCTCATCGCCAAGCCCAACGGGATTATTCTCGTAACGGGGCCGACCGGTAGTGGGAAGACGACGACGCTGTACTCGTGCCTCAACGAGGCCAACACGCCCGAAGTGAAGATCATTACCACTGAGGACCCGGTCGAGTACAACATCAACGGGCTGGTCCAGGTGCCCATCAACGAAGACATTGGGACAACCTTTGCCGCCTGCCTGCGCTCGATCTTGCGACAGGATCCGGACAAGATTCTGGTCGGGGAGATTCGAGACAAGGAGACGGCCGGCATCGCGGTCGAGGCCAGTCTCACTGGGCACATCGTGTTCTCGACGTTGCACACCAACGACGCGCCGTCGGCAATCACCCGACTCATCGATCTCGGCCTAGAACCCTTCCTGATCACGGCAACGCTCGAGGCCATCATCGCTCAGCGACTGGTGCGTCGTGTTTGCATGGATTGTCGGGTGGAGTACGTGCCGGGCGATGAAGAGTTGATGGAGCTCGAACTCACTCCTTCGGCCGTCGAAGGCCGGACGTTCTACTACGGCAAGGGTTGCCGTCAGTGCAACAGCAGCGGGTACAAAGGCCGAGTCGCGTTGTTCGAGCAGATGGTTCTCAGTGATCGTCTGCGCGACATGGTTATGAACGCAGCGTCGACTCAGGAGCTCGCGGCGGCGGCGCGCGAAGAGGGAATGCGCACGCTTCGTGAGAGCGGTCTTCTCCACATCTACGACGGAATCACCACGATCGAAGAGGTCGTGAAGGAGACGATCATTTCGTAAGTCCAGCAGGGGTTGGATGTAACGCCCTCTGGGACGGTGGCCAACTGGTCTCCACAATCCAGGGGGAGCGAGTAGAATGCAGTATTGTCGTCACCTTCACTTCGACGGCAAACGGTCAACTTTTGCAGCGGTCAGAGAGTTGGCGGGGCGTGGGAGTGCCTGCGTTCGAGTTCACGAGCTTCCAAGCGATGGTGGTGTCATACACCGTCGCGTCGCGGAAAGAGGAAGCTCGTGTCGACAGGCGTCTTAAGGAGCAAGGAAGAGCATGCCGGTTTTTGCTTTCGAAGCAGTCGATACCACGGGGAAGAAGCTCCGACGCGAGGTCGAGGCCGGAAACAAGCAGGAGGCCCTGCAGAAGATCCGGACTATGGGCTTACGCCCGACCAAGCTGCAAGAGAAGAAGGGTGCTCAGGCCGCCGCTGGCGGTGGCGCGCCCGAAGGTAAGAAGAGCGGCTATCGCCTATTCGGTAGGGTGAATCAGGCGCAGTTGACGCAGTTCACCCAGCAGCTTGCCACGCTGCAGGACGCAGGTCTTCCGATCGTCCGATCGCTGAAGATCCTCGCCGCCCAGATGGACAAGGGCATGTTCCAAGAACAAGTGAACCACGTGACCGAAGAGGTCGAAGGTGGATCGACGTTCTCCGAGGCGCTGCAGAAGTTCCCGAAGACGTTCGACAACTTGTTCGTCGCGATGGTGCGTGCCGGAGAGGCCGGCGGGGTTTTGGACGTAATCCTCAACCGTTTGTCCGACTTCATGGAGAAGTCGCTGCGCCTCAAGAAGAAGGTCAAGGGAGCGCTCGTCTATCCCTTTGCCGTCGTGACGGTCGCAACGTTGATCCTCGGCGGGATCATGACGTACGTCGTTCCGAGCTTTCAGAGCATGTTCAAGGACCTTGGCCAGAAGCTTCCGGTCATGACGCAAATGCTTCTCAGTGCGTCCAACGGGATCAAATCATTCTGGTGGGCGATTCCGATCGTCCTCATCGGCGGGTTCTTCGGCTTCAAGATGATAGTGAACACCGAGGCCGGCGGCATGCTGTTCGACCGCTTCAAGCTGAAGGCGCCGGTCTTCGGCCAGATCATCAGAAAGTCGACGATCTCACGCTTCTGCCGAACGCTCGGAACGCTGATCGCGTCGGGAGTTCCGATTTTGGAGGCGCTGAATATCGTCAAGGAAGCCGTGGGGAATCGAGTTGTGGCGAACGCCATCTCGGACGTCCACGGTTCCATTCGCGAAGGGGAGACGATCGCCGAGCCGTTGGCGGCTTCTGGCGTGTTCGATCCACTGCTCGTGAACATGATCGATATTGGTGAGGAGACGGGAGAGCTCGACAAGATGCTCAACAAGATCTCCGATAACTACGACCTGGACGTCGACGTCCTTGTCGATTCACTCTCGAGTCTACTCGAGCCTGTCATGATCGTCGGAATGGGGGCAGCGGTCGGTTTCATCGTGATCGCACTCTTCATGCCGCTGGTCAGCATCATTCAGAACCTGTAGACGAATCGATTCGATCACACTCAATGACTCTTCGGGCCCGTTTCTGAACTTGCTCTTCGAGCAAGTCCGGTGCGGGCCCAGGTTCATTTTCGATTACGTGACGGTTCGTCCATGAAGGAGAATTCAGAACACTTTGGATACAGATCTGCGCGATCAAGTCGCGTCATACTTCCGTAGCAAGAGCTACGAACCACTACCAATGCGCGAGCTGCATGAGCAGTTCGCGGTGCCGTCAGCAGACTTCGAGGCGTTTGCCGAACTCATGCTCCAACTCGAGGAGCAGGGCGTTGCGGTTCACCTCGAAGGCCGAGGATGGTTTTCGCCGAAGCACGAGGGCTGGATCGTCGGCCGCCTCACGATCAATCGGAAGGGATTCGGGTTCGTCAGGCCTGTCGTCGAAGACGATAGAGGCGACATCTTCATCAGCCGAAGCAAGCTGAAGGATGCCCACGATCGCGACCTGGTCCTGGTCAAGGGGCGCAAGCCGAAGCGCCGCGCTGGTCCGCACTCGAAGGGGCAAAAAGGTCCCGAGCTACGCGAGGGCCGAGTGCTCCACGTCCTGAGGCGCAGCCCTCGCCTCGTCGTCGGGCGGTACTACAGCGCTGGTGATGCCGGCGTCGTCGAACCGATTCGTCACGACTCGACTCGGGAGATCCACATACCGGCCGGTCGAAACCAAGATGCTGCAGATCGAGATCGGGTCATGGTCCGGATCTCTGAGGAGCCAGCAGTCAATGGCCTCCCGAGCGGCGATGTCGTCTTGGTGCTCGGAGAAGAGCAAACCTACCGGGAAGACCTGCAGCTCATTCTGGCTGAGTACGATCTCCCCACTGAGTTCCCGGCAGAAGTGCAGCGCGAAGTCGAGCAGCTCCCGAAGGATGTCGGGCCAGCCGAGATCAAGGGGCGTGTGGACCGACGTGACGTGATAGTCGTCACTATCGATCCCGAGGACGCACGTGACTTCGACGACGCCATCACCGTCGCACGAACGTCCGACGGAGGCTACCGCCTTGGAGTGTTCATTGCCGACGTTGCCGCGTACGTGGCACCCGGCTCCGCTATCGATCGTGAGGCGTATCGACGCGCTACCTCCGTCTACCTGCCGGGGCAAGTGGTGCCGATGCTGCCCGAACGACTTTCGAATGATCTCTGCTCGCTTCGCCCAAACGTCGATCGGTTGGCGCGAGCGGTATGGATGCAAGTGGCGAGCGACGGAACGCTCGGAGAGATCGAACTCGAGCGGACGGTCATTCGCAGTGACCGGCGATTTACTTACGCCGACGTCCAGTCTCTGATAGACGGCGACGAGATTCCCGACCTTGATCCGGATCTCGAGGTCGTGCTTCGTGACCTCGCCGCGTTGCGCGGATTGTTGCGGGATCGCCGTCACCGGGAAGGGTCCCTCAACCTCGAGCTAGAATCGCAGCGAGTGATTCTGGGAGAAGACGGAGAAGTCGACGAGATCGTCATCGAGTCGGGCGACGAGTCGCATCAGCTCGTCGAAGAGTGCATGCTCATCGCCAACGAGGCCGTGGCACGGGTCGCGACGAAGCGAGAGTTCGCAATCCTACGACGTGTACACCCCGAGCCTTCCGAAGAAGACGTCGATTCGTTCATCGCTTTTTGTCAGACGGTGGTGCCGAACTTCACTGTGTCGGGAGTCGATGATTTTCAACGTCTCATCGAATTCGTCCGTGGCCAACCGGCTTCTCCTGTCGTCAACTTTGCACTCTTGCGCACGCTGACACAGGCGTCGTACTCTCCAGATCGAGCTCTTCACTTTGCTCTCGCAAAGGAAGAGTACTGTCACTTCACGTCACCGATTAGGCGCTACCCGGACCTGCAGGTACACCGCGCTCTGGACGCTGCAGTCTTTGGCGAGAAAATGCCTAAGGCGTGGTTTGCGCAGTTGGATTCGCTCGAGGAGGTCGCGGCACACTGCTCTCAGAGGGAGCGCGCGGCGGAGGATGCCGAGCGCGAGATGACGAAACTTCGAGTCATCTCTTGGCTTCGAGACCGAGTGGGGGAGCGATTCAAGGGCACCATTGCGGCGGTCCTCGAGTTCGGGTTCTTCGTTCGACTCAACGACACTCTCGCCGAAGGAATGGTGCACGTTCGCAGCCTCGATCACGACTTCTACGAGTTCTCCGAGCGGGATCGCACGCTCCGGGGGAAGCGCAGTGGCCATCGGTTCGCGCTCGGCGATCAGGTGGAAGTCGAGCTGGTTCGGGCGGACCCGATCGCTCGTCAGGTCGATATGACCTGGATTCCGGAGGCCGGGACGGACACAAAGCGTCCAGGAAAAAGACGTCGTTGAGGCCGGCGGCCGTGCTCTCCGGACGCGATTTTAGCCGTCGAAGGAGCGGTTTGGCCTTAGCTAGCCTCAGATCTTGAGTTCCGGCCCCGGCTGGAATTGAACAAGTCGGCCCGTCGCCCTAGAATCCCGGGTTTTCCCGGCCCGCCGATTGCGGCAGGGATGGATCGATCTCGAGCTTGCGACCAACCCGCAAGCGTGACCTCACGAAACCCTAGCCGACGTTCGGACGCCAGACATGTCATCGTCAGAGAACTTCTTCAAGCGCAACGAGAAGGTGATCATGGTGGTCCTTCTCGCGTTGATCGCGCCAACCTTCGCGTTCACCGGAATCATCGCCGCCGTGATGGGGCAAGACGATCCCGTTGTGACGACCGTCTTCGGGGAAGAACTGACGCGCAGTCGAATCACCAATGCGCAAACGCAAATGTACGAGCTGCGCCGACACCGCGAAGGTCTGGCTCAGATAGGTGCGTTCGCTTTGCAGGGTCAGTTTCAGCACTTCTATCAAGTCAGCCGCGACGACGCGATCGAGTTCATCATGTGGCAGCACGAGGCCGACCGTCTCGGCATTCGCGCAAGCGACGAAGCGGTTGCCAACGAAGTTCGCAATCTGGGCAAGATGCTGATCGTCCATCATCAGATGGGGAAGAATGGTCAGGTGTACAACCCGACCAATCCCGAAGAACGAACCGCTCTCGCACAACGCATAAGCGAGACGCGGTGGACGAAAGCCGCCTACGTGGCCGCGTTGACCGATCCCAAGTTTGGTAAGACCACGCCAAAGATCTTCGAGCGTCAACTGCGCGATGGCTTGACCGTCGGCATGGTGAAGCAGATGGCCTACAACGCAGCGACGGTCGCTGAGAAGGATATCTGGGAGCGATTCTGTACCGAGAATGAACTGCGGAAGTTCGATATCCTGACGGCGCCTACGAGCTCGTTTGAGCAAGAGGCTCGCGAGAGCTTGACCGACGACGAGAAACAAGCGGCGTATCAGAAGTATCAGTTCAAGTATCGACTGAACAATCGACTGCAATTCGAAGTTGCGAAGCGCTCGTTCGATAGCGTGAAGGCGACTCAGGAAGAGATCGCTCAACGCTACGAAGAAGACAAAGACACGCTCTACATCAAAACTCGCTCTCCCAACATCGCGGAGACTCCGCACACGTACTTTACGCTCGCTGAGCGCGGGGAAGCGGTCGCCCATGATGTGAGGCAAGACAAGCTTCGGAAGTTGATGACCGACTTTCTCACCGACGCCACGAGCCAGAGAGATCAACTTGGAGCCGCGTTCACACTGGCTGGCGCAATCAAGCCAGAGGAAGCTCACCTGTTCGAGGTCTTCACGCCAGATGCCATCGAGCGTGGTAAGGAGCGCGAAGCGGACGAACGCATTCGCAACGACCCAGAGTTTCAAACGATCTTGTCCGCGTTCCTTGACGCTAACGTTGGCGACCTGTCAGACGATCCGATCGCGGTGACCGACGGCGTGTTCGTCTGGCGCATTGTCGAGAAACTTCCGTCAGAAGCTGCCAAGTACGAGGACGTGATCGATAAGGTCGTCGAGGACGCGGTTTCCGACAAGCGACTCGAACTCGCGAAGACAAAGCTCGGGGAGTGGAAGACGGCGATCGAAAGCGATGAGGCCGTGACTCTCGAGACGGTCGCAGCGGAGCATGGACTGAAGATTGTCAGCCCGGAGCCGGTCAATAGTCGCCAGTTCAACCTCCTCAAGGTTGACTCCAAGCAGATTCCTGGAGCTGCCTCTATCGTCCGCGAGGGCTTTCAGTTGGCCGAGGCTGGGACGTTGACACCTCCTGTTAGTGCGTTCAACAAAGAAGAAGTCTACTTGGCGCGGTTCGCGGGCCGGGTGGACCCGACTTCGGAGGCGTTTGAGCAGCAACGAGAGCGTCTCCAGCGCTTAGTCCTCAACGAAAAGAAGGTCGAGTTGCTCGAGGCTTACACCGCGGACGTTCGCGCTCGCGCGGACCGGCAAGACGTCGTCACTAGGAACTCCGACGAGGTCGCCGAGTAGCAGCAAATCCGACCTTGTTTGGAAGCGAGTGTGCGATCGACTTCGATCGCGCACTCGTTTTTTCGTGCCCCGGAGTTTCCAACGCGCCAATGCGGGGGTTGCGAGGGCAGAGCGTTGTCGGGAGACTTGCAGAGGGCTCTTCGAGTGCTCACTCTGAGCGAGGTCGATGTTTCCAATCACGAGGGTGTGTTTTGAACAGTTGGATTCTACGGGGTATCCGTGGGTCAGCGCTTTGCACGCTGCCTTTCGCGTTGGCTATGGTGAGTTTCGTCGACGGCCAGGCGGCAACCGACCGTCGTGTTCAAGAACACTTCGGGATTGATGAGTTTGAGTTCGTCGACCTCGCAATCTCGGCTGGCCTCCCCGAGGCGTTGATCGTGGTGCTACCTCGACCTAGCGGGCGTTCGTGGCGTCTCGAACTGGAGAAGAAGTCGCTTCGCGGGGGGTCGTTTCGGGTGCGTCTCTGCGATGCAGGAGGGCAATACACCGAAATTGCCCCGCCGGCCGTGCGGACGTATCGCGGCGGAGTGCGAGGAATCCCACGCGCCACGGTTACGGCTCATCGACGACCTGACGGCTTGTGGGCAAGGATCCGATTACCCGACGGACGTCGGCTTCGAATTCATCCCGTGAGGGAGTGCGACCCGTCGAGTCCCGCGCGCCGGCATGTCGTATTCGACGAACCGGACGAGGTTGTCGACTGCGGAGTGTGTGACGACTGTCCCGGCTCTACAGCTGCGGGCGGGGTTGTTGGCGCCGGCCCTGGTCCACTCGGTGCAGGCACGTCCTGTGAGCTCAAGACGTGCCAGATTGCGTTCGACTGCGACTATGAGTACTTCCTTCTCAACGGTTCTAATGTCGGCACAACGGTGAGTCGCGTGGAGACGTTGCTCGCTGAGGTCGAAGCGTTTTATGTGCGTGATTTGTTGGTCACCTACGAGCTGACCGATGTCGTCGTTCGCACAGCACCGTTCTATCTGTCGACTGGCGGGGGGTCTCTGCTCGACCTGTTCCGCCAGGAATGGACCACGACTCTTGCCGCGACTCCCCGTGACATCGCGCATCTGATGACCAACAAGTCCGACTTGAGCGGATACGCAGGACTCGCTTGGGTGGGCGTGGTGTGCAATCAGAGTCTCGGGTACGGATGGTCCGTAGATAGTGCCGGCGTGATCGGACACGAGGTCGGACACAACTGGAACGCTAGTCACTGCCACGACGTCGCTCCCTGCAACAACATGTGCGGTGCTTGCTTGAACATAGCGCCGTCGACTCTCGACATCATGAAGTCGTTCAAGTCTACCCGGACCTGCTTGACTGACGCGGGAGCCTATCCGACGCCGGTCGAGCCGTATGGCCATCGCGATCGAGTTATCCTGACCGAGGGCGAGTTGCTCTCCGGGGTGTTGGTCCCGATCGACGTGTTGGCCAACGATCACGACGCCAACTGCGACGCTCTCGCAATCGTGAGTCATGACTCCGTCAGCGAAAAGGGCGGGTCGGTCGTGCTTTCCTTCGGCGCGGGAATGGGTGGAACCGACGCGCTGGTCTACATTCCCCCACCGGGCGGGTTTGCCGGGAACGATCGATTCCAATATGTGCTCGGCGACGGAACGTTCGAAATACCGACCGAGGTCGTTGTCCACGTCAATCATCCGGTGCTCGAGGCGCACTGGCGATTGGACGAATTGGAGGGAAGCCTCGCCGCCGATTCGAGCGGCCACGACCACACCGGGACCGTTCAGTCGACGACGTTTGGCACTTCCTCGTCACCCGGTGTCTTCGCTGGTTCGTTGAACTTTGGTGGTGTGGGCTCGGCGGTGACGATCCCCCGCCCCGATTTGTACACCGATACCCTCACCGTGACTGCGTGGCTCAAGCGTGACGGTGTCCAGTCCGACTGGGCTGGGGTGTTGGTCACTCGGTCACGAAGTACGAACGTCGGCTTGACGCTTGGTCCAGATGACGACCTTCGATACTTATGGGGAGACGGGGGCTGGGAGTTCGATCCCAACTTGACCCTTCCCGATGACGAGTGGGTCTTCGTCGCGATGGCGGTGACTCCGACGGACGTGACCCTGTACCTCGGCGATCCCGATGCGCTTCAGTCTGCGACGTACGTTCGGTCTCACGCTGTTCAACCTTTCGATGGTGCCGTTCACATCGGTTTCGACGCTGCGAACGACTCGCGTCGCTTCAAAGGCGATATAGATGACGTGCGTTTGTTCCGCTATGCCCTGACCGCGGAAGAGGTCTCGCTCGTAGGCCGCGGTGATCGTGCGCGCGCTCCGCTCCCCGGTCATTTGAAGCGGGGTGTATCGAGAGAAGCGGTGTTGGCGATCGACCCTTCGTCTTCGGCCGCGGTTCATCGCTTCTATCTCGGTTCAACCTCTGCCGCTGTGTCATCCGCGGGAGTGGGCGACAGCGAGTTTCGGGGCGAGCTGGTCGAGCCGTTCTTCGATCCGGGCCTATTGGCTGCTGGCGGCAGATACTTTTGGCGCGTTGACGAAGTCACAGCGGAAGACACGTTCGAAGGGGCGACTTGGGAATTTGAAACCGGCACCACCTTGCTCGTGGACGCGCTGCGGGTTCACTACTCATGCGACGTCGATGAGTTTTCGGGTTCGGTCTTGTTCGATTCCAGCCCGGCTCCGGTTGTGGACGCCGTTCTCGATGGAGCCATGATCGTGCCCGACGGTTACCTTTTGGGCGGCCTATCCTTCGACGGGTTTGACGATCGAGTTGAGGTTCCCCCGCTTGACCTCGACACGAACACACTGACGGTCAGTGCTTGGCTGCGTCGTTCGGGAGACCAGGCTGACTGGGCGGGGATCTTCTTCAGCCGATCTGGAGGGACCGTCGCTGGCCTCAATTTCGGCACGCACAACGAACTCCGATATCACTGGGAAGATGGGCACTGGGGCTGGGATTCCGGGTTAGAAGTTCCGGACGGCGAGTGGGCTCATGTGGCGTTGGTCATCGAGCCATATCGCGCGACGATTTACTTGAACGGTGTCCGTGCGATTCGACAGGCTCAGCACCTCCCGGAAGAGTTCGACGGAGTGTCGTATCTCGGGCAAGACCCGACGTCGACCGCGCGTCACTTTGAGGGAGAACTTGATGATGTCGCCCTCTGGAGTCGCTCGCTGACGGCCGAGGAGGTTCGTGCTGTGTATCGTCGGGGTACTTTGGGCCAGAGCTTCCAAGCGGCCGGGGGGCCGGCGTTCATTCGCGGCGACGCCAATGCGGACGGCCTCTTCGATATCGCGGATACGATCACCACGCTCGACTGGCTGTTCGCGGCGGGCTCTGCGCAGTGCGTCCTGGCGATGGACAGCAATGATGATGACGTCGTCGATATTGGGGACGTGATCACGTCGCTCGACGCGATTTTCAGCGCAGCGGGCCCGTTGGTCGCGCCGCACCCCGCGTGCGGTGTCGATCCGACGCCAGGGACGCTCTCCTGCGCGACGTTCGCCGGATGTCCTTAGTTTGTTCCCCCGCAGCCACCGGTCGGGCGCCGCCTAGAGCGCTCATTCGCGCTCCTGCTTCACGCCGATTCAGCGGCGCAGTCGATCTTTCGGACGCGGTCGCTGTGGCGATCGTCATCGAAACGCCGCTCGAGGAAGATCTTGAGGAGGTCGCCGATCCGGGGGGGGCCAAGAACTCGCTCGCCGAAACACGCGACGTTTGCGTTGTTGTGAGCGCGGCTCATCTCGGCGGTGAACTCGTCGGTGATAACGGCAGCTCGGACACCGGCGTGGCGATTGGCCGCCATCGACATGCCCAGCCCAGTCCCGCAAACCAACACGCCGTAGTCGGCATCGCCACGTTGCACAGCGGAGGCGACTCGGTGGGCGTAGTCTGGGTAGTCAACCGAGTTGCTTTCCGTGGGTCCGAGATCTTCGATCTCGTAACCGAGCGCGGTTGCCGCCGCGATTGCCGCGCGACGTCCCTCGATACCTGCGTGGTCGGATCCGAGAATGATCTTCATTGAAACACCGTTTCGTCGGCTGTTCTTTAGATGTCGATGATGCGGTCGACCCAACGGGCCGTGAGCGCTCGTTCGATCTCGTCGGCACAGCGCCGGTAGGTTTCCAGATCGCCACCGATGGGATCGCTTATCCCAGTCTCGGAGATAACCTCAATGCGGTCGGCGAGACTTGGATCCCATTGCACTATCTGCCAGCGATGGCTTTGGCTCAGCGCAATGAGTAGATCGGATCCTTCGGCCATAGTCCGCGTCAGCGAGCGCGTGCGATGTTCCGAGAGGTCCAGCTCTTGGGCTGCCATGAGGTCGACTGCGTGTTGGCTTGCCTTGCCTCCGCTGAATGCTTGCACGCCAGCGGACGAGATTCGGTAACCCCGATCGGGGAGCTCGGCAACACTGATTCCTAGCCGCTTAGCCAGAGCTTGCTTGCACAAGACCTCTGCCATAGGACTGCGGCAGGAGTTGCCAGTGCACACGAACACGACCTGCTTCCCGCGTAGCGCGCGAGAGATCATCGCTTCGCTGATGATTCCTTCACGAAGGATCTCGAAGTCGTCGTCGGTGCTGACTCGAATCACGGTTGACGCTTGCCGGATCGCCGCTCGACCCGAATCGATCACCGCATCGATCTTCCCGTCGAACTCCGCGAGGACTTGCTCGACGTTTTCCGCGGGCGGATTTCCCGAGAGATTTGCACTCGGCGCTACGATGGGTCCGCCCGAAAGACGCACGAGTTCTCGCGCAACGGCATGTTTGGGAAGACGCACACCAATGCCCTTGCCGGCGCTGCCCGGGAAGATAATGGTCAGTGGGCCCGGCCAGTAGAGGTCGATCAGCGATTGCGCCAGCGGCGAGATATGTTCAACCAACGTGGGGACTTCATCGACGTCCGCTACGTGGAGCGAGAAGGGTTTGTCGGGCGGTCGCCCCTTCATCTCTCGCAGTCGATGGATCGCCTCTGGATTGCGGGCGCTGGCGGCAATACCGTAAACGGTCTCCGTCGGGAACCCGACGAGACCTCCTTCGCGCAGAATCTTGGCGGCCGGAATCAGCTCTTCCGGCTCGAAGTTTTGCGCGTCGATCTTGTAGATCGCCGTCTTCACACGGCCCTCCGAAACTCTGCTTTGGGGGAGCTCATGATGCGCGGTTCTCTCGACGAAAGCAATCGGCCAGGCACTACGCCTGGCCGTCGTTCTCGTAGCTGTGCTCCTCGTAGCGATCGCTAGAGCAGATCCCCGTCGAAGTTCTCGAGGTTCGACTTGACCTTGGCCATGAACTGGTCGGCGTAGGCACCATCGACGAGCCGGTGATCGTACCCGAGGCAGAGGTAGACCATGTCGCGAATAGCGATCGCGTCGCCGCCAACGACGACCGGCCGCTTCTGGATCCCACCAACGCCCAGGATGGCCACCTGGGGCTGGTTGATGATCGGGAGTCCGTAGAGCCCCCCGAACTGCCCCGGATTGGTGATCGTGAAGGTGCCACCGGCAATTTCGTCCGGGACGAGTTGCTTGGACCGCGCGCGGTGGGCGAGGTCGGTGGTCCGTCGTTGGATGCCGACCAGATTGAGTTCGTCCGAGTTACGGATCACCGGCACTATCAGGCCGCCCTCGAGAGCGACCGCGATCCCGACGTTGACTGACTTGTGAACGAGAATTTCATCCCCGTCGAGGGAGGCGTTGACCCACGGGAACTCCCGGATCGCGTCCACGGCCGCCTTGATGAAGAACGGCATGAATGTCAGCTTCGTGCCGTGTCGCTCCTCGAACGCTTTTCGGTGCCGAGCGCGGATGCCGACGATGTTCGTCATGTCCGCTTCGAAGACGGAGTGGACATGGGCAGAGGTTCTGCGCGAGTCGATCATGTGCTCGGCGATCTTCTTGCGCATGTTCGTGAGTGACTCGACAGCGACGTTGTTTCTCGGAAGGTTTCGTACCGGCAGTGCTTGGTGCGCAACAGCGGCTGGTGCTGCGCCGCCGGCGGCAGGGGCAGGGGCGGTTGTTGGTGCGGCGCTTCGATTCTCGATGTACGAGAGGATGTCGCTCTTGGTCACGCGTCCGTCGACTCCGGTACCGGAGACGATCGATATGTCCTCGATTCCGTTCTCCCTCGCGATGCGGCGTACCAGCGGCGATGAGCGGACCTTGCTCGTTTCGCTCTTGCTGTCGCTTCGTGGGACGGACGTCGCCGCCGCGGTCGACGACGATGATGATTGAGCCGCGTTGGCCGGTGCGGGAGCCGCAGCGGGTGCGGGTGCCGCGGCAGGGGCTGCCTCCGGCGCGGCTTCCGGTTCGGGCGCGGCTTCCGGTTCGGGGGCGGCCGCGGCGTCGACGGCCGCTCCGGCATCTCCGAAGTAGCCCACGACCGAGTTGACTTCGACGGTTGTGCCTTCTTCGACGACGATCTTGGTGAGCACTCCGTCGGACGGAGCGGGCACTTCGGCGTCCACCTTGTCAGTAGATATCTCGAAGAGTGGCTCGTCGCGTTTGACGGAGTCGCCGGGTTGTTTGAACCAGCGGGTCAAGGTGCCCTCGGCGATCGATTCGCCCATCTGGGGCATTCGGATTTCGGTCGTCATTCTGTCTGCTCCTGTGTCCCTCGGGTACAGCACCGAGAAGCGAGTCTGGTGCGATTCCCCGCGGTTCGGCGAGGTCTCTTTCGCCTTCATCGGCGAACGAGCAAGCCCGGGAGCATATCAAAACGAATCGACAGCGGGAACACGCCTCGACCGTTGATTACCCCCGAACGGGTAGTTGCTCGCTATGTTAGTACTGGGAAAGGCTTTCTGCAGCCGAGACGATCTTCTCGACGCTGGGAAGAGTTGCGTCCTCCAGATCTCCCGCGTAGGGGATCGGCGTATCTAAAGCCGCGAGGCGCCTAACAGGCCCGTCGAGCCATTCGAAAGCGTGTTCTCCGATTTGGGCCGCGATTTCTCCGCCGGCACCACCGGTCAGGTTGTCCTCGTGCACCACGAGAATCTTGCCCGTCTTGCGAGCCGTCTCCAGGATCGCCTCGCGGTCGAGCGGAGCGAGCGATCTGAGATCGAGCACTTCGACATCGACTCCGAGATCGTCGAGCTGCTTCGCCGCTGCGAGCACCTTATGAACGATCGCACCGTACGTGATGATCGAAAGGTCGGAGCCTTCGCGACGAATCTTCGCGACGCCGGGGGCAAGAGGTGAGACGGTCTCGTCGAGTTCTTCTTTGAGCGTTCGGTACAGAGCCTTCTGCTCGAAGTAGAGCACCGGATCCGGGTCCTCAATCGCTCCGAGGATCATGCGGTACGCGTCGGTCGGAGTGGACGGCACGACCATCTTCAAGCCGGGCGTGTTGAGAAAGAACGATTCAACGTTCTGCGAATGGAACGGTCCGGCATGTACCCCGCCACCGGTAGGGCCACGGACAACCATCGGCACCCCGGCGTTCCAGCGATATCGACTCGTCGCGGCGAAGTTCGTTAGTTGATTGAACGCGCACGAGATGAAGTCGATGAACTGAATCTCGACGACCGGCCGCTGTCCGCTCATGGCCGCGCCGACGGCGGCTCCGACGATTCCAGTCTCTGCAATCGGTGTGTCGACGACTCGCTGCTCGCCGAACCGTTCGCGAAAACCCTGCGTCAGCTTGAACGCGCCGCCGTACGTGCAGATATCCTCACCGATGAGGAACACCCGCGGATCGTCGTCCATTGCGCGGGCGAGACCACGGCGGATCGCTTCTATGTAGGTGACGATCTCGGGCATGCGGGGGGCTTCGTTCGTGCGTCTCTAGATGTGGATTGCGCCGCCGGTGAGCCCGTGCGCTGCTTCCAGCATTCCTTCGGACAGTGTCGGATGCGGGTGGATGATATGAGCCAGGTCAGCCGCGGTGGACTCGAGGCCGAGAATTGCGCAACCTTCCGAAATCAGATCGGTAGCGTGGTCTCCGATGATGTGCACACCTAGGATCTCGCCGTACTTCGCGTCAGACACTAGTTTGAAGAACCCGTGCGACGCACCGATGATTCCGCCCTTGCCGAGGGCCGAGAACGGGAACTTGAACGACTTCACATCGTAGCCGCTTTCCTTCGCCTTCTGCTCGGTCATGCCAACTGACGCTACCTCTGGATGGCAGTACGTTGCACTTGGGATACGGCTGGGGTCGATTCGCGGTGGGTTCTTACCGGCGATGATCTCAACAGCGACCAACCCTTCTGCGCTTGCCGAGTGGGCCAACAGTGGAGTCGTTCCGACGATGTCGCCGATCGCGTAGATGTTGGGGACTGACGTTCGTTGGTCACGATCCGTGACGACGAAGCCGTTCTCTACCTTGACTCCGACCTTGTCCAGCCCCAGCCCGTCCGTGAACGGCCAGCGCCCGATCGCACAGAGAAGGATGTCGGTGTTGAACTTCTCTGTCTTCCCGTCCTCCGTGCTGAGTTCGACGGCCACATGCTTCGCGCCTGGCGTCGCCTTTTCGAGCTTGGTGCCCACTCGACACTCGATCTTGCGCTTCTTGAACGCCTTGAGGAGTTCGTCAGAGCAGTCATGGTCTTCGAGGGGGAGGAGTCGGGGTAGCATCTCGACGAGTACGACCTCAGATCCGAAGGACTTGAAGATCGAAGCGAACTCGGTGCCGACCGCTCCAGCTCCGAGCACGGTGATGTGCTTTGGAACCTCCGAGATTTGAAGGGCCTCGTCGCTCGTCATGACTCGGTCGTGTGAGAAGTCGAGGAAGCCGGGTCTCGCGGCCACCGATCCAGTTGCCAAGATAATGTTCTTCGCCGTGAGCTTCCCGGTCTTCTTCTCGCCGAGATCGACGACGACCGAGGTCGCGCTCTCCAGCGTCGCAAAGCCGTTGACGAGTGTGACTTTGTTCTTCTTCAGGAGGTACTCGACGCCGCCCGCGTTCTTCTTGACGACGCGGCCTTTGTATTTCATGACTCCCGCGAGATCGAGTTTCGCGTTCTCGATGTTGACGCCGAACTTCTTGCTGTCGGCCGCGAGGTCGAGAACGTGTGCACTCTGTAAGAGTGCCTTCGTCGGAATGCAACCGCGGTGCAGGCAGGTTCCGCCCGGCTGTGGATCTTTCTCGATCACCACCGCTTTCAAGCCGAGCTGGCCGGCCTTGATTGCCGCGACGTATCCACCGGGCCCACCGCCGATGACGGCGACGTCGAACTGTCCGAGTTGCTCTGTTTTTCCAGCCACGTAGAATCCCTTCTCGGATCAACGGCGCGTCGTGGGTCCAGGCATGGATCCCCCGGTGTTTCCGAGACCGGCGTTTCGAGACCGTCTCGGCGGAAGCGACGACGTTCGCGTCGAAAGACTCGCTTCCTGGCCGGGAATATACCGAACGCCGGTTTTCTAACCAGGCTCATTTGGTATAACGGGGGCCCTTTCGCTTCGGATTCTCGGCCCTGCCCCACCTAGTCTTCGGACTCCCAAGGAATCCACGCTTAGGTTCGTCGAGCGCGCGTAGCTCCGGCCTGTGTGCGAAGAGTAGAAGCGATTCGTCTGACATTTTGGTCGCGTGCGACCACCTGCGATGCAGGTTCGCAGGTATCAGCAGCAAGAAGGATCTCACGATCATGACTACGAAAAGCCCGAAGCCTGAACGGCGAGGATCGGACAAGAAGCGCGGTTCCGGTGACGACGGCGATAGCAAGAGTGCGTCGAACGGGCGTGCTAAGAAGCATTATGCCCGGAAAAAACGCGGCGGCGGACGGCCTCGGGCAGCGACACCTCCGAAGTCCCCACCGGCGAGCTCGACGCGGGCCGCTGTCGCTCAACCGGCGACTCGGGACAAGTTTCACGGGTTGAGCAAGAGCCAACTCCTGGAACTCTACCGAACGATGTTCATGAGCCGAGAGATTGACGACGAAGAGATTCGGCTCAAGCAGAAGAGCAAGATCTTCTTTCAGATCAATGGCGCGGGTCACGAGGCGGTATGTGCTGCAGCGGGGATGGCCTTGCGCGCCGGAAAGGACTGGTTCTTCCCGTACTATCGCGACCGAGCCTTGCTCCTGCAGCTCGGACAAACTCCGGTGGAGATGCTCAAGACGGGAACCGCCGCTCATGACGAGCCTGCGGGCGGTGGCCGGCAAATGCCTAGTCACTGGGGCCACCCCGAATTGAACGTGCCGAATCAATCGAGCTGTACCGGTAGCCAGGCGCTCCACGCTGTCGGTTGCGCAGAGGCCTGGTTCAAGGGGCTCGGCAACGAAGAGCTGCGTGGTCACATTCGCAAGTGGGACGACCAAGAGATTGCATATATCTCGGTCGGCGACGGAACCACCAGCGAGGGCGAGGTATGGGAAGCGCTCAACAGCGCCTGTAACTTGCGACTACCGGTTCTCTTCGTCGTCGAGGACAATGGCTACGCCATCAGTGTTCCCGTTGAAGTGAACACGGCCGGCGGTTCGTTCTCCAAGCTCGTTACCGGATTTCCGAATCTGATCATTCAGGAAGTTGACGGCTGTGATCCGATTGCGGCCTACGGATGCTTCAAGAGTGTTGCTGAACGGATGCGCAGGGAAAGACGGCCTGGTCTGATTCACGCCCACGTGATTCGCCCGTACTCACACTCTCTGTCCGACGATGAACGTGCCTATCGTCCGGCGGACGAACGCGAGGAAGAAGCGAAGCGGGACCCGCTGCTGACCTATCCGCAGTTCTTGATCGAGAACGGTCTTGCGACCGAGGCAAGCCTTCAGAAGCTGAGAGATGGCGTCGTCGAACTGGTGCGTAGCGCGAGCGATGAGGCGGTTGCAGCAGAGCCTGCGCACCCATCCACCGTTCTCGACAATGTCTACTCGCCGGACTTCGATCCTACGGACCCGGCAATCGCAACCGACCCAGTCATTGCTGACGGTGCTCAGCCGACGACCATGGTTGACTTGATCAACGCGTGTCTTCGCGACGAAATGGAGCGCGATCCCCGCATCGTGTTGTTCGGTGAGGATGTCGCTGACGCTAGCCGCGCCGAGGTTCTCGACGAATGCAAGGGCAAAGGTGGTGTCTTCAAAGTGACGGCCGGTCTGCAGAAGCAGTTCGGTGGCGAGCGCGTGTATAACTCGCCACTAGCCGAGGCAAACATTGTGGGTCGCGCCGTGGGTATGGCTCTTCGCGGAATGAAGCCATGCGTAGAGATCCAGTTTCTCGATTACATTTGGCCGGCGTACCACCAGATTCGATCCGAGTTGGCCGTGTACCGCTGGAGAAGTGACGGCAAGGATTCTTGTCCGGTTGTGATTCGAGTCGCGTCGGGAGGCTACCTCCGCGGTGGCGCCGTCTATCACAGTCAATCCGCAGAGACCTTGTTCACCCACGTTCCCGGCCTCAGGGTCGTGATGCCCTCCAATGCGCTCGACGCCAATGGGCTCTTGAGAACCGCGCTTCGCTGCGACGACCCCGTCATCTTTCTCGAGCACAAGCACCTCTACCGACAGACGTATAACAAAGGTGCCTATCCGGGGCCGGACTTCAGCATTCCGTTTGGCAAGGCGGCTACCATTCGAGAGGGTGCTGACTTGTCGATCATCACCTACGGAGCTCTCGTCCAGAGATCGAACGTCGCGGCGAAGAAGATCGCCGAAGAGCACGGGATCGAGTGCGAGGTCATCGACCTTCGCACACTGAACCCGTACGACTGGGACGCAATCCGGGCCAGTGTCAGCAAGACCAGCAGGGCCCTTGTCGTTCACGAGGAAACTCGGGCCTGGGGGTACGGGGCCGAGATTGCGGCACGAATCAGCGAAGAACTCTTCGATGAATTGGACGCTCCCGTGCGCCGGGTCGGAGCTCTAGACTGTTTCGTGGCCTACGCTCCGGATTTGGAGGAGGCGATTCTGCCGCAGAGCGATGACGTTCTGACGGCCGCGTTAGAACTCGCCCGGTACTGAGACCAAGCGGTCGAAGATGTAACACCGATCGCTACAACGGCATCTGCCGAGAGCCGAGGGCCCGGATTTGGCCGCGTTGGCTCGATACATGCGAGATTGGTGTGCAATCCATCCCGGCGCGTGGCATCCTCACCGGCTGCCCACGTCCCGCCAGGGCCCGCCCCGCACGCGACGACGTCCCCCTGACTTCCTGCGTTGGAAGCCGTGTCCATTCGGTTCACGTTCGGGGGCCAGACGCAAACTAACGACCCCAGAGGATCCATGACGCAACCGACCAATACGCCGAGTTCGCCTTCCGGCGACGACAAGAGCCAAGAGCCTCAGTTTGCTCCCCGTCGGAACTCGTGGATCTGGATTCTTGTCGCGATCTTGATCCTCTACTTCGTCATGACGAACGTCGCCAACGTGCCCGGCAGCGGAATGGCTGAGGTCGGGCACGGCGTCTTCATGAAGCAGCTCAATACAGGCAACGTCAAAGTCATTCGCGAGACCGAGCCTGGCCGATACGAAGCTCTTCTCGTAGATGCAATCTCGTACACCGATCCCGCCGTCGACGAGCAAAAAGCTCGGGAGGTGAAGCGGATCGTCGTCGTACTCGGAGAGAACACGTCTGACGTCGTCAGTGCCATGTATATCGCAGCTACAGATAAAGGTGTGGAGGTCAAGGGAGACAACGGCTCCGGCCAATTCCTGTCCATGTTCCTCCTGAACATCCTCCCGCTCGTCGCGATCATCTTGATCTTCTGGTTCATGGCCAGCCGAGTGCGCAAGCAGATGGGCGGGCCGGGGATCTTCGGGAAATTCGGTGGAAACCGAGCTAAGCGATACGAGGGCGGTAAGACGGAGATTACATTCAAGGACGTAGCGTCCTTGAGAAACGTGAAACGCGAGCTCGAAGAGATCGTTTCGTTTCTCAAACACCCGGAGCGCTACACGAAGCTCGGCGCACAGATCCCCAAGGGGGTCTTGCTAGTCGGTCCTCCCGGGACCGGGAAGACTCTTCTTGCGCGGGCTGTCGCCGGTGAGGCCGGCGTTCCCTTCTTTTCCATATCTGGTTCAGAGTTCATCGAGCTGTTCGTCGGCATGGGGGCTTCTCGTGTGCGAGAGTTGTTCGACGAAGCGAAAAAGAACTCGCCGTGCATTGTGTTTATCGATGAGATCGATGCCGTGGGTCGTTCGCGTGGCGCGGGTCTGGGAGGCGGTCACGATGAGCGCGAACAGACGTTGAACCAAATTCTCTCGGAGATGGACGGGTTTGAAACGAGCCAAACCGTGATCGTTCTTGCCGCGACTAATCGGCCGGACGTGCTCGATCCAGCGCTGGTGCGGCCCGGACGGTTCGATCGTCAGGTAGTCGTAGAGCGGCCGCAACGCGAAGGGCGACGACAGATTCTCACTGTTCACACCAAGAATATTCCGCTCGATCCGAGTGTCGATCTCGAATCGATCGCTCGCGGGACGATAGGTTTCTCTGGTGCCGATTTGAGGAACTTGGCAAACGAGGCTGCTTTGCTTGCCGCGCGTGAAAGCAAGGAAGCGGTCTTCCAAGAAGACTTCGAGAACGCCAAGGACAAGATCCTCCTCGGGACCCTCCGCGATGAGGCCATGACCGAGAAAGAAAAAGTTCTCACGGCCTATCACGAGGCGGGCCATGCGCTTCTCGCGATGCTCCTCCCTGATGCAGATCCCGTTCAGAGTGTGACTATCGTTCCGCGCGGGCGAGCGCTAGGCGTGACTCAGCAAGCTCCGGCCGAAGAGGTCCACAGCTACTCCCGGACGTATCTGATGAACCGCGTCATTATTGCTCTCGGTGGGCGTGCCGCCGAAGAGTTGATTTTCGATGAGTACACGACCGGCGCGGAGAACGATCTTCAGCAATCGACCGGGCTCGCCGAACGCATGGTTTGTCGTTGGGGGATGAGCGAAAAGCTGGGGCCGGTTGCCTTTCCTCGCGGAGAAGAGCACGTCTTCTTAGGTCGCGAGCTCGGCGAGACGAAGCACCACAGTGAACACACTGCGATGCTTATCGACGAGGAAATCCGCCGCATCGTTGACCAGTGCTACGCGACGGCCGTTGATCTCTTGAAAAAAGACCGAGCGAAACTCGAGCTCTTGTCGAAAGAGCTTCTCGAGCGCGAGATTTTGACCGATCGTGAAATCTACGAGCTTCTCGGAATGCCGCTTCCCGCCGTGCTATTGGAAGCCAAAAGCAAGAACAAGACGATTGCCGAGGAGTCGCCAAAGCCGTCGCCGGCGAAGCGTGAGGAGGATTCCAAGGGCGAGATCGATCCGGGGTTGCTTGGCCTCGAAGGAGCCTAACTAAGCCAGCTAGAGGTGCGGCCGGAATGTGCTTGTGCTGAGAGGTCGAGCTTCCACCGGCCAGCACACTCGGCGAAACTCGAAGTATGAGCAACAGGGGCTTTCTTTATTTTCTGAGGCCCGCTCGTGCCGTCGTTTTCTTCTTTCTTGACAAGCCGTCGAATAGGGGCCGCAGCGGCCGCGTCGCTCGCGACGTTCCAAGACGGATCAAGTCAAGAAGCGAAAGGACGGTCGATATGCGACAACTACTTCTCAGCGGTTTGGTTGCCTCACTCACCCTCGTCAGCGCAGGCACCGCCGATGCGTCCGACCGATTTTCTCGTCGGTCGCGGATCAGCGTCGGTTCCGGAAATTGCGGTACTTCCGTTTGCGACGATCGACGATCGACTCGAGTTCGGCACGCCGTCGAGCGGCGATCGCGTCGAGCCAGCCGGGCGACATGTCACTGCACCAAAGTCCGAGTCCCCGGTTATCACAAGGTGACGTACGAAGTCGTTCAGCGACCCGGTCACTATGATCGCGTGTGGGTCCCAGCCGAGTACCGCTACGTGACACAGCCCTGTGGGTCCAGGATTAGGACACTCGTTCGTGCCGGTTGCTATCAGCGTGTGTTCCACGCCGGTCGCAGCGAGCGGGTGGCGCGACGTGTCTGGGTTCCGGCCAGATTTGAAACCCGGAAGTGTCGCCTGCATCGACACGCCTAGGCCCCTGCCAGCCCCAAACATTCTCCTGACTGTTGCACGGCCGAGTTGTGTTGCACTTTGTGTAACCATCGCGGCCGTGCGGTCTTTTTACAAAGCGGAATCTTTTTGCTTGACGCAAACCGATTATCGGACCTAAGGTACCGACGGTCCGGATTCCAACCGCGGCTCGGTCGAGGCAGCTCGATGAGCAAGGTGACGGATTCCCGCACATCGGCGGGGCGAATGAGTGGCGTCGGTACGTAGTTTCTCGTACATTGTCGCTACTCACTAGTCTTGGTCGAAGTGGCCGAGTTTTCGGCGGATCGTACATGGGGGTTATTCTCGGTCGTCTCGATCGAGTGCTGCAAACGGTGGGCTATCACCGAGCGCAGATGCATCTTGGCCTTCTCGGAGGATGGGGACGCGAGCAGAGGGTGAGAGCCTCCTGCAAAGCCGTTCCCGATCGATCCCGTATCGGTGAGGTCGCCTCGAATGCACGCTCCACTACTTTACTTAAGTCGTAAGAGCGTTTTAGGTCGTACAGACGGAGCCACAAACAAAGAAAACCCAAAGGCCCATCCGTCCCTACTCCAGTCTGGATGGGTCCCTCCTTTTTCCTCGTTTATTTCAGACCCAAACAGCTCCTCATCGAGTAGGGACGATGAGGAATTTTTTTGCCCACGCTTCTCGGGGCGTTTCGATTTGAACCCCCATGTTCCGGCGCTCCTTAGGACGATAATCTAGCGAGGCAGTCCCCCCGATCGTTTCGAGGAGCTGAATGAGCTCGCTGATCCAGAACATCCAGGCGCGGTTCGAGGCGCTCTTCGAGAAAGAGCCCGACGGTCTGCCGTGGATCCGACGTTTCGCACTCCGTAGCGGTCGCGTCGCATACCTCTTCGGCCGCAAGTTTCATCAAGATCTCGCACTAGAACGAGCCGCCGCCCTCGCGTTCGCCGCGACGATCAGCGTGATTCCGCTCGGTGTGATCGTCTTCATGTTGTTCCATAACTTTGGTCAGTTCGACGCGAAGGTCCAAGAACTCACCCAGGCGCTTGTCGATAGTTTCGTTCCTGCGGCGAGCCCCGACGGCGAGCCGCTCCCGAATGGCTCCGAGCGCCGAGAAGTGCTCGACTGGGTGAACGGATTCTTGGCGCGCCTGCGCGCACCCTTACAGCGATCTGGAGCGGTGACGCCTCTTGCGTTGATCGGCCTGGTGATCGCCGCGAGTTCCCTGTTTCGTACGATGGAGCGCAGTTTTTCCGCCGTATGGAATGTGGGTGTCAACCGGGGATACTTCCGTCGCATCGCGACCTACTGGCTGATGCTGACCGCGATTCCTATCTTCTTAGGGCTGTCGTTCGTGCCCGACTTCCTCGACCAAACGGCCTCTCCGCTGTTCGACACCATTCGCCGAGCCGTTCTTCCAGTGGTCGTCGCCTTCTTCGGGTTTGTCGTGTTGTTCACGCAGTTGCCAAATGCCCGGGTTCGAGTCAACGCGGCTGCCGGGGGGGCGCTGATCGCATCCGTCGTCTGGGTTTTTGGTACTCAGCTATTCACGCACTACATTCAGCACTGGGCGAACCGCAGCGTCTACGGCGCGCTGGGCGTGATTCCCTTCTTCCTCGTCTGGATCTACTACTCATGGTTGGTTGCGCTCAACGGATGCCAAATCGCCTATTGCCTTCAGAACTACCGAGTTCTCTCACGCGAAGTGCGCGATCACGTCGTGCGGTGGCGGGTTGCTCGCCCCGTCCACGCGATCGTAGCGATGGAGCGGATCTACCGAGGATTTAGCGGCGAGGCGTCAGTTCCCACTTCCGATGAGATCGCCGAAGAGTTCCAAACTCCGTTGAGCGAAGTGGAAGAGTTGCTCGAGGCTCTTCGCAATGCTGACCTCATCGTCGCAGGAGAAGGGGGACGCTTCTTGCCGACTCAGGCCCCAAGCCGCCTCTCCCTGCTGAGTGTTGCGTCCGTTTTCCCTACTGGGTCCGGGTTCAAGCTACCCATGGGAATTTCGGCCGCGGGGACTCGAGTTGTCGAGGTGATCCGGTCGCTCGGTTCCGAAATCGAGACGAAGTTGGGTCAGCTGTCGTTCGCTGATATCCCTGAAGAGGTTCAAATAGAACATTTTACGGACGGCGTGGAGGCCGGCGTACAAAAAGAGTAAGCGTTGGCGAAAGGAATGTTTACACCCCTCGCGGGCGCCGCTAACCTATCGCGCGCTACCCCAGGTGCCATCCGCACGAGACGTCAGCTCTTCCGACTGCCCCGTTGGGGCGGGGAACGACCGACTCCCTTCCTTCCCGCCGTGACTCACACGGCCCGCTCCAAAGCGAGGAGCCAAAGAATGTCCGATCGCCCGACCGACACCGTTGCTGCCGACGCCGTCCCGTTCTTCCACGATTTTTCGTGCCGACAGCATGAGCTCGATATTCTTCGCGCCTGTTTCCACGCCACCCTGTCGCCGACCGAGGTCGACGATGCAGACCGCGCCGCACTGTCGTCCGATGAAGAGGGTGACCATCCGGGTCTGCGACCCCTTGCCCTCGTCGGTGGCGCGAGCGGCATGGGAAAGTCTCGCCTCTCCAAGGAGCTGCGCACCATCGCCGCCGACGGCGGAGCTCAGGTTGAGGAAGTCTTCTGTTTCGAACGCCAGGGAGTGCCGTTCTTGCCGATTCTGCGAGTCGTCAAGAAGTTGATTTCGAACTCGCCATCCCGAGTCACGGTCTGGGAGAAGTACTCGGCTGTCCTCGGCCGGGTCTTTCCTGAGCTGGCCGCAGAGCTCGGAGTGTCGACGGCGCCGATTGAATTGCCGGGGGACGACGGTCGGGTTCAACTTTTCGATGCGCTGTGTCGCGTCTTGGGAGAGTTCAGCCAGGAACGGCCGCTGCTGATCTTGATCCATGACCTGCACCGGAGTGATCGCGGCACGCTGGAGTTCCTCGAGTACCTCGCGCGAAACGTGTTTCTCGACGAGGTCATGCGTCGGCGGGAGCCCACGGATGAGCAGCACGAGGAGCCCGACGATGCATGGAAGCACATTCGTCGTCGGGACGGACGCAATCGCAGTTTCATCACTGACGCGTTGGGTGAGGCGTCGGCGACGACTGGAGATCAACCGCCTGCGCGAATCATGGTGATCGCGAACTACTTGCAGGTCGAAGGGGACCACGATGCGGACGGAATAGACGATGTCTATACCGCCCGGCTCGCCGCAATCGAAGGTGAGCACGTCTTGAATCTGTCGCTCCCGGCGCTAGACCGTCAAGACACCGAGAGCCTGATCCGAAGGACGCTCGGCAACCGGTGCTTCGAAGCATCTGTTGTCGATCAGCTTCACCGCAGCACGGGCGGTAATCCCTTTCAGCTGATCGAGGTCTGCCGTTGTCTATTCGAGGAAGGGTTGATCTCCAATGATCTCGAGTCGACTAACCCTCTGACGCCGGATTCGACCGGGTCTGCCTTCGATGACTTACTGCGAGATGGCGATACCTCGGTATCCACGCGATTGATCGAGCGCCGAGTCGGAAGCCTCAGCGAGACCGACGCTCAGCTGATTCGGGTGCTTGCCGTCATGCGACGACCGGCGCAAGCCTCGGTGCTCGCACGGATCATGCAAACCACGGAGTCCGCGGTGAGCGGATCCCTCGATCGCCTTTGTGACAGGCAGCTCGTCCGCGAGCAGCGTGAGGGCGATAGCTGTCGGTATTACCTCGTTCACGAAGATTACGTACGAGTGATATACGACGTCTTGGATCCGGAGGTTCGTTCTCAGTTGCATTTCGATTTGGCGACTGTGTTGGCGGATCAACCTCGAGCGTCAGAGCCGGTTCGCACGTACGAAATCTACGAGCACTTTCGACGCTCCAGCGAGCCTCAGCGAGCGGTGGAGTTTGGTCTGAGGGCCGCGGTGTACTTCGCTGGCGCTTACGCAGTCGATCTCGCAGCGACGATCGCGACTAGCGTGCTCGAGATCATGGCCACCGACGAAACTGAGCGCGAAGACTCCACCGTGCAGTGGGACGTCTTAGAGCTTCTGGCGCGGCTCGAGCTACTTCGCGGAGAAGTCCCTGTCGCGAAAGGGCACGTGAAGAGGCTGGTCGAAGATAAGTCGCTTCCCGAGGACCGAAAACTGCGTGCCTATCTTCGTCTGGCGGAGATCTATCGGGCCGGGCAAGAGTCCCACAAAGGCATCAAGGCGTTGAATCGCTGCCTCAAGCAGATTCCGACGCTCTCGGATACGGGGAAGGCCCAAGTCGCGGCCGAGCTAGCTCGTCTGCGTCTCGACAGACAAGACTCGAAGCGAGCGAGTAATGTCGCCCTGTCGGCGCTGAAGGATCTCGACGGCTGCGAAGGGTTGGTGCACGAGAAGATCGCCCTACTCGGCGTCTTGTCCGAGTCTCATTTGGCTCGCCGGGAATCGGTTTCCGCGATTCAGGTGTATCAGCAGCAGCTAGAGCTCGTCGAGGAGAGTGGGGATCCCGCGCTACTCGCAGACGTGCTGAATGCGCTGGGCAGAGTCTACTACGACCGCGGTAACTACTTCCGGGCGGCTCGGTATCTGTTTCGAGCCCTTGATGCGATTCGGCGGGTGCAAGACCTCCGCGCTCTCAGCAAGGCGTACGACATGCTGGGTAAGGTGTATCGAAACTCCGGCGACACGCTCCGCGGCATCGAGTACTTCCACCGATCCCTACGCCTTCGCGAACGGATCGGGGATACCGAGGGCCTCTCGCCGACCCTCAACTCACTGGGAAGTCTGTACGCGCACCGTGGTGAGTACGTCGAGGCAATTCGATACTTCCAACGCAGCGTGGAGATTAGTGAACGAGTCGGCGATACCGCGGGAATCGTTCGTGCGTTCCTGCATCTGGGTCGGTCGTACCTCGACGTTGGTGAGCTACGACAGGTCGAGAGTCTCGCCAAGCAGATCCTGATTCTCTCTCAGGAGTTCAACCTGGTTGAACTCGAAGGCGAGGGGCACCGGTTACACGGCGACCTTCTCTTGGTGCGCGGCAATCTGAAATTGTGCGAGCGAGAGCTCCGAAAGGCCGTCGAGATCGCCACCAAGCGCGGTCGAAAGAGCGGAGAGGCGTCAGCGACGTTGTCTCTTGGCGAGTTGCTGAGTGAGAAGGAGGAGTGGGAGAGTGCACTCAAGCAAATCTCCAAGGGGCAGCTGCTGGCGGAGGAGATTCAGTCTGTTCCACACCAGGTCCGGGCTCAGCTCCTGAAGGGGAACGTCTACCGCTTTCTCAAGGGCGGGAACATCGAACGGGCGAAAGAGTGCTTCCGGCGTGGTCTGGAGCTGGTCTCGGGTGAGAACCAATTGCCGTTGCAGTGGGAGCTGGACTACTCGATCTCGAAGGTATTCCAGTCCAATCTCGAGTTCGTCGAGGCAGCAGAGAGTTATCGCCGGGCGCAGCGCATTCTCGATCGCATCGTGGATCGGTTGCCGGAGAACATGCGAGTCACCTACACGGAGGATCGTCGACGTAAGACGTTCTCCGAGGACTATCGACGTTTCGAGAAAGAAGCGTCCGGGCGAATGACCATTCCGCACGCGGAGTTGCCGGACGCCCCACGAACGGAACGCGTGTGGCGATTGCCGGAGAAGACGGTGCGCTCAGCGGATCCGATCGGAGTCGACTCGGATCGCATTATCGAGACATCCGCCCGCCTGGCGGGTGCAGCCGACCTGGGGGAGGCAGCGACGATTCTCCTCAACGAAGCGCGTCGCCTCGTCCCAGCTCCTAGTGGATTCTTGGCACTGACGGACGGGGCGGAGATTCGTGTCGTGTCGACGTGTGACATGGGCGGAGGCGTTGATTGGGCGACGGCCGACAAGTTACCCGGCTCTCTTGCTCGGGAGGTCTCCCGGACCGGAGTCGCGGTTCGCTCTGGCGGGGATGACTGGCATGCGCGGCTTCGGCAGGTCCCGGATGGATTTGCGTACAAGAGTCGATCGTCCATCGTTGTTCCGGTACGAGACGGCTCCGAGGTTCGAGCCGTGCTGTACCTCGAGCGGCCGTCGGCTCAAAACTCGTTTGATCTCGATGCCCAGCACGCGCTCGAGCGACTGTCGCGTGTCGTCGTCGGCCAGATCGCCCTCCACGTTCGACTGGACGCGCTCTGTCGCTATCAGCGATCCAGGATTCTGACCCCAGCAGGGTTTGATGAGTTCCTCCCGACCTTGCTGGCGGAGCGTGCGAACGGCCGATCGTTCGCATTTATCGAGGTGAACGCCCCGGGGCTCGATGCGTTGCTTCATGAGACCGAGCTTCCCCAGGCCCTCGCGCAGGAGATCGCCAGCTACGGCACCGTTGCTCCCAGCTGCGTCATTCATGTCACCGACGACACATTCGCCTTTGGGTACGTCGGTGAGAGCGCTGAACAGCTCGACAAGCACTGCTCGAGTTTGGGTGAAGACTTCGCGCGTTTGCTCGAGCGCGTGACCGGGGATGGTTCCGCGACGGTGAGCGCTCGCTGCATCGTGCCTGACGATCGACACGCCGGGGCCGAAGACCTTCGTCGTGCCCTCTGGGCTCGACTCTTCCGTCGCCGCACCGAATTCGACGTGAGTGCTGAGATCGGTTCGATCACGGCTGGGAGCCTCAGCCTGAAAGAAGCGAAAACAGCCCTGGAGAAACGTTACATCACAGCCGAGCTACAGAAGAGCCGAGGGAACATCACTCGCGCGGCGGAGTCGCTCGGCGTCCACAGGCCCCAGCTTTCGAACCTGATCAAGAAATACAACGTCCGCCGCGAGGACTTCGAATAGGGCGATGACGACATCCGAGTCGGATTCCAGGGACGGACAAACCCTGAGTTTGTCGGTGGTGATCCCCGTCTACAACGAGGCTGCCACGGTCGAGGCGCTCGTCGATCGCGTTCGATCGATCGATGTAGTCACCGAGGTGGTCGCCGTTGACGACGGGTCGACCGACGGGTCTCGCGCTATTCTCGAGCAGCTGCGCGATCGTGGATTGGTTGACCATCTCGTCTTGCACGACAAGAACCAGGGTAAGGGCGCAGCTCTCGTTAGTGGGTTCGCGTCGGCCACTGGCGACTGTGTCGTGATTCAAGACGCTGACCTGGAATACGACCCAGCCGAATATCCGCAGCTATTGGCGCCCGTCCTTGCCGGAAAGGCCGACGTCGTCTACGGCTCACGGTTCATGGGTGGGGGCCCGCACCGAGTGCTCTTCTTCTGGCACTACCTGGCGAATCGTTTCCTTACCCTCGCCTCGAACATGTGCACCGACCTCAATCTGACCGACATGGAGACGTGCTACAAACTGTTCAGGCGGGAGATCCTCGAGCAGATTGAGCTCAAAGAGCGGCGGTTTGGCGTCGAGCCTGAGATGACTGCGAAGATATCCAAGATCAAAGGGATTCGGATCTACGAGGTCGGGATCAGCTATTCCGGTCGAGGATACGAAGAGGGAAAGAAGATCACCTGGCGCGACGGTGTCCGCGCTCTGTGGTGCATCTTTCGGTACAACCTCTTTCGCTGACGACGCGCGCGCGCGATCAAAATGTATCCAGGACGAATGAAAAACGGGCGCCAAGAACTCAGTTCTTGGCGCCCGTTGTTCGAGCGCCACCAAGTTGGGGCACTCGATCTTCGATCATCAGAGGCTACGAGATGAAGTCGTGGCCACGAACGGTCTTTCGACCGTTGTTGCCCGCGCGCGTAGCCGCTTGCTCGATGTACCAGTGAACGACTGCGTTGAGCGCGTCCACTGCATCGCCAGCGACGTTGACGCCTTTGCCCTTGAGGGCTGCCTTGGTCTTGCTACCAACGAGGAGCATTTCCACTGCGGCTGCGCGACGCTTAGCTGCCTTCTTCTTGGCCTTCTTCTTCGCTTTTTTCTTCGCCATTTCGGCTCCTTTCTCCATCGATAGGGGGAGTTCCGCCCGTGATGGATGTCTCCGCTATTGGGAGTTTCCTTTACCGTCCCGGGGCTGGAAAGCACGACGCTTGCCGAATCCCCGTAAAGGTGCAAGGGCGATCAGAGACGTCGAGCCACTAAAGCTGAGAGGTGCAGTGCTTGAGAAAGCATTACTGTTCTACTACCGCAGCGGCGTCGAAACGGTTCGTTTCGCCCTTTCGACGCAGATTAGTGCGGTATGGCGTAGTTAAAGTCTAGAGAAAAACGTCGAAAAAGAATCGCTGGAACGCATCCAATCCCACCCTAGGCGGTTGAAATCGACGTTTCAGGTTTTCGGTTCACGTGCCGTTCGAAGAATGTTCTATAACGCTATTGTTGTTCTAAATGCTTGTTTTGTGGCTGAATTCAACCGTTTGGCGTTTACCCACCAGCTCCTCGATCCCGCAGCTTTCGCCCGAGATCGAGGAGTTTGTCGAGGAGCTACTGACTGATTCGCACGACCAGAACAATTGGCTTGGAATCATCGTTGCCGGTCGGGGCTAGGCCGAGCAAAACCAAGTCGCCAACCCGCGATTTGACGGTCGTCGTGAGGTTGATCGAGGTCTCCGCGTTCTCGCCGTCGAGGTCCATTCGAAGACCGGCGGAGAGGTTGACGATTGCCTGTCCGGTGTCCTGAGACAGCCGAATATCGCCGGACAAAGCGAGCATCCGAAGTTGGCGATCGGAGAAATTCTGTTCCAACTTGAACTCGTGTCCTTCGAGAGCGCGCACCGCGGCATGGCTGAAGACGCCGTAGTTGGTGAGGCCCATTTGCTTCAACTCCACGCCGATCGGGGCGACCGCCGGATGATCGGCTGTCGGGGTCCCTTGGCCGCTTCCTAGCAGCCAGCATTCCAGCCGCAGCGCCCTCGGGTCGACGTCTAGGCGGGTGATCACCTCGATGATCTTGTCGATGTTTCGAGGGTTGTCGTTGATCACGATCGAGTTCGTGCGCTGGTTGATCGCAAACTGGCCTTCGCGTCCGAGGTGCATCTTCACCACGCGTTCCAGTGCGCTCGCCGATCGAAAGCGAACCGCGATGACTCGCGTTTCCGTTCCCGCTTTGCCGTTTTCGGCGGGGCGATCGAGCTGAGTGATCAGTTTCGAGATGTTTTCGCAGTGGGAATGCGTCGACCGCACCAGAATCGAATTCGTGCGATCGTCTACGGCCAGCGTCCCCGGGGATCCGACCATTAGGTTACCGATCACTCCCATGACCCCCGCGGCGGAGGCATGTTTGAGGGAGAACACTTTGGTGATCAGTTCGTCGCTGCTCTGGGTCTGGGCGCTCGCTACGGTTGCAGGAGCCGACAGAGTGAGACTCATGGCGAACAAGGGGGCTGCAATCAGCCCCAATAGGATGGCACGCTTCATCGGATTAGACCTTCCTTCTTCATCGTCAGCGGCTGGTACAGCCAGACGATTTTCACACGCGGGTTATGGCTGGGTACGGTGACCGCGAGGAGATCCTCCGCGGTGATTTCAAATCCGTCGTCGTCGCGAGGCGCAACCGGCGTTCGGGCGACTCTCGGGGCGGGCGGGGTCGGTGGCCCGGAACAGTAGAACGCGATCACGATCAACGCGCTGGCGGCGAGCGCTCCGATCCTGGAGCGGGCGAACGAACGCTTCGGCGCTGCGAGCGGAGCCGGGATCGCTCGATCTTCGACTCCTATTTCGAACAGGATCCGATCGACCACCGCCAATTCGTCCTGTGCGGCTCGGCACGACGGACACCTAGCGCAGTGCGAGTCCAGCCGCTCACGATCAAGTTCCGTGAGCTCGTCGTCGAGCCGTTGATGCATGGCGAGTGCGGCTCTGTCGCAGGTCCAGGTCAACGTCTTGCCTCCGGGCTACTTTGTCTTGAGCTTCTGTCGCAGCGCTTCGCGGCCGGCGTGGCCGTGAACCCTTGCGGTTGACTCCGAAACATCGAGCAGGTCGGCGATTTCCCGGTACGAGAGCCCCTCCATTTGGTGGAGCACCAGCACTTCTCGCTGTCGCGCCGGAAGCTCGAGAAGGTGTCTCCAGACGCGCTCCTGCACCTCAGTACGCTCTAGGGCCTTACCGACTTCGCTCGCTCGGCTCGCCGCTATGGAAAGCCATTCCGGCCGATTGCGGCGAACCCAAGCTCGGGCCCGATCCACTGCCACCCGTAGCGCGGTTCGACTCAACCACGCCGGGATGTTGTCGATTCGGTTGCCCGCTTGAATCTCAGTCGTCAGTCGAGCAATGGCCTCGTCCGCGACGTCTTCTGCCTCCGACGCGTCGCGAACCACGCGACGCGCCACCGAGGTGATGCGAGGCCGGGCAGCGAGCGCGGTCTCGAACCAACGACGGTCGTGAGCCGACAGGCCCTCCGGTGGTGCAGAACGATGTTCGGCCAAGGCGCTCTCTCTCGCGGTCGACTTGCGCCGTCCGGGATAACGACGAGTGGGTCCCTGATACGTTTAGTACGAATCCCGAATTGTAGGCCTGGAAGTCAGAACGCGCGGCCCGGGGACCCGGAGTGGCCAAAAAAAACGCCCGACCGGGTTCCCGGGCGGGCGTTTTCGTCGGGGCTCGTTCGCGAGCCCGCGGTTC
This sequence comes from Planctomycetota bacterium, assembly GCA_021776775.1. GTDB lineage: Bacteria > Planctomycetota > UBA8108 > UBA1146 > JAJFFE01 > JAJFFE01. The sequence goes on along the minus strand of JAJFFE010000369.1, from coordinate 10,444 downwards.
GGGTTTCGAGCCTGAGCCTATTCGTGGGCGAACTCGGCTGGCTTGCGCGGGCCGTTTTCGATGAAGTTCGTCACTCCGGTCTTCATGTCCTTCGTGCCGCAAACCTCTCCGAACATCTCGCTTTCGAATCGCAGCCCTTCGTCGAGCGGCTTGCGCAGCCCTTCGATCATGGCCCGACACAGAATGGCGTCGACAGCCTTGCTGCGGTGCCCGATGTCGACCGGCTCCAATGCGTCGGGGGTTTCCATTGGAGAGGGATCTATCGCGGTAAGGGGCGACGTTCCATCTGCTGCGCCGCGGACCATTGAGATGGCCTCGTCGATGAGGTCACCGCTGACTTCCTTTGCGATAAGGCCGAGTTCGACCGCTTCGGCCGACGACACCGATTTGGTGGTGCGAATCAATCGCGCGGCGTTCTCGACTCCGATCAAACGAGGCAATCGCTGTGTTGCTCCCGCGCCGGGGATGATGCCCAAGTTGGTTTCGGGCTGAGCGGCGAGAAGCCTCAGTCCCTTACGGGCGATCCGAGCCGTGCACGCCATGGCGAGTTCGTTTCCACCACCGAATGCGAATCCGTTCATAGCGCAGATGACTGGCTTGCCGGTTTTCTCGACAACCATGACGGACTGTTGTGAACCCCAAGACGTTTCGAAACCCATCTGCTTGGAGTCGATCTCGGCCAGGAAGTTTACGTCGGCACCGGACACGAATGCTTTGACGCCGAACCCAGTGAGCACAGCCCCGACAATCGAGTCGTCATTGGCGATGGCCTTGAAGTGCGCTTCGATCTGATCGAAAGCGTCCTCGTTCAGGGCGTTGAGAACTTTTGGGCGACGAATGGTGATGACCGCGACGTCGCCGTGGTCTTCACGCAGCACGGTTGGGATAGACCATGGCTTGCCGGTTGCAGCTTGCTTGCGCAGTCGATCTGAGACCTTGAACCCGTCGTAACGCGCCGCGAACTTCTCGACCAGGGCGAGCGCGTTGTCGACACCGATCTCGTTCATCAAGCGAAACGGCGGCGACATGTCGAGTCCGATCTCGACGCCCATGTCTAAGTCCGCAATGTTCGAGATACCGCTGTCGAGCACTTCGCAGACGATTCCAAAGTAGGCGCCGCGGAGCAAGTCGAAGATCTCGCTGGCTCGGTCTTCGGGAACATCGATCTTCTCGCCACGGCCGGGCGTTTCCCACTTCTCACCGGATGCCACTCGGTCGGCGAGGATCTTTGGCGAGTGGTACCACGGCATGATCTTCGTCGTGTACTGCTGCAGTCCGTGGTGAGTGATCGGGTTTCCGCCGGTCAAGTTCATGGCCGTGAAGGGACCCACGGTCAGGCCCAGCGCGCGGCACGCGACCGAGTCGATCTCCTTCGTCGTGCCTAGATCATCTTGCGCTAACAGCGCCGCGGCCAAGAACTGTCCCTCGAACACCGGGTCCAGCGCGTAGCCGTAGCGGCTTCTGACTCGAATCGGCACCTTGCCGATAGCTTCGTAGAACTTCATCAGCGAGGAAACAAGCTCGCCCGACGTCTCCGCGCCCGGGACGATCTCGACCATCGGGTTCCGCTCGGCGGGGAAGAAGTAGTGGATCACCAGTGTTCGCGACTTGTCCGCGAGTTCCGCGAAGATCTCTTCGGGCTCGAGGTGCGAAGAGTTGGAGGCGAGAACCGCGTCCGCGGAAACCAACCCGGCGAGTTGACCAAAGATCCGCGCCTTCAGATCGCGATCTTCCGTCGCCGCCTCGATGATGAAGTCCGCGCCCGAGAGTTGCGCGTAGTCGGTCGTGAATTGACAGCTGTCCTTCATCGCCTGGCCCATGTCGGGCTTGAACGCGCCGGACTCGATTCCCTTGTCGATCTTCTTGTGTAGCTTTGCTTGTCCGCGGTCGAGCGCTTCCTGCGCGATGTCTACAACGACAATGGGAACGTCGTGACGGTGGAAGACCTTGGAGAAATGAAGGGCTATGTCCGGGCCGATTTGGCCCGAGCCGACGACCCCGATCTTGGTCACGGGACGTCCGAGAATTTCGAGGTTCATGGCAAAGCTCCTCAGCGCGGGAAATGACGAGTGTCAGGCGGAAGTCAAACTGGGAAAAGCGGGGCATTCTAGCCAACCCCACCGCGGTCACAATTCGATTCGGCGGGTTCTCTCGACTTGTGCTGAGCTCGCTCTGCCGGGACGATTCCAGCCGACCCGCGATTTGGGCTGGTCAAGCAGCGGCGCGCAGCAGAAATGTAGCGATCAACCGCGTCGCGCGGCGTCAGCGAGGCTGACCAGTTCCGATAGGCAGCGGATTTCGTGGTCGCCCTCGGGGACGAAGCGCTCCCGCCAATGTTGCTGGTCGCCGTTGTCTACCCAGACGGTGAGCATGCCGTGGCGCTTGGCGCCGACGAGTTCCTCGGAATTGCCATCGCCGACGTAGATGCAGTCGCTACCCGAGACGCCCAGCCCCGTGAGTACGTGGTCGTACATGCGCGGGTCTGGTTTCGTCACGCGCAAGTGCGCAGACGACGCGATGACTTCGAAGTGGGAGCCGAGTTCCGTCTCGCACAACAGATCCGGAGTCTCCGACGAGCAGTCGGTTGCCATGCCGATCTTGAATCCTTGTCGGCGCAGCTCCTCCAAACAATCGATGGCGTGCTTCTTGGGCGCGAGGGCAGCGCGCATGAAGTCTCGGCGGATTTCAGACGCTGCACGGCGTTGAGTTGCGGTCGATGCTACACCGAGAGAGTCGAGAATGTCGCGAAACTGATCCTCGCCGTCTTGGAGTCGCCCATCCATTCGGTGGCGAAACGTCTCGCTCCACGCTTCTCGAAACAGATCCGGCGGCGCCCCCAGTTCTCCGGCGATCGCATCGATGGCGGCGACGAGACGCGGAGGGTCGAGGTTCGCGACGACGGTCCCGAAGAGGTCGAAGATGACGGCCTTCATGGGGCTAGCCTTCGCCTTGAAGTTTCGCGAGGGCCGCCTTTGCTTCCTTCTCAACCTCGGTGTCAGCGAAGTCCTTGACGACTTTCTTCAGCTGCTTGATCGCGTCATCGTTGTCCGAGCGCTCGGCTTTCTTGATAGCGGAGCGGCCGGCGTCGAGCGCGTTGGTCATCATCACTTGCGCCTTGTCGACAGCCTTGAATCCCTTGAGTTGCAGGATCTTCTGAAGCGCCGGAATGGACTTCCGGTACTTGTTCCTTTTCAAATCCTTCTCGAGCTTGGCGATGTCCTTTGCGAGTTTGGAACGCTGCGCGTCGACCCAGTTCTGAACGTTCTTCAGAGGCTTCTCGAAGTGCTTCTTGGGGTCGACTTTCTGTCCGATGCCGCGCTTCAAGACCATGGGCGCAGCGATCGGGTTTCCGTAGTAGTCCGTCATGACGAACGTCGGATACTTGTCGGGCACCGAGTACATCTTCCTCAGCGAGTCCTTGTCCGTGCACTTCTCGTTGACGTTGACGACTACGATTCGAGTGGACAGCTCGTTCATGGCCTCTTGGCTGAAGATCTCGTGTTCGTCACTGGTCCCTTTGACCGGGAACCACCACAGGATTCCGGTTCGAGACTTCTTCGCCTTGTCATGAGCGGCGTACGAGTACGACCAAAAAGTCGGGTATGTGCCGTCATCCGGCGTGGGTGGACTCAGGCAGGTCGTATGGCTGAGAGCCGCGAAGAGAATGAAGCTTGCGCCGGAGAGCATCGGAGGTCCTTCCTCGAGTGTGTCGCTTATTCTAGTGCCCGCGCGCTGCGCCGCCGCCGCGGGGATCGCTTGCGCCGTAAAGAGTCCCGGTCGTCGGCTCTCGGCTGATCAGTTGAAAGTCGCCTATTGCGCTGCGTTCCTTCAAGTTGTGCCCGCGCCGTTCGAGGGCGGACCAGACATCTTTGGGCAAACCGGGCTCGAGGTCGAGTCGATCTGGCAGGCACTGGTGATGAAATTTCGGAGCGTTGACGGCCGCTTGCGGAGCAAGTCGATATACCACCAGGTTCAGGAGCACCTGCAAGACGTTGGTGATGATCGTCGGCCCGCCCGGCGTGCCAAGCACGTGTCGAACCCGACCGCCGGAGTCGAGCACGATCGTCGGCGTCATCGATGACAGCGGGCGTCGTCCGGGGCCGACGGCGTTGACCTCTCCTTGTACCAGTCCGTAGAGGTTGGGCTTGCCTGGCTCCGTGGCAAAGTCATCCATTTCGTTGTTCAGCAAGAATCCGGCTCCCGCGACGACAGCCTTGCTTCCGAAAGCGCCGTTCAGTGTCGTCGTCACGGATACCGCGCCGCCGTTTCGATCGACAACCGAGTAGTGGGTGGTCTGCTCTTTCTCGCGAGCGGAGGCGCCCGACAGGACTTCCTTCGACGACGACGCGGCGTTCGGTTTGATCGTCTTCGACTGAGCTTGGATATGACTCGGAGAGGTCAAGCGAGTGAGCGGCAGTTCGTGGAAGTCGGGATCACCGAGAAAGCGATTGCGATCCGCGAACGATCTCCGCATGGATTCTGCGATGACGTGAATCGAGGCCGACGAGTTGTGCCCGAACTCTTCCAACGGAAACGTGGAGAGCATCCCCAACATCTGTTGCAGGCAGACTCCGCCCGACGAGGGGGGCGGCATCGACACGATTCGATAGTCGCGAAAACTAAACTCGATCGGCTTTCGTTCAATCGGTCGATAGTTGGCGAGGTCGGCGCGGGTCATGATGCCGCCGCCGCGCTTCATCTCTTTCTCGAGTAACTCCGCTGTCTTCCCTTGGTAGAAGCCAGCGCGGCCGTCGTTCGCGATTCGTGTCAGCGTCTCAGCGAGGTCGGGCTGTTTGAACACGCTGCCTTCCGCGGGAGCAGAGCCGTTGGGATAGAAGACCGCGCGCGTCGCGGAAAACTGACTCATCGCCGAGGCAATCGACGCGGACGCTAAGAACTGGTGAGTGCGACGTGGGAGAAGGAAGCCCTCTCGGGCAAGTCGAATCGCTGGCTCGAGGACGGTCCGCCGCTCGAGCGTTCCCCACTTCTCCAGCGCGTACAGGAGTCCTGCGACGCTGCCGGGCACTCCGGCCGCCAGGTGGCCGAGAGTCGAGGCGTTCGTTTTTCCTGCGGCGACGGCGTCGATGTAGAGCCGCGCGTGGGCGGCCGCCGGCGCCGTTTCCCGGAAGTCCAACGCAATCGTTTGCGCTCCGGCGTCCGTGGGCAGCGTCGCGACCAAGAAACCGCCGCCGCCGAGGTTACCTGCCACCGGATAGGTCACCGCAAGGCAGAACCCGGTAGCCACGGCGGCGTCGATTGCATTGCCGCCGCGGCGCAACATTTCCACACCGGCTTCGGCGGCCAGCGGTTCGGCCGCGACGACCATTCCGTTCTTCGCTTCGACGGCCGGAGGATCGGCGGCACCCGCTTGATTCACCGCGCAACTCAGCAACAAGCAGATGAGGAGGTAGCAGGTTCGCGACTGGCTCATGTGAGGCACCTAGCCCTTCTTCTTGACGCGGCTTGGCGACTCGAGCAGATCGTGTTTGCCTTCTCGTGACATCGCCACTTGGAACCCGGGCGAGGTCGACGCGTGCCCAACCGCCCCGTCGGATCGCAGCGCAAGAAACGCAGTAAGCTTGCCCGCGTTGGCGGCGTCGCGTTTGATCATCCGGTCTAGTGCAGCCTCGACCGCTTCTTGTGGCGAGCGCCCTTGACGCATCAGTTCGACGACCAGGAACGATCCGCAGATCTTCAGGACTTCCTCGCCGTACCCGGTGGCCACACAGCCGCCGACTTCACCGTCGCAGTAGAGGCCGGCCCCGACGATGGGCGAATCACCGACGCGCCCCGGAATCTTCCACGCCAGGCCGCTGGTTGTGCACGCCGCGGCCATGAGACCGCCGCGGTCGATGGCCAGAGCTCCGATGGTGTCGTGGGTGTCGACCTTCATCTTCTTGCCGCTCTTCCACGCGAGCCACTGCTTTTTAGCTCCCTCGGTGAGCAGGTTCTCTTCCTTAAAGCCGTGACTGACCGCGAAGCGTCGCGCGCCGTCGCCGACGAGAAGGACGTGCGGTGAATCGGTCATGACTTTTCGCGCGACCTGGACCGGGTGTTTGATCTTCTCGAGGCCGGCAACTGAACCAACCTCCATGCTCAACCCGTCCATGATCGCCGCGTCGAGTTGCACGACGCCTTCGGCGTTCGGCAGTCCGCCGTATCCGACGCTCGTGGTCGTCGGGTCCTTTTCGACGATCGACACGCCGAGCTCGACTGCATCGACGGCGGTTCCGCCAACTTGCAAGATCTGAAGTGCTCCTTGATTGCACTTCATTCCATGATTCCAAGTCGACACCACGATCGGTTTGGTGTTCACCTGGCGCGAAACGCTGGCCCCGTCGAGGCGACCCACCAATGCACCTGCGCCCGCGAGCGCTCCAACTTTCAAGAAGTCACGACGTTCCAATGGAGGTCCTCACCTTCGAATCAATTTGTCCCTACGAGGATAAGCCAGCGGAGAGGCGGATCGAAGGTATTTCGGTCGCACGAGTGCTCGACCGACGCAGCGACCCGCGTTAGGATCCCACGCCCCATCCACGATGCCCGCCGCATCCCGACTACGCACGAGGACTATCACTTGCGTCTCGATCTCAGCGTTCTCAACGAAGCGCAGCATCGTGCTGTCGTCGCCGGTGATGGCCCTCTGTTGGTTCTCGCCGGAGCGGGCAGTGGTAAGACCCGGGTCATCACCTATCGGATGGCGCACTTGATCAAGAACGGAATGAGCGGCGATCGTATCGTCGGGATTACGTTCACCAACAAGGCGGCGAAGGAGATGAAAGAGCGTCTTCTTCGCATGTATCCCGATCTCGACCCGGTTCCGTGGCTCTCCACCTTCCATTCACTCGGCTTTCGAATTCTGAGAATCGAGCACGAGACACTCGGGTATCGTGCAAACTTCCCTATCTACGACGCTTCGGACAGCCGCGGCATCCTGACCGAGGAGATGCGGTCCATCGTCGGCGTGGGCGAGGCGGAGAAAAACCTCGAGCAAGCCGCGCGCGAGATCTCTCGGTGGAAGGCGCGTTTCGTCTCTCCCGTCGACGCGCTCGAAGAGGCCGACGACGACGTCACTTACATTCGCGCGCGGGTTTACACGCGTTACCAGGAGCGCCTACAGTCGCTCAACGCGGTCGACTTCGACGACTTGATCTATCTACCCGTGCGATTGATTCGTGAACACGACGAAGTTCGCGAGCGGTGGACGAACCGGTTCGACTGCGTGCTGGTCGACGAGTACCAGGACTCCAACACCGCTCAGTATCACTTCTCCAGGTTGCTCGCCGGCGAGGCCGAGAACCTGACGGTCGTTGGCGATGACGACCAATCGATCTACGCCTTCCGCGGAGCCGAGGTCGAGAAGATCTTGTCCTTCAAGAAGGACTTTCCTCGCGCAGACGTCATCACGCTCGAAGCCAACTATCGGTCCGTTCGCTCGATTCTAGAGGCCGCGAACGCTGTCATCTCGAATAACAACAAGCGGCACCCCAAGTCGATGATCTCGATGCGGGAGGAGGGGCGGCCGATTCATTATCTGTCGTTCGAAAACGAAGCGCTAGAGGCAGAAGACGTCGTTGCGCGTATCCGCAATGCCAAGATTCGCGGTATCCCGTACAGCGATCAGGCGATCTTGTTGCGCTCGTCTATTCAAGCGCGCCCGTTCGAGGAGAAGCTCAGATTCTTCCAGATCCCCTACACGGTGATCGGTGGCCGCTCGTTCTTCGACCGGCGCGAGGTGCGAGACGTCCTGGCTTATCTGAAGCTCTTGGTGACACCTCACGATGACATTGCGGCGCTGCGAATTCTCAACACACCGAAGCGAGGTTGGGGAACGGGGAGTCGAGAGAAACTCGATACGTTTGCGCGCGGAAACCGAGTTTCGATCGTCGACTCCCTGAAGCGGCTCGACGAGATTCCCGGGATCTCGTCCACTGCGCGCCAGGGCGCCGATAACCTCGTCGACGCCATGGAATCCGCGACCGACAGGGTGGAACTCGACGGCATCGGTGCGTTGCGTGGGTTACTCGAAGAGGTCGGCTACGATCAGGCGATGCGAGAGATGTCTTCGGACGCTCACGACTACGAAGCGCGCAACCGGAGCGTCGAATTCGTGCTCGAGATCGTCGGCCGCCACCAAGAGCGCAAGGGGCCCGGCAAGCTCCACGAGTTCCTCAATGGCCTAACGCTCGACTCTCGCAAGGACGACGGCACGGGCGAAGAGGAAGACACGTTGTCCATGATTACGTTCCACGGATCGAAGGGGCTCGAGTTCAAGCGGGTGACCTTGGTCGGCATCGACGACGATCTGATTCCTCACAAAAAGTCTGTGCAGGAGGGCGGCGAAATGGCGATCGACGAAGAGCGGCGTCTCTTCTACGTCGCGATGACTCGCGCTATGGACGAGCTACTCATGACGCGATCGGTGTCACGGCGTCGGTTCGGAAAAGAAGTCGACACGCTCGAGAGCCGATTCGTGACCGAGATTCCGGAAGAGCTCGTCGTGCGCAAAGATGTCGCTCGCCAGGACGATGAGCCGGTCAGCGAAGAGCAGTACCAAGACTTCATGGCTCAGCTTCGTGGGACCATCCCGAAATAACGTCGAAGCTGTCCCGAAAGCCAAGGCAACGAATGAAGATCGCATTGGTCCAGCAGTCGGCCTCGTCAGATCGAGAGGCCAACCGGGAGCGTGGTGTTGCGGCAGTGCGAGCGGCCGCGGCTTCCGGTGCCAACGTCGTCGCGTTCGCGGAACTCGCCTTCGACCTGTTCTATCCGCAACAGCCTGCGACCAACGCCGAACTGGAACTCGCCGAGACTATCCCTGGGCCGACCACCGATCGATTCGCCACGTTGGCCCGCGAACTCGGCGTCGTCATAGTGCTCAACCTGTTCGAGCGGGATGGTGACGCGACCTACGACTCATCGCCGGTGATCGATGCCGATGGCACGCTGCTCGGCGTGACACGAATGGTCCACATCACGGACTACCCACTCTTCTTCGAGCAAGGCTACTACGCTCCGGGAGACCGCGGCGCTTCGGTATTCGATACGCGGTTCGGGAAGCTCGGTGTCGCCATTTGCTACGACCGACACTATCCAGAGTACATGCGGGCGCTGGGGGTCGCGGGGGCAGAGCTGGTGGTGGTTCCTCAGGCGGGCGCCGCTGGTGAATGGCCAGAAGGGCTGTTCGAAGCCGAGATGCGAGTTGCGGCATTTCAGAACGGATACTTCACCGCGTTGGTCAATCGAGTGGGAGACGAAGCTCAACTTCGCTTTGCCGGCGAATCGTTCGTCTGCGATCCCGAGGGTCGAGTCGTCGCCAGAGCTGGATCGGGTACCGAGGAGACTTTGATCGCCGAGATCGAACTCTCCACCGCGGCTGACTCCCACGCCAGAACGCTGTTCCTTAGGGATCGTCGCCCGGAACTGTACGCGGATTGGATCACTCCAGGCCGCTCCTCTTGAGCCTTCGCTCCATCCCGCTACGATGGACGCGGTGTTTTAGATCCTCGCCGTTATCCCTCCCTCGGCAGGACGAAACAAAGGGGCTCACCTATGCAGCCTAGTTTGTCTTGGCGGCTCGCCATCGGCGCGTGGACTTTGTTGCTGTCAGTGTCGCTTCAGAGTGCGACCGGTCGCTGCAGCGCGGCTGATCTCAACGCCGCCGCAGATCTGCCGCGGAAAGGTCCCATCGGAGTGGCCGGAGCGGTGGGCGAGGTCAAGCTCGCCGACGGGAAGTTCGAAATACGATCGAAGGTTCTGCCCGCGAAGCGGGCGCGTGTCCAGTTCGACAAGTCTACGCCCATGCGAATTCTCGACGTCCAACGATTGAACGAACTCAGTCCGAGATCGATCGTCTGGGTGCTCGCAAAGCTCGAGCAAAAGAGAGAGGTTCGTCGCCTGGAGAAGGTGGCGGCAATCGCGACCGGTGAGTTCCATAAGCCACAACTCACCAAGAAACGTAGTGCGAAGAAGGGTTACGCCTGGCACCAGGGGACCGTCGTTCGCAAGGACGAGAAGACATGGCTACTCGGGGAGGTCGAGTTGGACGTTGACGGAAAACAGACCGTCGCCGTCTTCTCACCGTCGAACGTCTCGCGGCTGACGGAGAAGAAGAGAGTGCACGTCTACGGTAAGTATGCTCAGGCGGCTCCGAAGTCTGGCTCACCGGACGTGATTACGGCCCGTCGGCTCACCATGATAGAGGCTGATATCTCGGACGCCTCGTTGAAGCTCATCCTTCCCATCGGGTTCCTCAACACGGCGGGCAAGTCGATCATCGATCTTTGACGCGCGTCACCGCACCTGCACTTTCCGGCCGCACCTCTAGCCCGGACTATTCATCAGGCGGAGTCGTTATGCGCCCGAAAGGGCGCCAATCGTACCGAGCGCGGACAGCGGAGGACAATCGAGGGATGATCAACGGAACACAGGCTGCGATTCCCGT
>JAJFFE010000368.1 GCA_021776775.1 Planctomycetota bacterium | reverse complement strand
AACGGAACACAGGCTGCGATTCTCGTGAAGATCAAGGCGCGACGCCGAAGTCGACCTAGTGGTCTTCAAGAAGGAGTAACGCAGAGATTCGCGGGAAGCGCAGCCTGCGCGGCTTCGCCTGATGAATAGTCCGGGCTAGAGTAGTAGGCGAAACGCGCGTCGAACGGTACCCGTTCGGCGCGCGTTTTCTCTTGCCCAACCGGCCGGGCTGTCGGCCCCATTCCGGGACCGTTCGTGGAATCGGAGGGGCACTCTGCGTCAGCGACGGAACTCTCGACCCATCACTATACGTCGAGTAGCGTAAACTGCCCGAAGATCAAGAACGGGCGGGGCTTCCCGCTCGCCGGGGGCGATCCCATCAGGGCGCGCCTCAATCCCAAAGAGTTAGATAATCGTAGTTCTAGATAAACCGTGGCCCGACTCTACAGGAGGACAAGACATGCGTAGTGTGTGGTGTATGACGCTCGCGCTCGCTCTCTCCGCTGCGGCTCCCGCATTTGGGGACGACGCGAAGAACGATGCGCTGAAGAAGAAGTGGAAAGAGTACACGAAGAAAGTCGACTTCGTACTCAACTACGACGAGGCCGTCGCGGAGGCAAAATTCTCCGGACGTCCCATGATGCTCTTTTTCACGGCGACGTGGTGAGGTCCGTGCAAGACGTTGGCCCGTGGGGCCTTCTCGGACGATAACGTTGCGAAAGAGCTGTCGAACCTCGGCATCATTCCCGTCATTGTCGACGGCGACGTCGAAAAAGAAGCGATGGGCAAGTACGGCGTTCGGGGATACCCGACCATCAAGTTCGTCAGCGCAAGCGGCGAAGCGTTTGGTGATCTCCGTGATCGTTCGGCTGCAGGAGTCATCGCTCAGGCGAAAGGCGCCGTCGAGAAGATCAAGCCGCGCTTCACCAAGAAGTACACGAAGATCCTCAAAGCGATGATGAAAATGGATAAGGCTCTCGCCAAGAAGAACTACAAGAACGCGCTCAAGGCGATCTCCGCTGTTGAGATGACGGGCCACAAGGGCTCCGATTACAAGCGCGCTCTGGGTGAGAAGTCGAAGATCCAAGGCATGGCGAAAGAGCAAATCGCGGAAGCGAAGAAGCTCATGGAGTCGAGCCCGACGAAAGCGAAGTCGATTCTGAAGAAGGTTCAGAAGAACTTTGTCGGTCTGCCGGAAGCGGACGAAGCGAAGAAGCTGATCGATGAGATCGCTGCTTCCGAGTCAAGCAACGGCTAACCGAACCTTACGTTCGAATGGACAAACGCGCCTCGGCTCACCGCCGGGGCGCGTTTTTTTCGTGTCGATCCCGCGGAGGATGTTACCGAGACGCCTCCCGAACTTGGTCACACCGCAGCCGCATCTCGGCCAGTCGCGCCGTGTGGTTCGGGTCCGTGGCCAAGTTGATGAGTTCCTGGGGATCGGCGGCGAGATCGTGCAGGAATTCACCTTCCGGTAGGTGATCGACGTAGCGTGCGTACACCCACCGTTCTCCCCGTATCCCTTCCCACTGGGGGAGTCGCGCGTGATCGAACCGGTGCTCGCAGAAGAAGTCGTTGCGCCACTCGGAGACGTTTCGGCGCAGAAGCGGGACCACGCTGCGCCCTTGATCTTCGCGCGGCTGTCCGGCCAAGTCACAGATCGTGCTGGCGAGATCTATGTTGAGTGCGATTTCCGACAGCACCAAGCCGCGCCGACTTGCGGGTGTGCGCGGATCGTGAATCACCAACGGCACGTGTAGCGACTCGTCGAAGTGGGACCACTTCCCGGCGAACCCGCGAGAGCCTTTGTAGTAGCCGTTGTCGCTCGTGAAAATGACGACCGTGTTGTTGGCGAACCCGAGACGGCGCGATTCGCGAACGATCGATCCGACGACCCGGTCGATCCCCGAGATCATTCGGTAGTACGACTTGGTGTGCTTCTGATAGTCGGCGGGGGTACTCCAGCGCCACTGCCAACGGTCTCGATGCATGGAGTCACGAAGAAACTCTGGCAGTGCGCGCCAGGCGTCGGTCGATACTTTTGGCGGCGCAACCGTGCCCTCGGAGTAGAGGTCGGCTTCGTCATCCGGGTAGGGGTACGGTTTGCTTCGTTCACCATCGACCGCGTGAGGCGCGGCGAAACTCACGGACAGGCAAAAGGGCTGAGATCGGTCCTGGCTACGAAGGAATGCCAAGGCGTGATCGCCGATGATGTCCGTCGTGTGTCGAGTCGTACCGTCGGGCCGTCGGCGTACGAACGGCTGTGTCACCGAGCGAAAGACATCGAACAGTTCGCCGGTGTTGACCGCGGTTCGGATCCCGTACTTCCCGATGAATCCAGTGGAATACCCTGCGCGCTTCAGTACCGCGGGGTAGCTCGCCTCCATGACTTCACGCGACACCGGATCGGTGCCGAACGTGTATCCGTGACGACTTTCGAACGTCCCGGTCAAGATCGACGCGCGACTTGCGGCGCAGATCGGTGTGGTCACGAACGCGTTCGAGAATCGAACGCCGCCAGCCGCCAACGCGTCGACGTTCGGGGTGAGCAAGGTCGGGTGACCCGCACAGCCAAGGAAGTCGGCGCGTTGATCGTCGGTGAGGAGGAGAATGATGTTGGGGCGGGCTTCTTCGGTTTGAGGAGCTTGTGCTGAGCACGGCGTGACGGCGACGAGGAGCCATAACCAACTGGCGAGTCGAGTGACGTTCATGCGTTCATACCCTTATCGCTGATGTCTCGAGATCCGCGGCCCACCGCCACGATCGGTCCTAGAAGTATCGTCGCGACCAGGCAAGTGATCAGTCCGACGGCGAGCAACGCGCCGAGCCGAGCGTTGGCCGGCACCTGCGAGATGGTCAACACGCCGAAGCCGACGGCGACGCAGAGCGCGTCGATGGTGATCGCGGGGCCCGCGAGTCGCATGGCGGCGACAGCTTGGGTCGCTTTGTTGGCTCCAGGGGCGGTGGCGCGGAACCGCTCCGTGAAGTGGATGGCGTAGTCGACCCCGATTCCCAGGGTCATGCTGGCAAACATAGAAGTCGCCACCCCGAGCGGTATCTCGAACCAACCCATGATCGAGAACGTCGCACCGACGGCGAGCGTGCTCGGCAGCACGCAGAACAATCCCCAGCCTAGTGAACGTTGCAGCAGCGTCGCGACCACGAAGATCACGAATAGCGAAAGTAGGAGCGATTGAACCTGCGTCGATACGATCGCCGCAATCAACGTCTGGCTAACCGGTACGTCGCCCGCCAACGCCACCGAGATGCCGAGCGGCTCGAGGGATTGCTTCGCCTCCGACTCGATCATGCGAATGAGCGTCGCCGTATCGCGAAAGTTCGCGTCTCGAAGGAAAACGGTGACCAGGGCGCGTTGTCGGTCGTCGGTGACGACCTCGCGCAGCCGTTCCTCGCCGCGGAGCCACAGGTAGTTGTTCCAAAGGCGCTCGACGTCTTTGGGGTTCGGCGGCACGGCAAGGCTTCCCTCGGCGCGCTTCTTGATGATGAACGACGTCGTGGCGACGTAGTCCGACGGTCCTATCGTGCCGCCGACCTGTAGGTCCGTGCGCTTTTCGAGTTTGGATCGCAGGGCCGAGAGTCCCGCCAATACTTCCGGTCGGAGCATGGCCTGCGTGGTGATCTCGAACCGAGCCACGTCGCTGTCGTTCGATTGCCACAAGAACCTAGCGGAACCGTTGCGTCGATCCCAGCGGACGTGAACCGTGTCGCCCTCGCGAGTGGCGGACTCGATGGGCGCCCGCCATATTCTTGCGCTACTCAGGGCGCCGCCGGAGCCGTTACGTCGCAAGCTCAGCCAGCCGTTGATCCATAGCGAAAGATCTTGCTCAGGATCAGGGTCGGGGATCGACACGCTCTGGTTCGTCATCTCGCGGGCGGTGATGGTTCCGTGATGCTCGAGCGGCTGCCCCGTCGCTTCGATCAACAGTTGGTGCGCGCCCCGAAACCCCGTGTTGAATGCTTGCGTCGCTTGACGAAACGGACTAGACGCCGTGAATCCGTCGAGCCAACTGTCCTGCACCAGGAGGCGTTGGGCGCCGATCGGCGCGGTGATCAGAAGCGCGGCCATGACGACGACCACCCACCCACGCCGTTCGATCGCGAAGCGCGCAACGGACTCGACGCGTCGCGGTAGCCGCGACGCGCGTCGCGGTGAGCGCGGGTCAAGAAGGACCAGCAGGGCGGGAACGACGGTCAGCGACCACACCATGCAGAACAGGATTCCCCCGGCCGCCGCGCCGCCGAACGCTTGCACCGCCGGCAGGGGGGACAACGTGAAGGATAGGAAGCCAGCCGTGGACGTGATCGAGGTCTTCATGATCGGACGCGCCACGTGGTCGAGCGCGTCGCGGGTCACCCGAGCGGCGCTCGACTCGGGCTGAGCGGTGCGCTGACGTCGGTGCTCCGTGAAGACGTGAATCTCGTCGGCGATTCCCATCGCGGTGAGAATGACCGGAAGTACGGCGATCGTGAGATAGACCGGAACCCCCAGGTAGCCCATGAGTCCGAACACGACCGCGAGGCACGCTCCCACCTCCAAGAGCGGCAACGCTACCGCGGTCGCACTGCGAAACACGGCGAAGAAGATCAGGACGAGAAGAACAAGAGCGAGCGGGATCAGCCCGACAGAGCGGATTGTCGTCCGCAACGCCGCCAACCCCGATTCACCGACCGGCGCCGCGTGCGTGCCGACTCCGGTGATCGAGCGTGGCAGCCCGAGGTCTTCCAAGAGGTGTAAGCCGAGCAGCGCTTCCGCGACCGGCGCTCCGATGGCGTCGATACGTTGACTCGCGGTGGAACGCGTTTCCACGTTCTGTCGTAGCCACCGATAGATCTCGACTCGGTCGCGCGCCGGGTCGATGCCGACGAACAGCGCGGTTGCGCGTTCATCGCTCGAGACCAATGTCCCGCGGTAGATTTCGAAGACGCGAAGGTCGTCCCTCAGTTCGGCGAGCGTTTCCGGAGAGTCCGGGACCGGATCGAGGAAGCGGCGGGGGCGGGGCACGTGCGGCTTGGCGTTCGGATCGCTGGGGCCGTAGCGATCGCCGCGTTCGGTGGCGAGACTCGAGACGCTGGTGAAGCCGACGTCACGTGCTGACTCGACAACCTCGGTGAGATCGCGCACCAACTGCAGTGTCTCTGAGTTGAAGATGCCGTCGCGGTGTTCGCTGCGAACCAAGATGACGATGGGATCTTCGACCCCGAACCGCGCCCTAATTTCCCGGTCAGTTTCGACCGCCGGCGCGTCGACCGGGACCAATGCGTGACCGTCGGTGCGAAGTTGGAGTTGCGTGACCCCCGGCACGCAGATCAAGAGAACTGCGAGCGCTACGAGGAGGGTCGTCTTGGGGTGGGCGATCGCCCGGCGGTGGAGCCACATGGACGTGAGGATGGTGCACCGCGTCGCTTTGGGCAAGGTCGTCGTGCCGCTCCCGATTGTGACAGCCGACGGTTAACGCTGGGTGTGAAGCTGGCTGGCGCGCCACCACTGTAGTATCCCGTCGTTGGCCAGCCAGCGAGCGTTCCACACCGGGGCGCGCGTGCCGGGTGGGAGGTACAGCTCGGCTAGGTGGTGCGCGCGAATCTGGTCCGGCAGCTCCTTGAACTGAAGCAATCGCTCCACCACGACCGCCAGGTCCGTGGCCCGGTCGCGGTTCCCGAGCGTCACTCCGATGGACTCGGCGAGCCACATCTTCGGATCTTGCTGCCGTCGCAATTCCCACCACGTCTCGACCTCGCCCTCGGCGGGAGCCACGTCCAGCATCCGGCGACCGGGAAGGAATCGCGCGAGCCATTGCAGTAGACGTCGATCTTGGCGGACGGGATTCTGAACCATGCGGTGTCGACGTTCCTTCCAGTGGTGGACCGCGTACTCGATCCGAAGACGCAGCCGCTCTTGCGGCGGTTCCCCGCGAATGCGCCGGTAGAGTTTTGCGAGTTCCCGTTCGAGTTCCGGCGACGTTTCGAAGGCGACGGGTTGGTCGTGTGCTTCGACGGGGCCGAGCGGCAGGTCTTGGATGTCGACAAGCATCGAGATGGCGAGAGTTCGACTGAGTGCCGATCGGTTCTCATCGTCCGCGATTTCGAGAAGCCGATCGCACAGCGACGTCGACGCACAGAGCGCGTGGGTGAGCTTGCGATTGCGGGATAACCAGTGGAGCGGCCACGTCGACCACGCGTCTCCGTTGTAGTTCTGCAGGCCGTCGCCCTTGACCCACGCGATGATGTACTCGGGGACCCGCCTTGGATCTTCGAGTAGCCATTCGTCGCGAGGAGTCACGTCAGACATCGCGCCCCGGTAGCGACACGCGAACGCGAACAGTCCAACCTCGTGGTCGAGGTGAGTCGGATCGACCGCGCGTTCCCCGAAGAAGGCGATGACTTCTGGACCGTTTCGGCGCGAGTGGAGGCTTGCGGTGTACTCGGTCCACGTCGTCTCTTTGGTCCAACGACGGATCTCTTGGAACGTAGCGCCGGAGAGATGCGCGTGGCGAGCCCGGAGCCACGGTCGCGTGTCGATCCCGATCCACGGACGCGCAATGGAGTAGGCCGGGTCCTCGAGTCGCGTCGCGGCGCGCCGCAGCGCTTCGTTCTTGGCGTCGTCGTCCCCTCGTCGGTCGGCGATCGCCGCTGCGTCGAGCCACGCTTTGGCGGACACGAACAAGAGCCGGGCGGTGTCTGCCGAATGGGACGATCCTTCCGACGACTGCCGTTGCAGGATCTCGTCGTAGATGACTCCGGCCGCGCGGTACGACCCGTCATCTGCCAATCGGTCGGCGAGGGTGCGCATGTTTTTGGGATCACGCTCTTGCCGGTCGCGGCCGTGTTGATACGCGAGGATCGCGATCACCGACAGAATGACGATGGCTGCGATCGCGACGAAAGCGCGGCCGCGGTTGCGACGGCTCGGTCGCAGCCACGCCGGGAAACGCCCCGACGAGATAGAGATGGGGCGGCCCCGTTCAAACGCGGTCAGGTCGGCCTCGAACGCACTAGCGCTCGGATAGCGATCGTCGATGCGCTTGGCCATCGCCTTGTCGCAGATGCGTTCGAGCTCGCGAGGAATCCGTCGATCGATCCCGCGAAGCGGAGCCGGCGTCGAGTGGATCACTGCGTTGAGAGTCTCACCGATCGAATCGCCGAGGTATGGCGCCCGGCCGCACAGGCACTCGTAGAGAATGGCACCCAGCGCGTGGATGTCCGTGGGTTCACCGAGTTGCTCGCTCTGTCCCCGTGCCTGTTCGGGGCTCATGTACGCCGGCGTTCCGAGAATTCCTTGTGATACCGTCGCGTCCCGGCTCGCGTCGATCGCCAAGCCGAAGTCGACCACCTGTGCGTCCCCTTGCTCGTCGATGAGAATGTTGCCCGGCTTGAGATCCCGGTGGACGATGCCGCGGGAGTGGGCGTGGGCGATCGCCGACGCGACCTGCCGAATC
The DNA here is from genome assembly GCA_021776775.1 of Planctomycetota bacterium. Taxonomy (GTDB): domain Bacteria; phylum Planctomycetota; class UBA8108; order UBA1146; family JAJFFE01; genus JAJFFE01. The sequence continues at coordinate 2,880 of JAJFFE010000368.1, read as the reverse complement.
AGTCGGACCGCTCGACTCGGCGACATAGGACCGGTGGCCAAACGGCAGTCGAGTGAATCGCCGCGTATCACCGGCATCGTGAAGTAGGTTGCTCCGTCCACTTCACCGACTTCGAACACCGGCACGATGTGGCGATGGCGCAGCTGGGCCAGGCTAGTCGCTTCCCGGCGGAATCGCCGCACCGCCGCTTCCGAGGCCGCGTCCCGGGCGCGCAGAACCTTGATGGCAACTTCGCGATCGAGCGTTTGCTGATGCGCTCGGTAGACCGCGCCCATGCCGCCACGGCCGAGGAGTTCGCCGACGACGTAATCCTCCGGAACTCGCAGTGGGTGCGACGGTTCGACGGTCGGTTCGTCGAAACCGCGGGCCAACTCCAACGCCTCGATCGCGGCGCGGCAATCTTGGACCGCTTCGGTGTCGAGTCTCGCGCCAATCGTCTCGGCGTCGACGTCGTGACGTGCGAGCAGCGACTCGCACAGCGACCAGAGGGCGGGGGTGGAGCGTGTTGCTCGGTTCATTCGTGCGAACCTTCCCGCAGGACGCGGCCGGTCTCGCGAATCGCGTCGGCGAGAATCCGCCGCGTCGAAGTCGCGCTCGTCTCGATGGCGGCGGCGACTTCGTCGACGGTGGCGTCGGCGAAGAAGCGCAGCAGGATGGCGACGCGCGCGCGCTCGTCGAGTTGTTCGATGGCGGCTGCGAGTCGTTCGCGGCCCTCTTCTCGTAGCGCGGCGGTGTACGGGCCGGTCCGTTGTTCGCGCAGTCGAGCGATGGAGTTCGCGCCTGGGCGACCGGGAGATTCCAGGGTTCCGCCGTCGGCTCGTTGCGAAGCCCGGGGATTCCGCTTCGCGGCGCCGGCGTGTTTCACCGCATCGCGGACGCAGTTCTCGGCGATGAGGCACAGCCAAGCCACGAAGTCTCGGTCGTCGTCCGCACGGAACTCATCGAAGACACGGTGCGCGCGCAGGAACGTGTCCTGGAGCAAGTCGACGACGTCCATCCTTGCGCGCAGTCGGGATCCCACCCGTCCGTGAAGGTAGAAGTGCACACGGTCGGCGGCGCGGTCGAACAGATCGTTGCGGGCAGACTCGTCGCCAGCCCTTGCTCGCTGGACCAGTCCATTTGTCGTCGACAGTTCATTCATTTGCTCGCGCTCCTTCTGACAGTAGAAGGGAAAGCCGCTTCGGTTTGCGCCAGTTTTGTGGCCAACGGACGACCTTGGATTTTGGCGAGTTTTTGTTAGTGACGTCCTTGCTTCGGTTTGACCTCGCGATCGGCGCCCGAACGAATGCCAGCGTCACGCCGCCAACCACTACTCTGCAAAGGTTGGCTCTGGAGTAAACACCCCAAGATGTGTATCGTCGACGGAACAGGTGTGCGCCCGGCGCGCGGAGCCCCATATTCGTGGGCCTCGCTTCCGTCGGGTGTCGGGACTGCCGACTGATCACCAAACGAGGACTTACGTCAAACAAGGAGAAACGTATGAACCGGGCCAAGGTTCTGTGGCTGTGTATTGGATTGTCGTTGGCGTTGGGAGTCGCGACTCCGACGGTTCGCGCCGACGGAACAGAGACGTTGGGACTGCCGAGCATTGCGCTGGCGTCCGGGTCGGGCGTGGTCGCGGCCGGCGTCGGGCTGCAAGACGTGCAACCCGCGTTTATCGAGTTCGAAGTTCCCGGCACCATTCAACAGGTCCTCGTGTACTGGTCCGGCGGATTCGTCGGTGACGGGCTGCCTTCCGACGACACCATCGAAATTGACGGTGTCGAGATCACCGGTACGTTGATCGGTGGCCCCGCGTTCTTCTTCGGATTCAGTGGCAATGATTTCTACTACTCCAGTTACCGCGCCGACATTACGGATCTCGGACTGATCGGTACCGGTGTGAACTCGGTCGCGATGTCCGGGATGTCGAACATTGTCGACGGTCTGGGCGAGAACAGCGGCGCGAGCATTGTTGTGATCTACGAAGACGGGGGGTCCGCCGACGTTCAAATTCGCGACGGACTGGACACCGCCTTCCTCGGATTTCCAGAGCCGCGTCAATCGACGATCGCGCAGCCGTTCATGTTCGCCAGTTCGGCGGACGATCGATCGGCCAATCTCACGATCATCGCAGGCAGCGTGAGTAGCGGAGCAACTACCAGCATCGTCCGAGTGACCGTCGGCGATACCGTGACCGACTTCGTGAACGTGCTGTCGAGCGGTGCCGGTGCCCTTTGGGATACCACCGAGCTGACCGTCGACGTTCCGGCTGGCGCGACCGAGGCTTCGGTTCAGATTATCTCCGGCGACGGCACCGGAACCTCCGGCCCGGAGGCTGCCTCGGTGACCTGGGTCGGCAGTGGATTCTCGATACCGACCGCGGCGACCGGAGGAGACACGACGCCTCCCGACGTTGTTTGCGAGATCGTCTCGGCCGGCTACTGGTGCGATGCGGTGAGCTTCAGCGCGACGGACGACAGCGGCGAGGTCGAAATTTCCGCCGTCATGGATATCGGCTGCGACCAGATTTCCGTCGAGGACGGACAGGTTATTTTCGTACGGTGTGACGATAGTCGCTGCGTCGCGTTCTGGTGGCGCGACGTGTTGGTCCTGAAGTCCGGCACGGTAGAGCTGATCGTCACCGCGACCGATCCCTCGGGCAACACGGCCGTCTGCACCGTCTCTGCGTGTGATCCCGCTGGCGGGCCCGGCGGAGATGACGACGACGACGGAGATGACGACGACGACGGGGATGACGACGACGACGGAGATGATGACGACGACGGAGATGATGACGACGACGGAGATGATGACGACGACGGAGATGATGACGACGACGGAGATGAAGACGACGACGGAGATGATGACGACGACTGCTAATCCCCGGAGCAGCCGCGA
>JAJFFE010000367.1 GCA_021776775.1 Planctomycetota bacterium | reverse complement strand
CAGGAAATTGAGCGTGTCTTCAGGGGTCGTCGCTCGGAAGATCGAACTCGCGCTGTCGAATCCATCGTAGAGCGTTCCCAAACCATCGTTCGTGTACCGCCACGACCACGCGTACTCCAACCGTCGAGCCGCTCGGTAAGCCAGGATCTTCGCCCGCGTCGTCAACCAGCGTGCGTACTCTTTCGCGTCGTCGCGAAGCACTCGGTACGCCGGGTTGACGAAGTACGCGCTCGACAGGTCCGCTCGGGCTGCCGTGTACTCGTCGATCATGATTTCGAGGCGGAGCCCCACCCGACGAAACGCTAACACTGCCGCCTCGTACTCGAGCTCGCGTTGCTTGCGCTCCGAGAACGCCACCGCAAGATCGAAGAGGAGCCGGCGAACCGAGGCCTCCGATTGCGCCCCCTCGATCTCGACTCGTTGCATCTCCGTCAAGAACACGAGATCCCCGCGGGCGTCGACCAACTCGTCGAGTCTCGGGTTGAAGCTCGTCCCACTCGACTCCGACCAGCCTTCGCCCGCAGCGCTCGGCTCGAAGTGACAGCTCGCTCCAATGCCAAGGAACCCTCCGCTGCAGACCTCCACGTAAGACGAAGAACTCCCAACCGACTCCGATACACTGGACGTCTCAGTGATGAGCTCTTCCAGGCTAATGCGCGTGTCCACGTCGGCCTGGATGATGTCAATCACCGAGTCCGCACGATCCTGCTCGACTTCGATGTACCCTTCGATCCGACGGATTTCCTCGCGTGCTCGTCCTACCGCGGCGCTCGCGATCAGCAAATGCTGCAGGTGCTCCGCCAACTCGCTCGGCGTATCGCTTCCCACCAAGTCCTCGGGGCCAGGGAAATTTCCCAACGGCGGACGATCGATGCTCCCGAAAACTTTGGAGTAGTAACGCCCGATCGCGTCGCCGTCGCCGAGCGGAACGGGGGGATCGCCGCCCAGGAAGTCCTCTTCCAACGGGTCGCAGCCGCCGGTGCCGTCGCAGGTCGGATCGATCCCGGTTAGCTCTTCGAGCTGCACCAAGTATCGCGACCGTAAATCGGCCAGCGCCTGCGACAGCGCAGTCTGGTCCATGTCGAACTGACGCTCCAAGGATTGAGCCAGCAGCCATTGATCTCGGGCATTGTTGGCCGAAGTCACCGCGTCCTGCCACATCGTCTCCATCGGGATCGACGGGTTCGGGACGTAGTTCTGCCACACCTGAATGGACTGCGGGGCCAACCCCAAACTCGTGCTCCAGCCACTCGGCACGATCCGCCGTTGCAATTCGGCCATGATCTGATTGGCTTGCTGCACGAACAGGTCGAGCGAGAGCAGCCGCGTCTCCTCCTGCTCCGTCGTCGTCAACACGTTGCCGAGTACTGACTGCGCTAGGTTCAAGGTACGAACAAGACTGCTGACCTCCGTCGACGCCGCTTCGAAGTTCGACCCGGCCTCTTCCTGTTCCTCCGCGGTTTCCTCGGCGGCGAGCCACGCAAACGCTTGAATCCGACGCAGCGAGAGACGGCCAAAAATCTCGAGTGCGTACACGAGATCCCGAACCGCGCCTTCTTCCGCCGGGGTTCCCAACGATGCGTCCAGTGCGATCAGGTCCTCGGCCTCTCGAAGGTACGTGAGCACCTTCTGCATCTCGACCAGGCCGTCCGCCGTATGTTCAAACACCTCCGTCAGGTACTCTTCCAAACCCAGATCCGGGAAACCATCCTCGTCGACATCCAAGTATCCGAGTTCGTCCAGTGACACGAGGAACGAGTTGCTGAGCATCGTCTGGAGCTGAACGTACTGCTGCAAGTGACCTGGATCGTCCGTCAAATCTTGTGACTCGAAATAGCCCTGGATCGTGGGGCCGCTTGGATAGACCTCGGACGTATATCTCGAGATCAGTTCCTCGTGGCTGACGAGCCGCTGGCCCATTCCGTCAACTTCGTCGAAGCCTTCGAACACGTACGGATAGGGATCCACCAAGACGAGGTGCGCTTGCACGGGATCGACCCCGGTCGTGACCGCCAAGGTCGATTGGCCGAAAGGCTGGTCGATGCCGTCGACTTGCCACTTTGAGAGAATGACGAAGGCGCCGGGATCCATGGCGTCGAGTATCACGGAAGTGCTCGCCGGATAGAGGCGAGTGAAGGGGGTTGTGCCGTGACCCAGCCCACACAGTTCGCCTGCGCCGGTCACGGTGATATCCACGCCTGAAGGCGTCGAAGTGACGACGACTGCGTCGGATTCGCAGTCGTCGGGAACCCCGTTGCCGTTACAGTCCGGATCGCAGGAATCGGGAATCCCGTTGCCGTTGCAATCGGAGTCCAGGGAACTCAAGTGATCGAAGATATACCCAATCCCACATGCCGTCGTTCCGAGTCTCGGGGCGCCCGCCACAATGGTGTTGGCATCGATCGCTACCGCGCGCCCGAACTCATCTCCGAAGAGGCTATTGTCGGGTATCAACTTGTTGGTTGCGGCCCAGACACCGTTGAGCTCCTCGAAGACATAGATGGAGCCCGAATCGGTCCCGGTGACCGCGTCCTGATCGGAACCGACGACGATCCTCGAGCCGCTGACGTCCACGCTCCCTCCGAACGCTTGCCCGGATTGGCCATCGTTGGGCTGGAGCTTCGCGTCCGCGTCCCACACAACACCGTCGAAGCGGTAGACGTACGCCGCGCCGGTATTGGTGTCGAGAGGAACCAGCGGATCACCCCCTGATCCCAGCTCACCGGACAACACCAACGGCGAGTCGTCGCCCGGAGCGCCGACCACGACAACGTCGCCGGACTTGGCGACCGACGCGCCGAAGAAACTCTCGACTTGACTCGCCCCATCCACTGGCACGAGTTTCACTTCTTCGATCCACGCCCCCGTGTCGCGGAACACGTACACCGCCCCGACATTCATCCCTGCGGTACCGTTGTTCGGCGAGCCGACGATCACGACTCCGTTTTGGATGGCAACGGCACTTCCGAACCTCGCGCCCGTCGCCGCATCGCTCGCCGTCAGGATCTGCTCCTCGATCCATACCCCGCCCGCCTCGCGAAACACGTACACAGCGCCGGTGTCCGGCCCGAGGCCGGGAGCTGCCCGAGACGGGGCGCCAACGACGAGCAGATCGCCCTCGGTGTCGACGGCGTCCCCGAAGAGATCTCCGCTCGTGGCGTCGCTTGCAAAGACAATCGCCTCCTGGATCCATATCGGTCCCGCTTGCCGAAACACGAAGACCCTGCCCGCATTGAGCTCCTCCGGAGCGCCTGCCGCGATGACTCCCCCGTCGATCGACACGGATGTGCCGTACTCGGCGAATCCAAAAGAGGCTGGGTCGGGAATCAGCTCGGTGTCGAAGGTCCAAGAGCCAAGCTCGCGCGTGTAGACATAAACACCTCCGAATTGAAATGGAAGGCTCCCCCCCCCCGTGTCCGAAACGACCATGACGTCGCCCTGAACATCGACGAAGCCGCCGAAAGGCGACGAAGATGTGCAACCAAGCGAGTCGGCGATCGGGTCTAGCACATCGGTCTCGACCCACTCACACTCGTCCGGAATCCCGTTGCCATCGCAATCGAGGCTCACGCCGGATGCGATGTCGCAATCGTCCGGCAAGCCATTACCGTTGCAGTCGATCTCGCACGCGTCCGAGACGCCATTCGCGTTGCAATCGACACTGGTCGCGATGGGGAACGCCGACACGGATCCCACCCCAAGCGACGGCGCCCCCACCAGGGCGACGTCTTCGGTCAAGCGCACGGAGACGCCGAAGCTGTCCGGCGCTCCGGCTCGCCCCCGCGGGTGGGCGACCTCGGTCCAGGCGAAACCATCGTAGTGAAACAGATAGCTCGATCCCGACCCCAATGCGCCGACCAGCGCTAGGTCACCGCGCAGTGAGACCGACCACCCGAACCGGTCACCCTCGGCCCGGTCACTCGCCAGCAAGACCGCCTCTTCGGCCCAGCTCGCCCCGTCGAATCGATAGATGTGCACGGCGCCGGCGTCGCCGAGCCCTCCGACCAGAGTCGTGGGCGCGCCGATGATCGCGACGTCGCCCTCCAAGTCGACCGCCCGCCCGAAGCTGTCGCCGGGAAAGCCGAAGAGTGGACCGGTCCCGTCGAAGCCGACGATCATCTGCTGCTCGGTCCAAGTCCCGCCCACGTCTTGGAAGAAGTAGGCCGCTCCCGGAGAGAAGGGCCCGTTCGACCTCGATCCGATGACCACCCAGTCGTCGTCCACACTGACCGAGACTCCGAATCCGTCGCCGATCTGGCCGTCGCTCGGAACCAGCTTAGTCTCTTCGTTCCAAACCGCTCCGTCGTGGCGAAACGCGTAGACCGACCCCGAAAGAAGCCCGGACGCGTCGTCGTTGAGAGAGCCGATGACAGCCACATCGCCGTCGATCGAGACGGAGTGACCGAACATGTCCCCCGACGCCCCATCGCTGGCCGCCAAGATGTGCTGCTCCGTCCACTCGATTCCCGACCACTCGAATATGTACGCCTGGCCGTTGCCCGGGAGCCCACTGAGCACGGGTGCTCCGACGACGAATCGGTCGGCATCGACGTCCACCGACCAGCCGAAATAATCGGCCGCGAATCCATCGCTGGCGCTGAGGGATTGATCTTGGGTCCACGCTCCCCCCGACATAAAGGTGTGAACCGATCCCGGGGTCCCGGACGCTTGGCTCGGATTGCCGACGACGACGCGGCCCATCGCCTCGGCACAAGCGAATCCGAAGTCGTCCTGGTCGACGAGCGGGTCCACTCCCCCAGCGCTGAGGACCTGAGGCAGACACTGCGCGTGGAGTGTTCCGCCGACGGACACACAAAACGCAAGCAGCAACACAAACGAGCGCGCATATCTAAGTTTGGTCGGCACCTTACACCCCCCTCGATCGGCAACTGTCCAAATCACTTTGCACTAGTTGGGCTCAACCACCTGGTGAGCAACGAATCGCCCAGTCCAAGTGACGTCCGGCCCGAGGCCCGAGATGACTTCGGTGTAGAGCCCCTGAAGCGGCAGCAACGAGCCTGGGTTCTCCGCGTCGTCGCTCTTCCGATCTCCGGTCAAGGTGATCGTTCGCGTGTATGTTTGGCCCAGAACATTCTTGGGGTCCGAAGCGTCAATGGTGATCGATCCCGTGGTCACAAATGATGTGTCCGCGGGGGTGAACGTCATGGCAACGTCGTCTTCGAGAAACGGTGATCGTTCGCTGAGAATCGTGCACACGCCACCATCGATCGATAGTTTCAGGGTTCGCCGATCTCTTATTCTCGCATCGTCTTCTTCGAGTTCGTTCCCCAGCCAGACCCGCACCTGCCCTTCGTAGACGCCACCGATGGGAGGAACTTCGAGCTTGACCTGAACGGTTTGGATACCCCCAGTAGAACGAACCGTGAGCGTGCCTTCATAGGACCCCACCGAAAGCCCCTGGATATCCGCGCGAAGCTCCAGACGCAGCGGACTGAACGGGCTACGCACGACACCTGAGTTCGGGGTCACCGTCAGCCACTGTTGAAGCTCAGCGTCCAACTCGGTCTCGAAGCGAAGGGTGTCGTTACCCGAATAAACGCTCGTGCCACCTCGATCGCCGCGGTTCGCCACGGTCATCGCCTGAATCAGAGCCGGAGCGTGGGGAGAGAATGCGCCCTTCCGCACACGGAAGTGAACCGTGTCCTGGGTCGCCTTGATCTCCCGGAGGCAGTCATCGAGAGCATAGGCAGCGCCGTCCCAAACCGTGTAGCCGTAGTTCAGAACACCATCGCCATTGAGATCCTCATCGTCCTCCAACGGATCGGGGTAATCCGGAGCACACGTCGGAGTCCCGGCGTCGCGATCACTTTCAATCCACAACGCGAGCTGAGCACCAAGCTGGAACGACGAGGCCGAGTTGATCCAATATGCACGACCCGGCTCAATCTTGCGCAACGCGCCCGACCCGAACTCCGTTGCGTAGAGCCAGTCATAGTCGTCTCCGTCAGGGGATCCCGATCCGGACACGTCGCCGTACGGAGGGTCTGACAACAAGAATCCGACATGGTCACCATCTTGGGCGGTTGCCATCCCGCGACACTCGAGGCGATCCTCCCCGAGCGGTTCCCACCAAGCCGCGTCACACTGCAGCAAGAAACCAACGAAGTTCCAGCCCGACTCCAAAGGACGGGACACACTCAATGGGAGCGTGCCATCGATGCTCAACACGACGTCCGGTCCTGGTGTTAGTGCGACGACGTAGCCTCGGCCCGCTGTCAACGAATCGAGCGTGTTCAGATACGAAGGGTGTCCAGACGCAGCCGGGTAGAAATGCCTCCACCCAATCCCGCCCCCGGTGTACTCCGCGATGAACTCGACACGAGACGCAATGTCAGCAAACACAGTGCTCGGATCCGCAGAAGCCATATCCAGATCAATGCTCAAGTAATTGTGGCCAGCGCTCAGATTGTAGTCACGTGTCTCTGCGTGGACGGAGCCCAATGCACACGAGACTCCAACAAGCAGCGCAATTGCGCGAAGCATGTAGTCACCCATCTCTCTCAAGAATCAACAATAGAACTCACGGACATGCAGCGAACATTGCGCAGTCAAGTGTGTCGTCGGTCGGATCAGGGCCGCAACCTGGATGGGGTGCTGCCGGCGAGGTTCCGCTGGTGAACAGAAAACTCAGAATGAAGATTGCGTCCCCGATGTCCTTCGAGCCGTCATCGTTCGCATCGCACGCATCCGCACAGGGCACCGTGGCACCACCCGAGAACAGCTCCGAGAGTAGGAATATCGCATCGCCAATGTCCATACCCGCAGTGTCCGCGTTGCAGTTCCCACGTTGAAACGTCATTCCGACGTCGACGGTCGCGTCGATTGGAAACGAAAATGCAATCCCCGACTCAGTGAGAATGTAGTCGACGGCCATCACCTCGGCTCCACCGTCGACTTGCACAAAAACATGCACGGTCTCACCCAGGAGAGCCACACCGGGACTTCTCGGTCCGCCTTGCGTCGACTCGATTCGAATGTGGAGGGCGAATTCATCCCCAGCGCCGAGATTGTCCCCCATTTGATACGACCCCACCGGATCTGGAACACCGTCGACACGAGCGACAAGGGTCACATCGTCGGTGGCAATGGTCGGCACGCCATTGATGGTCAGCGGTCCGTAAAGCACGGTGTCTGGCAGCGGAATCCCGCCCCACGCGGTCGGACATGTCGAAACGAACATCACGATCAGAAAGATAGAGAAACGCACAGCAGCTCCTCATCGCGTTGACAACAAACCTCTTTGACCCATACGAACGACCCACGCCCGTACTGGAAGAGCCAGTCCGGGTGTTCACAGCCCACTCGCCGACAGTCAGCTAACTTGCGGAGTTGAGCCCTCGAGCGCATGCAATACTGCATCATCTGGTCACCAGGGAGAAACGAAAACGGAAGTCCATTCCATCGCCAATCGCGAGGGAAGATCGAATCGCATCTCGTAGAGTGGAATTTCTTGCGTCAACGACATCGCCGTGTGCTGGGACTTCGTGCTCTTCCGTCTTGCGACCCGACAAATCACATGGGACAGTCCAACGACCTTCGGTACGGCGGGGTCACGTCGACGTAACCTACGAGATGGCGCTCGACTCCATCGCGCCGCATGAACAGCGCTCGACGAATTCGCGACACTCAGTGAACAACTCGAAGTCGCGAACTCGACTCAACACGCTTCAGACGAACAAACGGACAAGGACGAGCAGCGAAAGTCACGACGGCTGACATCTCCTCCGTCGGTCGTGAGTTTCGCACCGGATACGACCGAGCGGAGTGGCTCAGCGCTTCGGGGCCAGCAACTTCTCGAGATTCCTCGCGCCGAGCCTCCACGCCACGACCGCTATCACTGCCCCGCCGAGCCACGCAACTCCGATGACTACGGCGTGGACCATCGTTCCATCGGGTGCGTTGGCCGCGTCTCGGTAAACGTTCGCCAGCTGGGACTTCGTTGCAATCGTCGCCGCGATCAGGCCCGAGATTCCCCCCATGATGATCAGCACGGGCGCGATCGCGCGGACGGAGTTGGCAAGAGGACCCTCGATCTCGAACAGAACCGGCTGCGTGGAGACGATTGCGGAGAACGCCGACACACTGAGAACGACCGGGATGCCGAGGGCGACGAAGCAAAGGTTACCCGAGGTCGAGACCGCGGCGATCCACGGAGCACCGATGGCGATCACGATGAAGGTCCAGAGGAAGGGAGCGGCGAGGAGGACGAGCTTGCCTCGCAGGACGACGCTCGATGTCACGGGCGACGTCGCCAGCAAGCCGAGCTGTTGCTTCTCGGTCTCGGCTAGCGTGCTATCCAAATACTCATCTGTGCGGCGATGATCGTGAATCGGTACTCCGGAGGAGTGGGAGATGGGGGTCATGACGAACGAACGACGTGAGCTCGTCGCGATCATGCTCGCGGACTCGACAGTTTCGCTTCGACGTCGTCGCTCTGGGCATACCGGTTCCCCATTCGACGCACTTGCCCGCGGTGCGACAACGTTCTCAGGCAGCGCGATGGTAGTACTTGAGAAGTCCACCGAGTCGCTCGGTGCATTCGATCTCCCCTTCCCCCACCACGACTGGTCCGTCGATCAGTTCGTTGTCGAGCGCTTGGTGATTGCGCTCTTCGTGGTAGTGAATCATAAAGGACGAGATAGCGCGACGAAGCGATCGCTCACCGAAGAGCACCAGCTTGTTGAGACACTCAGATTTGATCGTCAATACGAACCGTTCGGCGTACGCGTTCAGGTTCGGACTTCGGCGCGGCAGTTTGATGTTCTTCACACCCGAGTCCTTCAAGATGCGCACGAACTGGTGCGTGTATTTGGTGTCGCGGTCGTGGATCAGGTAGCGTTTGTCGCGCAGAAATCCGTCTTCACAGTCGACGAGGTTACGAGCCGCTTGCGCCATGAACGCATCATTAGGGTTCGGCGTGATTCCCGTGATCTCTACGCGACGTGTCGACAGTTCGATGAAGAAGAGAACGTAGTAAGTGACCAGTCCCTTCGTCGTCCAAACCTCCACAGAGAAGAAGTCCGTAGCACCCAGGACATCCCAGTGAGTTCGCAGGAAGTCACGCCACTTCGTCTTCTTACCTCGTTCGGGAGCCGGAATGATTCCGTGCTCAGTCAAGACGTTGGCGATAGTGCCGCGACTTACAATGTGACCGAGGTTCGCGAGCGCTCCCATGATCTTGGTGTAGCCCCAGCCGATGTTCTCTTCAGCGAGCCGAACGATCAATGCTCGAAGTTCGTCGGGTTTGCGTGGACGTCCAGGACCTCGCTTCGCCGAGTGATCGTGCTTCCTCGCGACGAACTTGCGATACCACGCGAGGATGGTCTCCGGCGTGACCAGGGTCGGCAGTTCTCGCAACGCTTCGAGACCGATCGCTTTCCCGAGGACACCGAGCTCGCGACGTTCATCATTAGTCAGCTTGAGCCGGCCGTCGCCAACGAGTCGCCGGTAGACCTCGATCTCGCGACACAAGAACTCGATTCGCTTCGACTGCCACTCGTTCACGCCCCAAGCGACCGTCGTAATCAGAAAGTGCAGCGGCGTCATGATTCCGTTCATGCTCGCAGTTTACTCGGACGACACTCGAAACCAACCCGAACGGCTGCTTGACGCAAAGCCAAACCGGTCATACTCTTCGCGGAGCGCGTACGAGTTTTTGGACACCACGTGTTGCGCGGTTCGCATCGAATCGGGATTGGCGCGCGATCACTCTCCCGGTCTCGAGGTCGTCAGGGATGTGATCGCCGGTTCCAAAGTACATTTCGTCGGGCGTTTGTCCGCGGAACGCAGAGTGTGGCAAGACCGTGTTATGCTCGCCTATGAAGAAGGAAGCGAGCTTGGTCAAGGTCGCGACCGTGTCGAGCGTGTTCAAGTACAACCACTGGTTTTTCAAACTTCGAAACCAAGACTCAATGAGCGAGTTCGAGAACGTGATGTCTGTGAGGGCCAAGAGTCGCGTGAGCGCTCCGGATTCGAGGAACTCGTCGACTGCCGGGTTGAAGTTCTCGACACCACCGTCGACGAGAAGATCTGGCTTTGTGTTCTTGTCGACCAGATTACTCGTAGCGCTGAGTAGAAGCGCTACTGTGCCTGTTGGATCGAACGTCGCGGACACGTTCCACGCGAGAATGCGACGTGAGAAGTTGTCGATCACGGCACGGAGATACACGCGGGAACCATCGAGAAGCCGGATCACCGTGGTGTCGATGTGCCAGATCTCGTTGGGAGCCGCTGCTCGGATTCCGATCTTTGGCTTGGCCGGGTGGATGCGCTTGCGAGGTCGTCGCCATTTGTGGAGTCGCACCAGCCGATACCAAGTCGCGGAAGAAGCGAAGGCCTTACCGAGACGCTGGGCTAGCCGGGCGAGCGTTCCGGTCGGCACGTGCCGATACTCTTCGGAGGTCACCATATCCTTGATCGTGTGGACCTCGTCGCGCGTCAGCTGCTGCGGCGACGATCGAGGACAAGAGGATACGTCATCCAGACCGCACTCCTCTTCTCGCTGCCACGTGTGGTACCGAGAATGCGACAGCTTGAGGAAGCGCAGCACCGATCGCAACGGGACCACAGAACGTGATGATTCAATTGCCCGGAGCAACGCAACTTTCATCGCGCCGTCGGGAAGACGCGAATTGGCGAGCGAGAAACCGGAGACCTTCAAGAGCACGACCGCGAGCCGGAGCAGCGCCACGAGCCGATCAACGCGACGGCGTAGGGCGAGTATTTCCCGCTGCAGTCGTTCTACATCCATGTCGACAACGTCAACGCTGACAACCGGAACTCGGACAGACGTCAGCCAACCACGAGCCGTGGATCGAGGAACGCCACGCCGAGTAGCGTGCCCGATGTCCCCCGTCGAGCGAACGAGATCCCGAAGGCGATGGTCATAGCGATGCTGAACGCGAGTCGTGGAAGTCATGATCCAATCATCGCGACCGCGAATCACCTGACTACTCCCCCGCCACCGATCCCGACGTAAGTACCGCAAACGGTAAGCTTGAATCCGGGGAACCCCTCAGCGAAAATGACGAGAACTCGCGCACAAACGTGCAGGATGTCGTGAGGGACAGCAGCGGAATTTCTAAAGGCGCCGATTCCATCAGGAGCTTCGTTCGGTGTTCCACGGGTAAGGACGGTGCGTCAACTATCGCTGCGAAGGCCCTGTCTCGATTTGGAAGAACTTGAGGAAGTCGCATCAGCGATCGCCATGCAAGTCGGCAAGGAAGAGGATCTCGTTTGCGCCCTCCACGTCGTCGCCATTGACTCGCGACCAATTGACCCCGCGAGCCGGCAGTCTATTCGTAGCGGGCCCTCTGAGCTCTCGGCCCAACTGAGGGCTCATTACCCCGGAATGCGGAGCGTAGTTGTCTCCAGTTTCAGGCTGTTCGCTCGACAGACGTTGTCCGAAGTTTCCTTGACTGTGAAGCCGCCAGGCAGACTCGCTGGCTGTAGTGTCCTCGAGTTACGATCGAATCTGGAGGAAGCCGTTTCAGCTACCGTCGTCGATCTAGTCGAAACAGCCTTGTCCCCGTATGCAATACCGTCCGATACCGCGCTTCGAACGGACTGGCCGGCACGACTCGTGTTACAGGGAGCCAAGCTCGCTGGACTTCTAGGACTCGTTTTCGCGACTCTGGGGCTAGTCGACTTGCTGTATGGCGCTGAACGTTTGTGGGCGCTTCCGATCGGGTTTGGGTTCGTCCTCGCTCGGAAGTTAGTCCTCTCGCGATTGAGGCGACACCACGTCGAGGCACACGGATTGCTCGTCCGCTTGCCCTGGTAAGTGTCACGACATTGTGCACTTTTCTGCGCGAGAACTCGCCACTTTGGGTGCGGGCGGGCCGGGCGCGATGAAGAACGCGACTCGCGCGGCGGTGCCGGAGTATACTGTGAGAAAGACGTCACGCCCAGCCGGCTGCCGTCCCCGAGCGTGGCGAGTTGTCAGTCGGTCAATTTAACCTGGACCCGGTACCTGAGCTGACGCCGAAGCCAGCGATCCACAAACGAACGAACGGGCGTTACAGTCGAATCCGGCATTCGGGGAAACTTCCACTCACCGACCGAGTCCGCTTCGACGCACCACGCGAAGTTCGCATAGTCTGCCCTCTCGAACTTCCGCGCAGGTTTCGTAACGACCGGGAGCCTGAGCCAGATTAACCCGAAGCGCCGGGATCCGTCCGTGCGTTCGGTCACATAGACGCAGGTCTCGAATCGTTGGCCTTCGACAACCGGTCGACTGAACCCGCGGCTACTCGGATCCGCGTCCCTGAACTTGCCTGCGCGGCTGTCGGCGGGAAACTTCGGCAACTCGCCCTCAAAGGGCATCGCGTTTTCTCGAGTAAGCACTACCCGGTCGGCACCTGCAGGATTCTCGTTCACGCTGAAACGAACACCCGGAGCTTCAATCAGGAGGATGACTTCGGTCGGCACTAGAGCTCGAGGGGCTTCTCTTGCTGAACCACCACGTACCCGACGCCGACCGCAAGGGCGCCGACGACCAGCACGATTCCAACCACTGTGAGCTTGAGCACGATTCTACGCCACGCCGCCATGAACGAGTTCCAACCTTCAAAAACCGTGAGGCCAGGGCACCTCGGTCAAAAGCCGGTCCTCCACATGGGCAAACACCCACGGGTCAGTCCTGGGTCTCTCAGCCGAGCGTCACGACGGTACCGCATCTGCCGCCGAACCCACCGGTCGGCAATCGAGCGGGCCTGAGTAACCAACGGTTCCGCCTGGAATGGGAACTCCCATCCTGGCGGGGAGACGGCTTCGACATACCAAGCGACAAACTCCCAATGTTCCTGAATCTTCCTCATGGGTTTCTCGACCAGTGGAAGCGCGAGCACGAGCAGGTGGAAGTGATGCTCGCGCATCGCAAGACGGAACGTGTGTCCGAAAAGGATGGAGCTACCTCCGATTCGGAGCCCCTCGACTACGGGACAGCTCCCGTCCTCGCCTGCAATGAGGGCCATACTCCTAAGGTGCGCCGGCAGCTGTCCAGCACGACTGTCTCGGGGGAATCGCCGCGACAGGTCTCGGCCGCTCGGCCACCCGCCATCGAAGGCATCCTGTCCGTCTATTAGTCCGACGCACAAGGGCAACGATTATCGATGGTTCTGGAGTCGCATTCAATCGCTGTTGAAGCACTATCTTCGCGCAGAGCGTGACTAGCGCTTTCGACGAATGGCGAACGGCCAACGAAAAGTCGGACTTTGGAAAGCCACCGAGCACGCTTCCGACGAATAAACGGACACGACGCGGTTTTCCGGACATCACGCGATTCCAAGCGCCCGATCAGCCGTCGCCTCTCGATTCCGTCGACAGGTCGATTTCCATTTCGCGGCCGTCGCGCCGAATCGTCATCTTCGGGAGTTGAGCTTGCTCGCCCCGCGCTCGCGACTCGAAGCGCCGGAGGAGCTCCGACAACGGTGCGCGGGAATCGAGCGCCGTCCCGTCCAAACGCAGCAAGATGTCACCGCGCCGAAATCGCGTCCCGATGTAGCCGACAGCGGACGCTTCAGTGACGCGAAACCCGGTTTCATCCGTGGCAGGAACCGACGCAATGCCCAGCGGGCGGCGGATGCGGCCAACGAACGCCTCCCCCCTTCGAGACGCATCGTCGAATCTTCGCTTGATCGACTGCCCGGGCAAACTGACAAGTTCGCCGTCCTCGTAGCCCTTGCCCGTCAAGACAGCGGCGACGATCGCGAAATCGTCGTCGTCGAGCAACTCGAGATCTTGCACGCGCCACTCACTGCCCGCAGGATCCACCTCGTTGATGATTTGCATCGCGAGCCGAGTTCCTGCTGCGTTCATTCGAGCCCGTCCAGGGTTCTGATACTCGAACACGACCCGGCCGTCGCGGAGCGAGTAAACGCTGTGCACAATCATCTTCTTTTGTTCAATCACGCACCGTACATATGCCCTGGTTCCGTCAGCACTGATCTGTACCTTGCCTGGCATGCCCCGCAACGCGATCGGGGCGATCGTCTCCTTCCCGTTCTCGAGGTCAACAACGAGCAGGCGAGAATCTTCAGAAAACCGACCGCAAGGGATCACAGCCTTCGGCACGTCCTGGGCTATAGCGATCTGGCTCGCTCTGCCGACTTCGATCGTCCGGTCCTCAAGGACCTCCAAGGTCTCCGAATCGACAATCGTGTACCCCGAACCGAGCGCGACGAACCGTCCGTGGGGCTGACAGGTGTAAAGGAACCGCCGCTT
The DNA here is from genome assembly GCA_021776775.1 of Planctomycetota bacterium. GTDB lineage: Bacteria > Planctomycetota > UBA8108 > UBA1146 > JAJFFE01 > JAJFFE01. The sequence continues at coordinate 11,122 of JAJFFE010000367.1, read as the reverse complement.
TCCCGACACCTGGATCTTTCGTCGATCCCCATCGAACCTACCCACAAGCAGATGGCTTCCATCTGGTGGGACAAAGCAACAAGTCTGTCGGAACGCGTCCGCAACTCCCGTACGTACTCGCACCCCAGCGAAGAGGTCCCGATCGCGCCACCGGCCAGCTTCAATGTCGAAGAGCCCGAAACGCCCGCTCTTGCGATCGCTCGATAGTTGGCACAGCAGATGTCGATCTCCCGCCCACGTCGTTCTGTCGATCTGCCCGCCAACCGGATGTGGCCGCACGCGCGCGGACGCCGGGAAGCTCACGTCCGCCGGCAGCTTACCCGCGAGCACTGTTACTATTCCGGGCTCGTCGATTCGAGTTAGGAGGTAAAGCCCGTCCTCGTCAGGACGAAACGAGATATGGGTCAGGCCAGGACTCAACGAGCGCCCGTAGTCGACGCCGTTTCCGAGTGTCGTTCGCAGCTGATTGAGCTCCGTCAGCCAAGAATCGACCCCGCCCTCGGACCCCACCGAGACGTAGCTGCGCTTGCGCCTACCCTGCCGCCGAGCAACCAAGAACCCTGACTTCGTGGACCTATCGCGCCAGATCACGTCGATAACACGTTCTGGCTCGAAGGCTAGCGGGTGACTTACGTCCTGCCCTGCCATTGGCAGGATGTACACGTGTCGGTCCGAGACGTTCGCATAGCAAGCTAGAAACGGGTTGGTGACCCGCGAGTAGGCGAGCGAAATCGGTGCTTCGCCTACGATCGCCCCGGATTTGAGCTCGAACTGCGCGGCAGAGTAAACGTTGCTCCCATCAACTGCGACGAAGCCGAACCCACCCTGGTTGACCCATATGGACATGATGGATCCGGTGAGCGACAAGACCATTCGAGCCTCCTCGTCACCGGGCTCCCAAGAGAACAGCCGCGCCGACCCTTCCTCGGTCGTAGCGTAGTAGACGCCAGCCTCGTGTCGCGCAACAAAGGTCGCCGTAATGCGGTGCCGATCAGGGGCCTGATGTCGCAGGACTTCTCCAGTTTGGACGTTCCAAAACAGGAGCTCGTTCCCGCTACTTACGAAAACGCCGGATCGAGTAGCCCCGACGACGGAATCTACGTTTCGAAGTGTCGTCGTATACTCCGTCCCGTTGTCGAGTGCCCGAAACCGCAGTCGCATCTCGCGATCGTCTCGTCCCCAATACACGAGATGGTCGCCATCTGGCGTGAAGGTAGAACCGACGACGTCCAACTCGATACTCTTCTGCCACGTCATCCGCTTCGCGTGGAGATCCCAAACGACCACGGTCTGATCCCCGCAGAACGAGAGCAACTTTCCGTATGGTGACAACTCGATCCAATCCGGAGATGGCACCGGAACAGATACGACTTCCTCGAGAGAGAAGGCGTCGAAGACTCGCGCCTGGTTACCGCTGACCACCAAGAGCAGTTGGCCATTCGCACTGTACTGCAGCGTCTCAATGCCATCCTCGGCGTCGATCACCCCCAGGATCGCGCCGCTGCCGTACAGCACATGACCGCAACGCGATCGCAAGTCCCGGCGCGCCTCGGGATCGAGCTGCCGGCCGCTCAACTCGAGAAGCTGCCATACTGCGTCGACTGGTGATCCGTTTGCCGCCGCCTCAAGCGCACGAGTGACCCTCTCCCCACGCCAGGAAGCTTCGCGCACCGTCTCTGAGCTTCGCCACCGGTCACTGCTGGAAAACCACTGCCAGCTAACGAACGCGAACAGTAGAAGTACAACAAGTGAAAGCCCCGACAGCTGAGTCGTCACTCTTCTGGAGTCTCTGACGAGCTTGTCTCTCGGTACGTCATGAACGACGCTGATCACATCTAGCACAGCTCCCTGAATCCGCCCTCGAAACCGCGTCATACGCTCCCACCAACGCAAGTCGGTCAAACCCAACACGTGCGCGTTAGGGGGCACGTTCCCTTGGAAAGCGTTCGGGACCGCTGTGGTAAGATTCCAATCGAAGTTTCCATCATTCCGTCGAACGATAAGTCCGCTCGTATGAACCAGGACGAGTTTCCGCCGTTTCGCAGCTCGATCGGATTCGAACCACCACTCGATCTCCTGATTCACCCACGCGGAGCTCGCGGCCCCTTCACTGACGAAGACCACAAGGGTGGTTGAACCAGCGACGGCCTCACGGAGCTTCTGTGTAAGGCGTATCTCACCACCGAGCGCCGAGACATCGAGAAACACACGATGCTTGCCACTCTCGTAGAACCGGACTCCGTATCGACGCAGACGGCGCGCGATGTAGGCCGCTAGCCAGCCGTCGCTCCCGCGAGCGTAAGACAGGAATGCCGCATATGTGTCGTTCATTGCCCGTAGTGTCCATCTATCGGTCGCAACGCCCCAAGGCCTGCGATTATGGCGCGTGCATTGTCTCGGCTCAGCGCTGCCCCCTGGCGTCAGTCGTACGTCGTGAGCGGCACGAAGCCAGTTCTCGCTCTCCACCATTCGGATCGCGGCGGCGGCTCGCTGGCTGAACTCGTGTGGTCAAAATACGCATCTAGCGATGTCCAAGTCAACTCTCGCCACGGACATTGACGTTACTGCTCCGTACTGGCGGCGGTATCGGCCTTGTACGTATCCGGGTGAAGCCAACACCCAATCTATTGAGAGCTGTTCAAGCCGGCCTCTGAGGTGCAGACGAATACTCTGACAGCACGTGCATGAAAACACATGCAACGAGTGCCCTTCGTTTCAATGATCGATCAAGATCGGGGAACGCGTCCAACCGGCTTCAGACGATTGAGCGGACGGCCACGACTTCGAGCAACTGCGCTCGTCGAGACAACGTCGCGTGATCCAAAGGCAGCTAATCAAGACCACGCGTGGGCAAGAATAAGCTCACGGAGCCCTCGGTTTGTCGCGGCAACCGAAAGACAGTCCTGAGCGTGAGCGCCGCTTCGATGGCGAGATCCGAGTAGACCCTCGGCCCTCCAGATCCCCCACTCGACTCCGCAAGCCAGCTCGCGATCACGTCCTTACTGAACCAGATCGTCACGTTCCCACCAGCACGAAGACCGCGCTCGTAATCGCGAAGCGATACTCTATTTCAACTTCGGGCGGCTGCTGCCCGACTTCAGAGACGGCATGTACTCAGCTCCTCAGAGAGCGACTCCAAAGGCCGAATGACGCCGCACTTCGGAAGCAGCGATCATGTACCAAACGCCGTTCGAAGCTGCCCATCTTCGTATCGATAGGGATGGTTCTGGCGTCAAAGATCGTATTGGTCAGCCCCTCAAACCATCCAACGGCCGAACGTTACCGAACTCCGGAATGGCCGTGTTGCAACCAACGCCGTCAACATCACTGAATACGTCTAATGCCTTCGTTGCACAACTCCAAGGTATCAATCGCGACTTCGCTGACGGTCGCGTTGGGATCACTCGGGTCGTACTTGCACGGCCAAGCTCTCGTAACCTCGAACGCTGCCGTGTCCTCGCCAGCTTCGTTCTGGACGCGGATTACGACGTCCCGCCGCGCGGCGTCGAGAACGGTCGCATCGTCGACCACCAGCCGACGCCAGTTGGTCAGGTCGACCGAATCCGTGACGCCCCACTTGAGCGTGATGTTGCCGTATTTATTGAGGCCGTTGAGTTTCCTCGCGGCAGTCGGGTCGTCGCCTTCGCGGTACTCGACCGGATCGATCGAGAGATCGCCAATCGTCACCTCCGAGAAGCCGGCTCGTTCGATCTCATCAATTTCTAGCCGATACCTGAAGTTTCGCAGTGGATATTTGCGCACCATAGTGAAGATCTCCTACCATCAGTTCTAGAGCGTTGGTGCATGAGTGCTTATTGCACGCCGATGGTTGATGAAGGCAAATCGAGGCTGTCGAGTAAACGACCTTTGTCGCAAAGCTAATCCGATGGCAGCACACACGTCGAGTCGCGTGCCCCCGAAATAAAAAACGCAACACCGCTCAATGATTGGCGCGCTTCAACCAGGCACTCGCAGTCAATCGACCTACTCAATGGCGATCTGAATGTCGCCAGCCGGACGTCGATCTCACTACGAAGCAAGGATGTTGATCACAGCGGCTACCTGCTCTTCTCGTGCCGCCAGCGGCTGACGCTGGTCGTCAAAGTACAACTCCAAACACCTGAGTCGCCCGGTGCCGAGGAGTGAATCAAACAATGCGCTGAGCTGAGCGACATACCGCTCGAATCGTACCGATCCGACACGAGTTGTGGGATCTCCAAGTGTACCCAGGTTGACGCCAAGATGGCATTGAGAGGACGTTCCAGCCATTGCGTGTTCGATCACGCTGGAAAACACCTCTTCCCCTTGTAGCTCAATATCGTCCTGAGGGTACGCCTTCACGCCACTCTGCTGAAGAAGCGCAACTTCGGCAGAGTCCAAGCTACGAGGGCTGAGTCCGATGAGGCTCATGGCGTCTGGAGCCAGATACTCGAGTTCGCTCCCTGGAACGTCAAGCAGCTTGCCGTGTCCGAGCAGAACCGAGCGAACCATAGCAGAGATTGAACCAGTCGGCGAAGTATCGGGTGTACTCAACCTGGCCGCGTGGTCGTACCAAATCGTTGCGAGGTCTCCAATTGGAGCCGCGTGGCTTCGGAATCCGATCGCAGTACCGAGCCCGGTGCAGGCGTCGCCTCCGATCACCACGGGAAAGGCGCCGTCGTCGAGGGTCTCTTCGACAATCTTTGCTAGCTTCAGAGAGACCGCCACGATCTCGTCTTGGTATCTGGCCCCGGCGTATCCAGGTCTCGAGGATCCACTGAGGGGCACTTGGAGGGTTTGATGCCATCCGACATCGAGCCCGATCCTCCGGAGTGAATTCTCAAGCCCGGCAATGGCGAAGAGGCCCGGCCCGAGCCTGGCACCAGTCTCAGCGATTCCAAGATCAATCCCAGCGCTAATCAACTTGACGGGAAGATCTCGGTCCCACATCCGCAGTCGTGACAATCGGCCGAACGCTCTGCGAGGTGAGGCTCTCAGGCTTCGCTCGACTACCTGCGCTAGCCGATCAACGTCCGAAGCGAACTGGCGATGATCGAGCGAGATGCCGTTGATCGAAGCTGCGAGCCGAATTGCCTCAGGCAAGTGGTCTCCCGCGGGCATCTTCGCGCCACCCACGAAGACCGGGACAATATCAATCCCCAGACGTTGTGCTTCTTCGATCTCGAGCAGGACGTGGTCGTGGTTGTCACCCTCGCGCTTCTCCGCCGAACGGAAGAACGAGCCCCACGAGGGGCCGATCACAACAAGGAGAACGCGGGCCGAATCGAGGACGCGGGTAATGACCTTGACGAAGTCCTTACCTGCCGGAATGTTGGATTGGTCGATGAAGGTTTCGTTCGGACCAAAGATGTGGGCGAGGTAGTCAAAGAGTCTCCACGCATGCCCTTCTGCATCCTGGCGACGGTAACTGAGAAAGATCCGGGGGGTCGGCGGGTCAAGCGGCCACGGGATTTGGTTCATGTGCAGATCCTCACTAAGGTGGATCCAATTGCATGAGTAGCAACTCGCTGCAAGGGACCGTTAAGAGCAAGGGAGTCCAACCGCACTCACTGGGTACGGAACTCCGTCAGCACAGACTGTATTGAGTCGTCCTGTGAACGGCGTGCGTCAAGTTCAGGGAGTGACCTCGAGTTCGGTGAGGTCCTCGACGCCGGCCATCTCCGCAAGCATTCCCGTGTAGATCTTCAGCTCGTCCTGCAGCTCGCGGAGTCGGTCTCGAAACTCGGCACAACTCTTCTCTTCCAGGAACGCCCCGGCCAGCGACTCACGGTGCCACTTCGCCGTGAACGGTCGCACGACCTGGTTCAGGACCGGAATTGCGATCTTCGCGAATTCGCCGCAGTGGCGGCCGCGGGTCTTGAGCGTCTCTCGTGTGAGATAGAACAACGCGTGCAGGCTTTCGAGCGCGGTCTTTTCGTCCCCGTGATCGGGCGCGAGGTATTGCGTGCTGATCCGGGTGAGAAGCTCGATGTAGAGGTCCCACGCCGCATCGCGGTCGGGGTCGTTCGGGGCCCATTCGAGATCGGCGAAGCCCAAGCTCAGCTTGACCTTCTTCATGCTCCACTTGTCGAGCCACTCTTGCCACTTCATCTCGGCCGTCTCTCGTTGTTCACTGCTGTCCGGTCCCGTCGATCGAGACGCCGACGGCGAGGTCCGACAATAGATGGCGGAGCTTCTCGCGACAAGTGTCGAGTGGGCGACTCGCTGATCCAGTTGGAACTTGAAGCCGGGGTGAGGATCAAGGCCCACCCTCGGCAAACTAGCGCTGCACTCGGATGAATCGTTTCATGTCGGGTGCGCCTTCCGCGAGAGGAACACGCTCTCCACGTGTGAACCATCTCGCGAAGAGTTCGAACTTTTGATAACCCGACCCCACGACGATCGTTTGGCGAACCGGAGAATACGTCGCAGTGCCCCACCACTGGATCACTTACGCCGATCGCGCTCTGTGGAGAATCGAGTTCGCATTTGCGGTCGTACCGGGGAGCCATAAATCAAAACGTGCGAACCCGCGCCATCCGGCGCGGGTTTTTTCGTGCCCGTAGGTCGCAACGTGCTTTGAAGTAACGGGTAGCGTATGGTCGGTGGAGAGCGCGGTTGTTAACCGCGAGTCGGTTCGAAAGAACGGATCATCCGGGGTCGATGCTCTCTGCTCTCGAACTCGGCTGGGAGAGCGAACGTCGTCTGGTTGACGTTGACGTGGATGGGCGGCCATGTCCGCAACGAAGCGCGGGAACATGTTGACGCGGCGCCGGATCAGATCGAAGAGGCGCGCTCGCAGAGACGCACTGGGAGTCGTGCCACTAGCTTGACTAGCTGCGCTCGGAGCACGCCAACCCTCACGGTGTTCCAAATGAGGGAACAAAGCGATTCCAGAGACGTTCCGTTAGTGGGCCCGCAGGAACGAATCTCTCAGGTTCATCGCGATCTCCGTCGTCAAACGCATCCGCCATGAAACGAAGGTCCTTCTTGAGGTCGCTCCCGTTCACGAACACCTGCCCGGGGAGCGCCAAGTACGGAAACAGCTCTTCGTGAAATCGATCGCTGGAACAAAACACCTGACCAAAAGGGAGGTAGTAGAAGTACTGCATGTCGATCCAGTTAGTCGACTTCGAGGACATTAGGCCGGCCTCTAGACCAAACAGAAGGAACTGGGTCACTCTGATCACGAAGTACGCATAGGGCGCGAAGGCACTGATCATCCTCGGCTCTTGGTAGAAGAATTTCCAACGCGCTCTGACTCCTGAAACAAGCGGGTCTGTCAGACCAAAGTGACTGAAGCACCAATCCAGAATTGGCTCTTGGGTCACCGGATTTTCAAGGAGGAGATCAACGCGACGGAGCACGTCCGCCAGACTCGACGCAGCCGTTGGGATCCCGAAATCCAAGCCGCGCCTGGTGCCTTCAAGATCGAGAGTGGAGACGTGATCAGCCCAGACCTTCGCCCGCTCTCGGTCATCGGACGAAGTCTCGCCGCGCGACCAGCGTTCGAGGTCGCGCTCGTCTTCAGAAGACAGCACTGTAGCCGTTTCGGATCCGTCTTCTTGTACTTCGAAGATCACCTCTCCCGGCTTTACCCGTATCGGCTTGTAGGCGATGGGAAACGAGTGACCGTCCAAATCCGCATCCATCAAGTAATTGAATTCGGTCGTGTGCAGGAAGTCGCCGGGAACGGAGAGCTTTCGTGCGAGCGCCGTGAGCTTCTCCGGGGAATAGCGCGCGAGGTTCCCTCGGATTTCTTGTACAAGGAGGGGCGCGACAACTACGTAGTAGACCCTGCCCAGAACGCGAATCTCTCGCTCGCTCAGGCTCTGCAGCGTCGACTTATCCAGGATTAGAAACGGCTTTGTTGCATGATTGCTCAGAACGAACCGGTGCTACTCGATGCTCGGTCATTTCCTGATTGCTTCGGACCGTGGGGCACCGAGGTCGAGCATTCGGTTGAGTACGTTAACCGCGATCGCGGCCTCGGTGGCTTGCGATGTGGTGGTTCGGCTACGGAGTTCGCCGCCGATGATCTTCTTCCAGCGGTAGAACGTGTTCTCGACTCGGGCTTGTCGGTGGTAGCCTGAATCCTTCTTCCACTTTCGTCGCCCAAGTGCCCGAGTTGTTTCTACGTTTGCGTTTCGGGCACGTGCGCCGACGGTGTCGCTTTTCGACAGTCGTGCGTTCTGAATCGGAGGCACAACGACCTCCGCTCCTTTGTTCGTGAGCAACTCGTACACCGCGGCCGTGTCGTACGCCCCGTCAGCAGTGAAGCGATCAATCGGACTGCTGAACTGTTCCACCAAGTCGGGTACGACGCTGGCGTCGTCCACGTTGCTGTCGGTCAATTCACTGGCGACGATAAAACCACGCTGGTCAACACCTAGGTGGAGTTTCCGCCACTCACGCGTTCCCCGCCCACCATGTTTGGCGGCCGCCCACGGACCTTCGCCAACGATCTTCAAGCCGGTGCTGTCGACGATCAAGTGGATCGCCTCGCTGGAAGAACTCACGCTTTGCACGACTTCGAGCGATTTCGCTCGTCGAGACAACGTTGTGTGATCCGGTACGGGCAAGTGATCGAGGCCGAGCATCTGCAGAATCGAACCGACGAAACCCTCGGTTTGTCGAAGCGGCAAACGAAAGACGGTCCTAAGCGTGAGAGACGTCTCGATCGCAAGATCTGAGTAGAGTCGCGGACCACCAGGTCCCCCACTCGGTTTCTCTAACCAGTTAGTGATCGCCTCCTCGCCGAACCAGATCGTCACGTCGCCACGCGCACGAAGACCCTGCTCGTATTCCCGCCAGTTCCGGACGCGATACTCTTTCTTGTACTTCGGATGGACGCGACTCGACTTCACAGACGGCATACACTCAGCTCCTCAGAGAACGACTCCAAAGACCGAATCATACCGCACTTCGGAAGCTCGCGAATCATGCACCAACGCCGTCCGCATGGCGGCGGGGATATCGTCCTGACGAATGAATACAGTCGCGAGGTTCATGAAGATCGACGGCGGAACATGCTCGCCTTGGCCGAGCAGTCGTCGGCCAACCATGACGTACTCGGTGGCATCCCACTGCTTGCTGGGACGAAACGCTGTGCTGCCGAACACTTGCCGCGCACTCGGGTCGAGCGACTTACACTTGTTCATGATCTCCCGCATGATCGCCGTCCGCCGCTCTCCGGCGACCGGCAAGCCGGCTTTCAACGCCCGGATCGCGAGCGGAAGCTGCCCGAGTTCCTCCGCGAGATCCGCGGTGAGTCGGTACAGAAAGAAGCGATGGGGCCGCTCGGCCAATCGCTCTAGCGTGGTACGCAGCGCCCACTGAACTGGCGCATCGGGCACGCCCGAGTCGCGGGGGGCACGCAAGTTCAGGATGCCATCGACCGCGATCGTGAACAGGTCATCCCGTTCGGCGGTTTGCGCCATGTACTGGAACATGCGAACCGCACGCATTTCCTCGCCGGTCTCTCGCAGCAAGTTCGAGATCAGCAAGTATGTATCGATGCGTTCCGGGTGACGCCCCATCCCCTTGAGATAAGCAACAAGAGCTTCCGACTTCAGGCCAACAATACCGTAGATGCCCGCCTCGAACTCGTCGGCGATCTCCGCGTCCTGGCTCGCTTCCCGAATCTTGGGCAAGAGCCCGATGGCAAGATCACGCCGCCCCCGCTCGAGCTGACTCATGGCCAGCTCTCTGAGATGATCGAGTCGAAACTCCTCGTCCTTCTCGACCAACTCGTGGATCAGGCGTTCGTAGTTGTAGTAGTCCTGACAAGCGAGGTAGATCTTGGACTTGCGCTTGACGACCTCCAGATCGTCTTTGCCGCTCTGGCGCATGTACTCTTCCAGGATCTCCGTCGCCGAAGCCGGATCGCCGACCTTGATGTACAAACGAACCAACAAGTCGACGTCTTGATCTCCCGCTGCGCCGGAAGCGAGTCGGTCTTCCAGCTCGATCGCGATCTTGGCCAGCACTCCGAGTCGTGACGCGACCGTCATCATGCGATCTTCGGCATAGCGGGCACGAGGCGACGAGCGCAACCGAACCCAGAGTTCGCGCCAAATCACCAGCGCCTCAGCCTCGCGATTGATCTTGGAGAGTAAGATCGCGTACTTCATCTCGAGATCGGTCCCGAGGAAGCCACCACGCGCTTCGCGCAGCCCCTCCAGCGCCGCGACGGCGAGGTCCGGCCGGCCGATCCGTTCGTAACCGTCCGAGATTTCCGCTCGCAAGGCCGCCCCCGGCTCGGCGACCCTTTCGAGTTCCTGAAGGGCCGCTACCGCCTGCTCGAATCGGCCCCTGTTGAGGTGCAACCGGAACACGAACAGTTGACCCGACTGGCGGAACTTCTCGTCCTGCGCGGCCATCAGCGCCAACCGCTCGGCCACGTCGTCGAGTCCAATGCCTTGCAACATGTAAGCGGCCTCGATCAGTTGCGCCGGCACGGACTGGCTGCTGAAGTCCTCCCAGACCGCGACCGCGCTCGCCCGATCGCCATTCTCGAGCCGGAAGCGACTCAGTCCGCTTCGCCACTCGAGATTCTCCGGTTCCGTTCGAATGAGTCGTTCGAAGGCGTCGACGAGGGTCTCTTCGCGACCTGTTTCGCGGCAGATCTCCAGTAACTGGCGACGCATGGAAACAGTGAACTGGTCATCGTCCGCATCACGAAACAACTTCAACGCATCGTCGACGCGGCCTTCTTCTCGCAGCAATCGGATCCAAAGTTGTCGGGTGTCCGCGCCAGGACTCTCCATCGAGGCTAGTCGATCCAACAACTCGGGCACGGCAGAGTCTGCACGGTACGCGGAGGCGATGAGCGTCAGGGCGTAGCGTCGGTCCCGGCGCATCTTCGCGTTCTCGAGCGCGGCCCAGGAGAATTGCTGCGCCTGGTCGAACTCCTTGCCTTCGATGGCCCACTCAGCGAGGCGAACCTCCTGCCGGAAGCGGGCGGTGGACTCGCCCGCCGCCGTGAAGCTCTCGATCGCGGGGCCCGGCCGGCTCAGCGGCCAGCACGGCGCGCACCCGGCCTCCGCGTGGTTCACGGAGTACGATGCGTTCGGCTTCGATGGTTCGGTCAGCGTGCTCGTTTTTTTCCATGTCGACCATGAACGCTCAGCCTTCGGCCGGC
>JAJFFE010000366.1 GCA_021776775.1 Planctomycetota bacterium | reverse complement strand
CCCCAACAGCTCAATAAACTCTACTCGGGACACGGTAGCCTCCTTGCCGTCTCATGGTCGTGACAACCACAAGATAGCGGAGCTACCGTTCCCTCTCTGCCGATACCTCGCCCCTCAGATGCGCGATGAACCTTTTTTTTGTGTCTCGAAGTGAAGCTGCCCTCAGCCCTGACTGGGAGAACTGTCGGCTGACCTCGCCGCGTTGCTCTCGGCGTGCGCCTTCAAGTCTTCGAGGTCCTTGTCGAAGAGCTTGCGCATGGTTCCACTCATGAGCCAGCCGATCGGTGACATCAGTTTGGCGAGCACCGTTTGCGGGGTCGACGTGAAGGTGACGTCGACTCGCGTGCCGCTTCCTGTCGGTTCAAACTCGAACTTTGTCGTGTACTCATTGCCGCAAGTGTGGGCGCTCACGGTGTAGCTTTTGTTCGGTTCGAACTCGGTGATAGTCATCTCTTCCGTACACTCGCGTTTCATCATGACGCGCGTTTCGCGGAAGACCGTCCCGTTACCGACTGGCCCGTCCGTGACCAGCTCCAACTTCTGAATACCTCGTACGCGATCGGCCGCGTTCTCGAGGTCGGTGAACGTCGTGAAGACTTGATCCACGGGGCGGTCGATCGCCTTGTTGAACTTGAGCTCCAAGGTGCCTACTTTTCACTGGTTCGTTGTGTCCGGGTCGTTGTGTCTAGGTCGTTGTGTCCGAGACTGCGCGGAGCGTTTGAGCAGTCTGGCGGCTCGCTCCACGCGTCGATTTTGGGGTACGCGGTGCCTATTGCGCCAGCACCTTACTTAACCCCAACTCAGGCAAGGCAGTGCGACCCCGGCGCGGGCGCGCGCGAAGCGCGATCGTTGTCACAGCCACTTCCGTAGGTTTCGGATCCGCGCCAGAACAGACGCGGGTTGGTTCTCTTCCGCGTCGTCGAACAGCTTCGTCACTCGCGCCCGAAACTTGCGGTTCTGGATGGCCACGCGACCGAGTCCGTCGTACGCCCACGCCCGCACGAACTTCTTGGGATGCTCGGTCAGTGTTGAACACGCCCGAAATAACGCGTTCTCGCGATCGGTCGGTAGCTCGAGGTGCTGCAGCATCTGAAGAAGGTGGAGCGTGGCGTCGGGTGCCATCTCTTCCGGAATGAGATCAACGATCACAGCCGCGATAGGCTGCGGATCCCCGACTCCAGTTTCGATCCACCGTTTCAGAACCCAAGTCGCCCCGACTTGAACTCGAACGTCCGAGCCGGCAGCGAGCGCAACTAACTCGTTCATGGACGAAGCGTCCGGGGACCAGAGGGCGGCCGCCGCTTCAAAGGGCTCGACGCTCTTTCCGTCGAACTCGTGAAACAACGATTCGTCGACCGGCTCTGAGTTCATGACGTTCGCCTATCGATCCTCCGGACGGGAGTCTCGTGACGTTGGTACTGCGGTAAGGGGCGACCGGAAAGCTTCCACGCCTCGAGAGTCAGCGTCCACACCATCGCCACTCTCTCCGCGGCCGTTGTCGACTCAGACAAGTCGTCCTCGGGAGGCGCGTCCATCGGGACTCGTCGTACTCGCCAGTCTCGTCGGGCTGCTTTGCGCGTCGCGCGCGAATCGGCTTCATCCATAGAAAAATTGTAGCGGATCGGGAATCGAGAGTCCGATGTTCAAGGCTTGAATCACCCTGGTCAGCAGTTGTCGACCTTACGAACGATCAGAACGCTTGAATCTCGCAGCCGGCTGAAACTGGGGAAGGTGAGACCGTGACACCCCTGAGTCCGAATGAGGATGAAGCTTAGTTCGGTCTCAGGGAAGGTGTGCTCGACGAAGTTCTGATCGCCGCGCGAACCCTTGCCCCTCGACCCGACCGATGCGTAGGTAGTGGTCGACGATGTAGAGCGTTGGGGACCAAAGTGAGGTTGGCTGGCGCGAAGGGTGACCGTTGCGAGGAACGCGACGTTACCTAGTTGAGACGCTGCTTTTGCGATCGGCATGGTCGAGCTTCGCAAGCCTTCCCCCGTCACCACGGCATGCAGAACCCCAGGATTCCACTCGACGTTTTGGTTCGGTGCGGCTTGGCGAGCGTCGGCTCGAACCGAAGCGGACTGTTCGGCTCGCCCAGGCGTGCCGTTCTAACACCAACGCCACGGAGTTTTTCGACCAAGACGACGTCTTCAGCTCCGGGACGCTCGGCGGTTACACCTTCCGAGGAACGGGCAGCGGGACCTTGGAGTTTCTCTCCACGATCCCCGCATTCGAATTCTTCGGCTCTTGGATGCGCGTCGCCGATCTCGACGAAGACGGCTTCGCCGACTTGATCGACTACTCTTACAACTGCGATGAACTGTGCTTCTTTTACGGCAACGGCGACGGCACGTTTTCCGCGCCGACGATGTTCCTCTCGCCCGTAAACGCGAGCAGCATCTACTTTCGAGACTTCAATGCCGACGGCCACCTCGACATGATGGTGACGTCTTCCTTCGTCGGAGTGGACTTCCCGGTCTACCTCGGTAACGGCACGGGCACGTTTGAGTCACCAATGTTCGTTCCAGACAATCGTCCGTTGTCGAGTCAGGGGTTCGCTGACTTCAACGAGGACGGCCATCTCGACATGGTGGGGGTCAGCGCTAATGTCTCCGGGCCGGGCACTCAGATAGAGCTTCGGCTCGGAGACGGAGCAGGAGGATTCTCTCCGATAGAGTTCCTCAGCTCACCACTCCCCAGACGCCGCGAGGCATAGGTATCACGCTGCTCGAGCACACGCAACGAAGACGGTGCTCAACCACGTGAACTGCTCGGGGCGAACCGGAATCCCCGGGTTCTTCCCCCGTATCGCCGCAGTGACCTCGGGGGAAGACGATCGATCGTGGGTGATCGCTCGGCCACGGCACGAGAGCGGCCTCGAGGAGTCGCGGGCACAGCGGACCAAGGGATCCCCATTGTTGCCTATCCCTTGCCGACGAAGACGTTCTTCGCGTTGATCACGAGCGTTCCGGCCTCGTCTTTCACTGCGACTTCGCCGACGACGGTGACCCACTCGAGTTCCGCCAGGCCGTTGTTGCCTTTGAGCGACACCTTCATCGGTTTGCCATCGTCGCCCAGGAACTGCACGGTTGCGGTGTTCGCAGTGAGCGCCTCCTGCGTCTCGCAGCAATAGTCCCACGGGTGTGCGCAGCCTTCGTCTGGATCGCACGCCTTCAACGATGAGTCGATCACGACCATGATCGCGCGGTTCTCGACAAACGGGGTCGCACGGCCGCCGATGCGCGCCTGAAATGTCACCGTCTGGCCAACCTTGGCGGAAACTTTCGTCGCGCTCAGCGTCTTCGCTCCAGACGGCGCAGCCTTGACGAAGAAGCCTTCAATGCTCGAGCTGGCCGGCTGAGTGTCTCCATTGGAAGCGTCGTCTTCGCTCTTCGTGCAACCGAGGGCTGCAACTGCGAGCGCGCAACAGAGTATGAATCGCATGGTTCCTCTACTTTCGTGTGTGTTCATGATTTGAGCGCCTCTCCAATAGGGGGACGCAAGCAACGAATGGCCGGTGGCAACGCACCCACGAGGCCCAGCACCAGACCCGCGCCGAGGCCCGCTGCCAAAACAACGCCGTCCACGATCAAGCCGAAGGCGCCCATCGAAAAGCGCACCGCGATCCCGTCGAGGAGCCACCAACCCAAAGCCGAGGCGATGAGGGCTCCGCACGCCGTCGCCACCACGGATTCCTGAACGATCGAAACGACGACCGCGGACCGGCTGTAGCCGATGACTTGCAGAGTTCCCAGCTCGCGAACCCGCGTCGAGAATGCGGCGTACAACGTGTTGAGGCCGCCGAAGATCCCACCGAGTCCTATCAACGCGGCCGTGACCAACACCATGAGGCGAATCGGGCCGAAGAACTCCGACAACTTCGTGTAGTACTCCGACTCTCGGATGGCAGTCATTTCGAGGTCGAGTCGTTGCGACGCCATCACGGCGACGTCTTCGAACTCACCCCGCTCCGGATCGATCGTGAGAATCACGCAAGACAGAGTGTCTCTCTGTTCGACGACTTGTAGGTCGCTGAGAGGCATCCAGATCTCGGCGTCCATCACCGTTCGCGACGCGGAGAAGTGACCCGCAATGGTCCAGGGGCGCCCGTCGATAACTAACGACTTGCCGACCGCGAGATCCGCCTGGTCGGCGCCGAGCTTGTCGGCCACCAGCCCCCCGACCATGATCTCGTCCCGACCGGACTCGGGAGTTCGTCCGGCGACGATGTGCACTTGTGGATGTACCAAGTACGCGGCGGGGCGCACTCCACGGACGACGGTCAAGCGACCTTTCACTTCGTCCGGTCGAAGCTTGATCGCGAGCGCCGAGTGGATCTCGGGCGAAACGTACGGAATCCCGAGTCGCTCGCGTACGCCGGACACGGCGGTGGCGGCGATCGCCGCGCGGAGGTCGACCTGACTTCGCTCGATGCTCTCCTCAGAGCCCGCCCCGAGCAGAATCACGTTGTTCGGGTTCCCCGTGATCGACAGGCTCGCGGTCATCCCGCGTATGAATGCGACGGCCGCGACTACGAGCAGCACCACGAGCACACTTCCCGAGACGATCAGTGCTAGGCGAGTCGGCGAACGGCCGAGATTGCGCACGGCGTAGTCGAACGGTAGGAGTTTCATGATTTGTTTCTCCTCACACTGCCCGGAACGATTCGGCGATCTCACGGCGCGATGCCCGAAACGCCGGTACCACTCCCGCGATGAGGCCGAGGGCTACGGAGGCGGCTAACCCGACAAGGACTACCGTCGCGTCGGAGGAAATCTCGACGTTCAGCCCTTCGGTCGTCAGCGCGAGTCTCTGCTGGGTGAACCATATCGCGCCGGCCGCGCCTACCACTCCACCGACCAGGCCCAACGTCGTTCCCTCCAGCAACACCAGCAGTGCGACGTGACGCGGCGAGTAACCCAGAGTCTGTAGGATCGCGTGATCGCGAACTCGGTCTTGCACCGACAATACGATCGCATTCGCGACGAGCGCAAACACGGCGGCGAGAGCACCCCATCCCAGCCATGATGCAAACTTGACGATCTCTAGAATGTCTCCCGCCGCCGCGGCGACGAACGCCTTTTCCGGCCGGGTCGAAGTCGGATCGGCGTCACGAGCAAACTCGGTATCGATGGCGCTGGCGATCTCGCCGAGACTCTCGGGCGAGTCGACCTTGACGTTGAACTGCGTCACCGTTCCTCCGGTACCGCCGCCGCGTCGGCTCGCCTCTTGGAGAAAACTGAGGTGGGTGTAAGCGACGTTTCGATCTTGCGGCTCCTGCGACTGAATGATCCCCGCCACCGAGACCGTGATCCCCGCCGCCGAAAACCGATCTCCCACCGCGAGACCACGTCGCGTTGCGAGCGACTCGCCGAGTAGTGCCGCGTCGCTGCGTTGGGTCCACGCTTCGATCGAGCCGCCGAGCATTTCAAAGTTTGGAACATAGTGCTGAACGAAGGCCGCTTCCGGTACGCCACGGAAAGTCACGACGTCCAACGAGGCGCGGCAGTTCGAGACCTCGATCCGCATCGGTACGACCGAGGCGACGCCGTCGATGGCCTCGATGCGTTGTTGGTAGTACTGAGGAAGCTGGCTGGTGAACGGGCAGAAGCGATTCTCGCGATAGACCACGAGCGTCGTGTCCTGGGCGGTGACCTCAGTGGCTCGTTTCACACCGACTTGCATCGCTTGCACCGCCGAGAACAAGAACATTGCCACCGCGACT
The DNA here is from genome assembly GCA_021776775.1 of Planctomycetota bacterium. Classification (GTDB taxonomy): domain Bacteria; phylum Planctomycetota; class UBA8108; order UBA1146; family JAJFFE01; genus JAJFFE01. Next base: position 20,432 of record JAJFFE010000366.1, on the reverse strand, counting down.
CCCGCCACGGTGAGCGAGCTGCGGATGGGGGTTCTTCGAAGTTGCTTGAACACCAGCGGGAGGAAGCGCAGGAACGTTCTCATCACGCCACCTCCCCGGTCGCCGAGGTCGCAGGCTTCGCTTCGTCCGACACCAAGCGCCCCTTCTCGAGGTGGAGGGTCAGTCCGGCGTAGTCGGTGGTGCCCGGATCGTGCGTGACCATGACGAGGGTCTTCCCAAGGTCCTTGTTCAGCCGCTCGAGCAACTCCATGATCGACTTCGAAGAGTCTCGGTCGAGGTCACCGGTTGGCTCGTCGGCCAAGATGATGAGCGGGTCGGTCACGATCGCGCGCGCGATCGCCACGCGCTGTTCCTGACCTCCACTCAGTTGCCGAGGATAGTGATCGTGCCGATCCGATATCCCGACTAGCTCCAGCGCGGTCGCGACTCGCTGGTGGCGTTGTTTTCGCGACAGGGAGTGGATCAGCAGCGGTAGCTCGACGTTCTCGTACGCGGTCAACACTGGAACCAAGTTGTAGAGCTGGAAGATGTAGCCTACGGTCTGTGATCTCCACGCGGCTAGCTTCGGTCGCGACAACCGAGCGATGTCCAGGCCGTCGATGATCAGGGATCCCGACGTCGGCCGATCGATACCGGCGATCAAGTTCAGGAGCGTTGTCTTGCCCGAGCCCGACGGTCCCATCAGCGCCAGGAACGCCCCGGTCTCGATGGTCAGATCCAAGCTATCCAGAGGTGTGATCGTGTTCTCACCACGGACGTACTTTCGGGTCAAGGACTGGCATTGAATGAAGCTCATCGGCGTGCCTCTCCGGTGATCGTTACCCGTTCGCCTTCGGTGAGTCCCCGCGGCGCTCCGTCGCCGTGATCGGCGCTCACCAACCAGTCGCCGGGGTGAAGCCCATCGGTCACTTCGATCCAGCCGTCGACCGTCGCCCGTCCCACCGTGATTGCGCGGCGCTCGGCGACGCCCTGCGTGTCGACGCGGTCCGCCACGATCCACACCGAGCTCTCGCCTTCTTGCCGCGTGATCAGAGACTCCGGAACGAGGACGCGTTGTCGGGACTCGACGGTGGTGCCCCCGGCGAGAAAGCGAACACGAGCGAGCATGTCGGGCTTCAAGACCGGAGCTGGATTATCGAGAGCGACCTTTACCTCGACGGTGTTCTTCTGAATGTCGGCGCGATGCACGAGACGCGTCACCGTCCCCGTGAACGTGTGATCCGGCAGCACTTGAATCGAAATTTCTGCCAACTGTCCAACGCCCACCGCCCCCGCGTCCGCGAGCGGCACGTCGACGCGCACCTGTAGCTTGGCTGGATCGTAGATGTGAACGACATGCCCGGAGTGCTCTTCGCCTCCGGTGATCAGCCGAGAACCAGGCCAGGCGAGCCGGCGCATCACGACGCCATCGAATCCGGCGTAGACGACCATTCGATCGAGACGAAGCTGAGCTTCATCGCGGCCGGCCTTTGCTTTGTTCATCGCGGCGCTGGCACGGGCTAACGTAGACTCCGCCACTGCGACAGCGTGTCGTTCGTCGGTGAGTAACTCGGTGTGTCGTCGTGCCGCGCGTTCATCGGCCTTGGCCGCCTCCTTGCGGCTGTCGAGCATGGGTCGCTTCATTCGCGTCGCCTTCAGTTTCGCGCGTTGAGCGTCGACCGCGAAGCTCAAACGCCGCACCTCACCCTCGGAAACTGCGCCGGACTCGACGAGTCCCTGCTTGCGCTCGTACTCATCGGAGAGCGCGGCGAGCTGTGCATTCTCGGCGTCGATCTCGGCGTCGAGTTGTCCGAACGCCGCGTCGACCTCGGCGATGTTGGCGTCCGCGACCTCGAGTGCTCGGGTTCGGTTCACCAAGTTGTCTTTGGTCTCTCGCTCGGCGTCGAGATCGGCCTTTGCGAGATCGTACTCTGCCGCGGCAACACCGAGATCGGCTTCGGCCCGCGCCAAGGCGAGCTTGGCGTCGTCGTCGATGAGTCGGGCGACGACATCGTTTTTCGCTACCGGCTGTCCTTCGAGCACGGTGACTTCCTTGACGACTCCCGGTGCCAACGCGGTGGCGTAGTGGGCGAAGGGATCAGGCTCGAGCCAACCGGTGGCCACGACCGAGGCTGATCCCGACGTGGCTTCGACCGATTTCACCATCACCGGCACCACGGTGACGGTCCTACCGGGCACGAGCGATTTCCAGGTCGACCCGATCAAGAGCGCCGAGGTCACTGAGAGTAGCCCGAGTGGTAGGAGTACCCGCGTCGACCAGCGCCGTTTAGGTGGGGGAATTCGTTGCCCGGTGTCCACGCTAGCGAGGGATTCGAGGCTCATCGGTTCTCCTCTTGTTGTGCCAATGCTTCCGGCAGCGGCGCGTGATTGAACGTCCCCCCGACCGCACGCTCGAGTTCATGGAACCAACGGCGACTCGCCAGCGCCAACTCGTCGATCTCGAGTTCCAACTCGAGGACGCGCGCTTGGTCCGCAAGCCATACGGTGCGAGGCAACACGCCGGCTTCGAACGCCCGCTGCGAGAGCGATGCGTTCGCGTGCGCGGCGGGACGGGCACTCACGACGAGCGACAGCACTCGTCGTGACAACGCGTCGTAGGTGATGAATGCGGCGCGCGCCTCGTACACTGCCGACGCGAGAATGCGTTCCGCTTCGGCCTGAGATTGCGCTTCGATCGCGTCCGCTTTCGCGCTCTTCGTACGACCCGTGTCGAAAATGTCCGGCACGATTTGAACGGAGGGGACCCACGCTTCGCGATTCTGAAAGTTGCGTTGTAGACCTAAGCCAACCCCGACTTCGGGGAGTCGATCGAGAGCGGCCAGCCGAACTTCTGCGTTCGACTCGCCGATGGCGGTGAACGCCGCGGCGACGTCGAGCCGTTGCGTGGCCGCTAGTTCGATACAACGTCGCTCGTCGAAACTCGCGAGCGCGTCGGGCGGGCCCAAGTGAAGTTTCATCTCTTCGAGACTCGCTTCGGGTACCCCTAGCCGCTCGGCCAGACGACGTCGAGCCAGATCGAGGTTCTCATTGACTCGCAACGCGTTGTCTTGCGCTCGTGTCTTTTCGAGGAGAGCGAGGTTGCGGGCCCGGGAGTCTTCCTCTCCGGCCTTGCGCAGCTGCTCGGATAGATCGAGGCGCGTGGCGAGAATCTGCACCCGTTCGGCCGCGAGGTTACGTTGATGCTGTCCGTGAACCACTTCGCAGTATGCGATGCGCACGTCCGCGACCAATTGCAGCGCGGCGTCGCTCAGTTCGAGGATCTGTCGCCGCAACGCAGCGTCGGCACGATCGATCCTTGCCGGGCGCATCCACAGTGCAGCGAGCTGATCGACGACCGAGGCCATCAGGGGATTGCCGCCGCCACCGTCGAACGGAAATCCGTAGGCAACCGAGATCACCGGGTTGGGTAGCAGGTGGGCTTGGGCGAAGTCCGCTCGCACCTCGGCCACGCGCGCGATCTCTCGGCGCAGGGATGGATGACGAATCAGAGCGAGGCGCGTCGCCTCCCGTAACGAAAGGGTGTCGGGAAGCCCGACGGACACCGAAGCGTCGAGCCACGCGGGGATGACCCCGGCCCGCTGCCCGACGAGTTGGGACGACAACCGCACCTCATCATCGGGAGCGACCGAACGACAACCGCCGACTAGCACCCAGAGTCCAAATACCCACCAACGACTGAACAACAATGGAACGCTCCTTCCGCGAACAAACAAGCCAAAGACCTGCGATGAGCAGGATCACGAAGGGGCGGGCCCACGAAGGGCCGACCCCGAATCGGCGTGTGTCAGGAAGGACTAGATCAAGTAGGCAGAGTGCAGCAGGAATAGGGGGGGGCTACCCGGGGGACGGACGGTGTCTACCGTTCGTCGCGCATCGAGGTTCGAGCGGGAAGCGCCGAACTCGATTGTGGCGGGACTGTGCACGATCGGAGCGGACTCGACTTCGGTGTCGGATCGCAGCCGAGGAATATCGAGTTGTATCATGGAGATCTGGCAGCACGAGCGGGTGGAGGAGAATCCTCGCCCGTCGCCGCTAGGTTGCGGGGCGGTTGTTTCGGTGCCAGTGGATTCGGTGCCTGTAGATTCGCGAACGGATTCATCGGCGGCGCAGCAACACGAGCACTCGTCGTCCGCGGACGCGAGCACGCCGGACCCGCCAGCCCCACAGGTTGGGGCCAAGCGGTGCGATCCGGTAATCATGCAGTGGTAGACCGGATGCCCCGCGAGGAGCGTCGGTACCACCGAAGAGATCAACAGAATGAGGACAGGCAGCTTTGTCATGATCCCAGAAAGCTATCGCTCACGTGGCGCGACGGCAAGCCTCTCTTCGGCGATCCCGCACCGGCGTCGGTGCTGAAGGCGCTACGCCGATCGGCAAGTGGACGGGAGAAGACCGTTTCCCGGGCGGAGTTCCGTGCGACCGTCTCGTTCCAGCCCGGGCGCCATTCAGCGAGCCATTTGCTTCGCATACTTCCAAAGCTCGGCCCAGTCTCGAGCCATACCGATGCACATCTGGATCCACGTCTGCTCGAACGCCTTCACGCGATTGCGGTGAGCGACAGCTTCCCGTTTGCGCAGCTTACGTTCGAGGTCGTCGATCAAGCGGTGGAGCCGATCGACCTGCCCTGGATTCGTCGACTGAATGACGAGCCTCTTGTTGCGGCACTCAAAGATCAGTCGCGTCGCATCCCCGACAGTCATCGGGCGGTCGATGCGCTCGAGGACATCGATGATCGTTTGGTACTCCCCCGGTTCGGCTTGAACCAAGAGCGAGTTCGTCTCGTCGTGGTTGACGATCCGTGACGCGGTCGGCCCATGGCCGGTTCGCGGACGAAGTGCACCGCCCGAGACATCGATCAGCTGAGTGAGAGGCTCGCGAAGGTCCGCTGCCTTGAGGAATTCAACGTGGTACACGTGCGTCGTCGGGCGAGAGGTGCGCGGTTTGGGGTCGCGCTTGTCGACGAGAACGGAAGCGATGGTGACTTTCTCGGGGCTAGCGCCCAACGCCTCTACCATGTCGCGGAAATTCGCGTGGTCGAGCTGGCGTACTTCGAGGATAGGCTCGGCCTCGACATCGCGGGCTTCCACCCACTGCGCGAGGCGACTCAGGACCTCGACGTGGGCAGTGATGATCAGCGTCTTGTTGTCGGGGAGAGCGATCAGTTTCAAGCGAGGAATCACGGGTTTGGGCGTGGTCTCGAGGGCGGCACTCAGAGCTTGGAGCACCGCGCGGGGTTCGAGGTTCTCGAGCTGCAGGACTAACGTCGGCAGGCCGGGCATCGACAGACCGAGGGCCAGCGGCACCACGAGTTTGCCAGCGGACCCGTCCCACGCCCCGGGGCCACGGGTGCTGAAGAACGTGGTTCCGTCGTCGAGCTTGTGCTCCGTGACTTCGTAGCCATTCAACCCGAGGATTGCCTCGGCCATCGGGAACGTCAGCGCGTCGACACTACCGAAGAGTTCGATGTGTTCGTCGCCACTGACGTCTTCGGGTCGACTCGGCGGAAAGACCAACACTCCCGTTTGCGCTTTGATGCTCCGCAGGAAATCTCTGAGATGGACCTTGCCCTCGACCAGGGTCGCGGTCGCCAGTCCATTTCCTGGCGCAGGCAATACTTGAGCCGAGAGCGTTGCGTGCAACAAGATGAGCATGACGACGATTCGAGCCATCGGAGTCGGGCGTTCAATAGAATGCATGGGCTTAGAACCTTTCCGGACCGACTGCCACCATTGGCCGGCCGGCGTCGGAATGGCAAAGGCAAACGTGTCGCCAATCCATTCGGCCCTTGTCGACGTCGTGAACGCCGGAGCCGCGACGCGAAGAGGGTAGAGGAAGCAAAGTGGAGCGAGTTGCAACACTCGGCTTGTCCTCGTTGGCTCGTCGCCGTGCCTCTCACGGGTAGCTCCGGTTCATTCGACTGATGGAGGCGTTGCCGTCTAGGCAATCGACGCCTTCACTCTTTGACCCTTCCGCCGTGAAGCGTCTTGTGGCTGTCGGCACCGTCGCCGAATCCCACGTAGTACAAGAAGATGCTTTGGGCGAAGGTGATGAAGCGCTCGTTATCTAGTTGACGCCAACCACCGCTCGGTCTGAGATTCCGAGTAGCTTCTGCGCGGCGTCCGTGCGCTCCAACAGCCTCGAAAAATAAACGACGTTGTTGTCGCCGGGGCTCGCGTTGTGCATCCACCCGTGAGCGTAGGCGTATATCAAAGTTTCCTTGCCGCTGTCCTCGAGTTGCTCGAGCAGCGCGCCCATCTGCGTGCGGCCGGAGTCGGCAAACCACCCTTGGTCATCGAACTCCACGAACGAAAGGTAGTAGTCGCCTTGCGAGTCTGGCTCGAGATCCGTGACATAGCGACGGTGCTGAATGGATGCAGACCGGTCCAGATGTTGATCCTCACCGACGGAGACTGTCTTCATGTCCGCGAGTGCGTTCATGTCCAGATCCGCGGTGGAACGGTATGCCGTGAAATGCGTACAGCCGGTGAGTGCTGCGGTGATAAGTAGGAGATTCAGAAGGCGGCGCATGTTCATGATGTCACTCTCCAGACACGTTGACTCGACTCGAGCACCACGATACGGATTTCCGGTTGTGTTTCTCGAGTCAGATCCAAGCAGGCGACACCGTCGGCGATCCCAACAGGCTTGGCCACACGGGTCGTGGCCGCTCCATTACCGAGACGAGCCGCTCGCCCCGTGAAAGCTCGCGTTCATCTTTTGCAAACCGCGATCGTCCGTCTCTATCAGGATTGCCGCTAAGACTTGCGCGAGGTGAGCACTCTTAGCAGGAACCCCAGGACGAGTCCGACCAGACCGGCGATGCCTCCAGCTACGATCGAGGCCCACTTGATGCCAGCGGCGACGAAGTCGTTTTCGACGGGGTTCATCGATCCTTGGATGCGTCGCAGCTTCCACGCTCCGTCTACGCGTTGCGAAAGCGCGGTCCACGCAGAGGTGAACTTGTATGTCTTGCCGCCGCCGGTGGTGAGGGTGTCCGTCGTCGTGCCCTTCGATAGAGCGAGGTCGCCGAAGATGGTGCTGTCATCCGGCTCCAACGAGAACGTGTACTCGGCGCCATCGCCCATGAGCTCCTTCATGCGAGCCCAGTAGCTTTTGAGATCGTCGAAGCTGTTGACGATATCTCCCGTCACCATCACTCCTGAGAACTGCTCGTGGAGGTGCGGGGCTAGGAGGTCGATCTTGTCGTCCGCGATTGCGCTCTCGTACAGCGTCTTGAGGTCACGAAGCGCTTGGTGATCGGCGGCCTCATCGGCGAACAGTCCAGTTGAAATGGTAAGCACGAACAGCAGCGAGACGACGGGGAAGAGCTTGACCGAGATCATCGGCTGCTCCTTTCGATGGGGATGGAATTCGAGAAGGTTGCTGGGAGGGGATTCCTGCACGCCAACCGGTGGGATAGGTACGCGAGCACCGCTCCCACCGGAAGATCGACGAAGTAGTGCTGTTTGGTCGCGATCGTCGAGTAGCCGATGACGGCGACCCAGGCGACGCCGGCGCCGAACACGACCCTTCGAGCTCGACTGCTCGCAAGTCCGCGTAAGACAATGTCGCCAAAGAGAACGGCGTGAACGCCAAGGCCCACGTGTAACGATGGGAAGGCATTTCTCAGCCCGTCGTAGGAGACGACCAACGCGTACATGCCGGTGTCGGGGACAATTTCGGGTCGAGGGCAATCGACTGGGAAGAGCGCGAAGCAGACGAAGCTCGCGCCGCACAAGTAGAGGAAACCGCGCGCGTACGTTTGCAGTTGTCGCCGATCGGTGGCGATCCACGGAAACAGCGGCAACAGCAAGTAGAGCGATTGGTACCCCCAGATCCACGCCGGTTCGAACCGTACGGCTCGGTCGATCGCCGAGAGTGGCAACGTTATCGACGGTCGTAGCGAGAATGTCTGAAGCGCGAAGTACGGCACGCAGAAGGCGACGGTCAGGAGCAGAGACAGCGCCACCTTTACGCGCCACTCGGCTTGCAGGCGCGACCAGAGCCAGGGGCGACACCGTGTCATGCCGATCTACCGTCCGTTTGGGCTTTTGAAGAGACCGTCGAATCGACCCGCTCGAGACGATCCCACGGCCGTCGATCGACGACGTGTTCGATGGCGATGCGGTTTCCGAGGAGGACCTTTCGCGCCGGCACGTCGATCGACGGACCGAGTGTGGCAAACGCTCCGACGACGCATTCGGCGCCGATGCGTATCGGTGCGATCTGGATGTACATTGCACCGCGACCGTCGCGGCTCACGAAGTGCGGGAAGAGACGGGCGCCCGCGCCGAACACGACGCCGTCGCCGACCACGAGCAGTTGTCGATCCGCGATCGACACTTGCGGGGACCACGATACAAGCCGGCCAACCGAAGAGCCCCAGAGTCGCAGCCACATGCTGTAGGCGGAGGGAACGAGCCGAAGCGCTTCTTCCAGAAACGGAATTCGATTGAAGACGGTCTGGCACTGTAGCCCGAACCACCAGCGCAGCACGTGTCGGGTCTCCAATCGGTCGACTCCTACGAGGTCGGCGCGGGACAGGGCCCCGACCCGGCACAGGAGCGGCGGAAACAGATACAAGAACGCGATGGCGCTGACCGTTCCCCACGCGACACCGAACCGGGACATCGTGATCCCTATAACCACGCTTGCCGCGACCAACAGTATCGGCAGGTAGCCCAACAGGATCATCGCGAGCAACGTGCTCCGGTGTTGACGCGTGGTGCGATCAGGGAAGGGTGCGACCGGCATAGCGGTTCCTCACACTTTCCTTCGCGTGGCGCGGGCCCCGCCACATGCGGAAGTAAGCCCACGGCAGAAAGCCTCGCTCCGGGTTCTCCTCGCGGCCGAGCTGCGGGAGATGAACCCACGGGATCGAGGGGTGGTGGTGATGCGTCTGGTGCCAGTTGTGGTGCAACCAGATCCAGTCCAGCGGTGCGAAGATCCACAAGTTGCGCGACCCGCGCCAGACGTGCCGCTCGGTTCCAAAGTGATGCACGTACTGCATGGCGGACCACATGAACCCGAAGCCCGAGTACATGATGACGTAGTTCAACACGGGGATTGCGGTGCTCCAGACCACACCCACGTGAAGGACGATCGCGGCACACGCTTCCCATCGGATCCAGCTCCAGTAGCGCGGGTTCAGGGACTCCATGAACGCGGCCGAGGGTTTGTCGAACTCGAAGTTCTTTCGGACGAGGGTGAACGGTGCGAGCATGACAACGACGTTCCCGAGCGCCACGATCGCCCAGTAGAAGCCGGTGATGATCCCGTAGAGCTGCAGCCGTTTCCACGCGGGGTGCTCGCCTGGGAAGATGTAATCGAACGCTTCGTCGTCGGATCGATTGCGAACGTGGTGACCGAGGTGACCTTGTCGAATCAAGTGAAACGGAGCGGGGAACAAGAGCGCCATGCCGACACCTGTGGCGTCATTGAGGCGACGGTCGTTCAAGAGAATACCGTGCTCGGCTTCATGAATGACCGAGTAGACCGAGTTCATCAGAACACCGAACACCGTGGCCAGCCCCAACAGCTCCGCCCAGCCGGAGGCGTTCCTCGCCCACCAGCAGCAGCCCGCTACCGCGGCGATTTGGGCGATGACGATAGCGACGTTGCGTCGTTGAGGGATCGGGTACTTGACGGAAGTCGATTTTTTTGCACCACCGTCTATGACTGAGTCGTCCATGACTGAATCGTTCATTGCAGCACCGTCCATCACTGCACCGCCCATCGCGCCGGGTCATCGCGATACGTCAGCAGGACGTCCTCGATGATCTGAAACTCGGGGTATCGGTCGAAGAGCGCAAACATCACGGGATGTGTGTGTCGCGAGAACAGCGCTGATTGGTGAGCGACGCTCCGAGGAAGGGCCCGATATTCGTTGAGGACTTGCGGAATGATCCGCCGGACCTCCGGGTACTCGGCGCCGAGTTGCTCGAGGACGCGCCGTCCCACCCGCAAGGGCGCGAGCAGATAGTGACGGAACACATAACGCAGAGCGCGCGCGTCTCTACGCCGTCGTCTAGGCGGGAGAGGATCGGTCAGGTGCTCGATGAGGTACCAGTCGACTTGCACGTGTCGCACCTCGTCCTGCTGGTGCGACTGATACGCGGTGAGGAACCGGGGTTCGATCTCGACCGCGGAGTGGACGGTGCGGCGCGCCGTCTCCATGGCGATTTCCTCCATACAGAGCAAGATCCAAAGGACCCAGCGAAACGTCCGCGGGCGACGAAGAACGGCTTGAAGCGCGATTCGAGGCAGCTTGCCGAGCCGTACAAAACGCGACTCGGTAATCGTGTACCACTCCCGTTCGCAGTGTGCGTTGAGCGCGGTCCACATCTGCGCGTGCGCCTTCTCCTCTTCATGGAAGTGGTGAAGGTACTCGCGCAGCTCCGGAGGTACGGATGGCGTTTCGGCCAGGGCCGGCAGCACCGTCCCCCCGATGTCTTGCTCGAGGAATCGCGTGAACTCGTTGAAGGCGAGAGCGGTGATTTGGTTGTAGCGGCGCTGGATCTCCGGGGTGAGTTGCTCGTAGACGGACGTGTAGTAGAGCGGAGTCAGCGTGGGGCAGACGAAGTGCAGGCTTCGATCGATCGGCGTCGACAGATCGATACTTTTCGGCGGTGTGGTCTCCCGCGCCTGCTCGTTGAGTCGATCCACCGGGAGGCGGTGCGGCCGTCGTGCGACGTCGGTAGTACTCAACGTGAGCTCCCTTCGTCTCCCGAAGAGTGGACGACCGCGGCGCTCTCTTCGAACTCGGCGTTCTCTTCGACATCAATGATCCGATCGACCGCGATGTCGCGAAGCACTTGTCGCTGTCCACTCGGCCAGGTGATCTGCAGTTCGTCGATGCGGGTCGCGTCCGCTAGGCCGAAGTGGACGACGCGCGAGTATTGGGATCCGTATCCTTGTCCCGCTGTGACGACGCGGAGCTGTCGGCGGTCTCCCGTCGTCACCGAAATCTTGGCGCCAATCGCGTCGCGATTGCTCTGGCGCCCACGGCAACGGACGCGGAGCCAGTGCCCGCGCGCGGCTCGGTTGACGAAGTAGTGGGGCACGTCGTTGTAGTTGTTGATGATCACGTCCACGTCTCCGTCGCCGTCGAAGTCCGACAGCGCCAATCCGCGACCGTCGCTCAAGCTAGCGAGGCCGAACGGTGTGGCCGCCTCGACGAACCGACCGTCGCCGAGATTGACCAGCAAGCGATTGCGCTCGTGCCCGTTCCACGACCTGTTTCCAATGAACTCGTCACTGAAGAGATAACCGCTCTCGTACGGGTGTTGGGGAGCAACTGCTGCCCGATTGAACTCCGCTCACAAGTCGTGGGAATCCTCGCCACTGATCCAGCCGTTGGTTGCGAGCAGATCGAGGTCTCCGTCGTGATCGAAGTCGAGGAACCCCGAGCTCCAATACCACCCCGCGGGTCGCGCGTCGGCTTCGTCGGCCCGTTCCGTGAACGTCCCGTCGACTTCCTGGCGAAGGAGCGAGTTCCCGGCCAGCGCGTGGTTTCCGATGTTGACCCAGTCGGCTCCCATGTACCGACGAAGATCCGACAACAGCGGGTTGTCCGAGCCGAGCTTCCCTTCCCGCAAGAACTTCAGGACGACGCGCTGCGCGGTGATCGGCTGGACGAACCATCGTTGGTTCGAACGAATGGCGGCGACGTACAGATCGAGCCGACCGTCGTTGTCGTAGTCGCCCCAACTCGCACTCATGCTGCCGCCGATCGCGAGCGTACCGGTTTCTGCGGCGACGTCGGAGAAGGTGCCGTCGCCATGGTTACGGTAGAGCACGTTGCGACCAAAGTCGTTGGCCACATAGAGATCTTGGTCACCGTCGTCATCGAAGTCTGCGGCCGCGAGACTCAGAGCGAGTCCGACGTCACCGACTCCTGCCGCCGAGGTCACGTCTTGGAATCGGAGTCCGCCGTCGTTGCGGTACAGTCGGTTCGGTTCTCCGTTGCGGGCGTACAGGAAAGACCCGGGGATCTCCTTCGTAGCGTCGAGGAATCGACCGAGGTAGATGTCGAGGTCTCCGTCGCGGTCGTAGTCGAAGAATGAAAAGCAGGTCACTTGATCGTCTTGGGCCAAGCCACTGTTTTCGGTCACGTCTTCGAACGTGCCGTCGCCACGGTTGGCGAAGATCTGATTGCGCCCGAAGAAGCGGCCGAGGAACAGATCTTGATCGCCGTCGTTGTCGAAGTCGGCGAACCCGGCGGTGTTCACGTGCCACAGCTCGCCGACACCGGCCCGTTCCGTCCAGAGCTCGAAGGACCCGTCTCCCCGGTTGCGGTAGAGGGCGGCTCGTTCTCCCGAACCCAAGAACAGATCGTCGGCGCCATCTCCGTCGAAGTCCGCGGTCGCGCTGCCGGCGTACGCGTGTCGCATGGTTTGAAAACGCAGCTTCGTTGGACCGGCGCACTCGTGCTCCGTGCAGCTTTGACACGGGGTGAACCGGGGATCGTTGTGCATTCGGAAGTCCAACCCTCTCGGCTCGGCTCGATCGACGAAGGCGTGCCCGTCAGTGCCCGCGTCGGCGCGAACCGTTCGGCCGGAGATCAGCTCGGCGTCTGTCACCCGCCAGCGAGAGGCGCGGCTTTCGAAGCGCAGTCTCAACATCCCGGCGTCGGTGCGGTCGCCGCCGGTCACCTCGAAGCGGATTTGCGCTAGGCACCAGCCGTCGCCAAACTCGTCGATCAGATGCACCTTGAACGTCGCTTGGTCGATGTCCTGGAAATCGCGGCGCCACGACCTTAGTGAGCTGATCAGCGGTTCCGAGGATTCGTTCGGTTTCCAGTCGAGGTACGTGAACGGATGACCGTGACTGACCGGCTCTGCGTTCCAACTCAGCGTCGCGCCGTCGACGAAGTCGGCCATGTTCTTCTGTTCAGCAACGTTCCCCTCGGACCGAAGGAACGCGTCCGCGAACTCCTTGCACGACGCCGCCACCGCAAAGCCCGTTTGCTGGAATCGCGCCGCGTGGTTCTCGACGTGGCTCATCCATATCCACAATCCGAGCCCGCCGGTTACTGCGAGTAACGCCGTGGCCGCCGCACCACCGCGGAGCCAGTGAGCGACGCGTGGCGCGGTTCGCGTCGCGCCGGGGAAGTACAACACGATGAGCGTCGCGATCAGGTCGGGGATGGCGAAGACGAGCACCACTGTCGTAATGCCGTTGACGAGCGCCCAGGACGCATCGGACGATGCAAAGTAGACCGCGTCACGGTGGACACCACTCATGAGGAACATGGCGGCAAAGGCGGTCTCGGCCAGGAGCACGATGAGTAGCGACGTCGAGAAGCGGAAAGCGCGACGCGTGGTCTGATCCGGGACGATCACCTGTCGTCGGTACATGAGAAGGAGGCCGACGCAGAAGAGGTCGTGGCCGATTCCGTACCACGGAGTCCAGTGCGAGAAGCCGTAGACGAGCACCATTTCGATGACGCCCCGCACCAGCATGGCCGCCCAGAACACTCCGAAGAGTCGCCGGACCGATCCATCGATCCGTGAATCTCGCCAGAGAAACGGAGGGACTACGAACCACGCCGCGATGGCGTAGGTCAGCCATAGCATCTTCGGCACCGAGATGGCACCACCGACTTGTTGCCCACTGTTCTGGCGAACGTAGAAGATCCACGCCACCAAGCCGAGTCCACAGAGCGATAGCGACAGTACCGTTCGAAATCGTCGGGTCGTCATGAGCGGGTTTCCTGCCAATCCGTCGTTTTCTGCCAATCCGTCTTTACTTGACAGGCCCGTTGGCCCGGCCATACGTAGCGCCGCGAGAGCTCCCCGAAGAGGGAAGGGCACTGTTGTCGAGGGTCTAATTTGGATTCGAGCTTCGCGTGGATCCTCGGCAGTTGGCTCCAGTGCGCGTTCGGGGCAATGTGGTGGGCGCAGTGGTAGCCGTTGTTGAGAAGCCACCAATTGAGCAGGCGGCTGGTGAAGTCTCGAGAGTGTTCGTACTGCGAGTTCGGATCGCAACCGTCGTGCTGCACCAGGTTGATGGCGAGGATTCCCCACTGTCCGGCGAGGTACGGGACGCCCAAGTACAACACCGTTTCGAGTGGCCCTGCGATGAGCAGCGCGATGAGCCCGGGATAGAAGAGCCACCGTTCCCAACGAAGTTGGCGATAGTTCTCGGGTTCGTCTTCCTGCCACCGTCGGAGGTGTTCGCGTTTGGCCGAGGCGAATTCTCGAACGGCGACGATTGGGAACACGAGCAGGTTGAGGAGGTTCCAGCGGAACCGGACCAGTGACGTTCGCACGTGATCTTCGCGTTGGTTGTTGTGTTGATGGTGGTTTCGGTTGTGCATCGGGATGATCGCGCACGCCGGCTGTCCGGTGGCGTAGGACAAAAGCACGCCGAACAAGCGATTGGCCGAGGGAGCGGTGAACGTCGGGTGGTGCTGGTGGTTGTGATTGATCACACACGCGATGAAGGCGAAAGCGCAGCTACCGAGGACCAACGTCCAGTGGTTCGCAAGCCCGGACCACTGAACCGCTGTCAGTCCAAGGGACACGGCGAGGAACGCGAGGCTGCGTGCGTCTTGGGAGTAGCGGAGGAGTTTCATAGGAGCGCCGCCTCCACATAAGGGACGCGGTCGTCCAGGGCGGGGCCGTTTGAAAAAGAGACCGAGAAGAGCCGTCCGGCGAACCGTGTACGTCGGTACGACTCGAGCACCGAGAGTCGCGGGTCGCGTTCGTGGAGCCCGACGATGAGATGGGTGTCTGGGCCCTCGACGAGATCCGCGACCACGTGTGAGAGCAGCACGCGAAAGGCGCCGGTGTCGTCCGTCGACGTGAAGGCACCGAAGACCGAGCGCAACGGTTGACCCGGTTGCGGCAAGCCGGCCAGCCAGCCGACGAACGGTTGGAGGAGGCGGAGTCGACCGTGGTAGGCGAGCGCGACAGTTTGCCGGATGGCCTGCTGGTTCCACACGCCGATGACGCCCGCGATGCGACCGCCCCGATAGAGCACTCTGAAGTCGGAGATCTCAAATCCCGGGAAACGTCCGGAGGTGAAGTCCTCGACACAGTAGCGCGGGGCGAACTGCATCCGGTTCTCGTTGAGCTTGTCGACGATCGCCGGCAATGACTGCGCTGAACCGCGAACCACGCTCCCCGGTAGTCGGGAGTGTCGACGACGCAGGTGGATCATCGGAGTCAGGATGCGCCCGCAGTCTTGGTAGCGGGGCAGTCCCGCTCTCTCGCCGAGCAGCGCGCGTTGGGCGACCGCGTTGTCCTCGACGATGACCGTCGAGTACGCGAAGACGGGCCGCGCGTCGTGCAACTCCCTCAAGAACCGATAGCCGCGGGCGAGCAGCGTCGTCGATCGGTAGTCGAGGTGGATTCGCAGGTCGCCGAGATATCCCGCTTCGACGTGGTGTCCATTGATCGCGGTGGGGCGGAGCGCCCGGGTTCCCACCCCGACGACCTTGTCCCCGTGACGCGCTACGACGGTTTGCACGGTCGTGCCCATCGCCTGCGCCACGCGGAAGTAGCTCGGCTCGCGAAGGAACGCGAGGTCGATGGCGCCGTGCATCGGAGTCTCGTGTAGAAGAGCGCGCAACGCGGCATCGTCAGCCGGGGTCGCCAGCTCCAGGCGTGGCAGATCGCTGGACCGTATCGCTGTTCGTCTGTGTTTCGGTAGAGCGGTGACCATCACGTCGTCATCCTCTCGAGCCAGCCGGACTCGCCGCGCAAGACCGTCGCCTTCACGTCGCCGGCCCGTTGTCCGAGTGACTCGCACCCGGCGAGATACCGACGCGAAATCCCGGATACCGAAACACCGCGGACCGGTCCGAGTTGACCTAACGCGCGACAGTAGTCGTAGTGGTACGAGCGTCGTAGCCGCCGTTCGAGTCGTCGCGCGATGGTGTGCACTTCTTCACCGTCGCCGAACAGAACGTAGTGGCTTGGTTCGCCCGATCCCGGAGCGAGCAACAACTCGGCGGGCGACCCTGCGAGGACCACGTCGACCGCGTCGCGAACGAACGCCTCGTCGAGCTTCTCGCCGCACAGGTCAGAGACGTTGCCTTCTCGACCGATGAACTCGAGGCAGCCCGGTGCCGGAACGACGACTTGGTCCCCGAGTCGGTAGCGCGCAAACCCACCGCCCGTTGTCACGAGTACACTGTACGTCGCGTCGACTTCCAGATCGTCGGCCAAGTGCGCGACGCCATCTGCGTCGACGAACTCGAGGAAGTGGGAGGTGAGTGCCGGTACCGGGGCCGGTTGGTTACGGCGGGGAAGGGTGACGATGCCTTCGGTGGCGAGCAGACCCTTGCCCTGCATTTCGACGCCGGGGAAGCGTCCCCGGAGTCGCTCGGCGAGCGGAGCGCTCGCGGCGCTCGTCCAACAACTGATAAGCTCGAGTTCCGGCCAGACGTCACGAGGGTGTTGCCCCGCAGGCAGCGCGTCGGCGATCAATTCGAGGAGGGTTGGACTCCACACCGAGATGAACCGGAGGTCGCGACAGCGCAGCAGGTGGTCGACGGTGATTCGCAAGCACTCTTCGACGCTGCCGGCGCCGAGCGCGCCGGTCGGAATTTCGACGAGCCGCGACAGAAGCCAACGATCGAGGCGACCGAAGTACTGCAAGTCGTCGTCGAAGCCCAACGGAATGTCCGTGGTCGTTGTCGCGGCGCTGCTCGCAAGGGGAGTCAGCGACCAGTACTGCGACCCGCCACGCAAGCGTGGACAGGCGGCAAACAGGTCGTACATCCAAGCGCCGACTCCTGCGCGAAGCTCGCGAAGCAAACTCCTCGTGAACGGAATGTACTTGACCGCGCCAGAAGAGCCGCTGGTTCGCTCGACCGCGATCACCGGCTCGGCGGTGAGCACGCCGCGTTCGCCGGCGAGGATGCGATCGACGTAGGGCGACAGATCTTCATAGTCGACGATCGGCACCCGTTCTTGAAACTCCGCGACGGACGATACGTCGCCGTATCCGTGCTCGCGTCCGTACGCGGTGCCGCGGTTACGTCGCAGGAACCGCTCAAGGATCTTCGCTTGGGTGCGGTCGGGATTTCGCAGACCTCGGCGGAAGCGCGCTTCGTGACGCGCATTCGCCAGAGTCCAGAGACCGCTGTAGATCCTTCGTTTCAACATGCGATCCCCGAGACCTCCTCGAGCGCTTGGCGGGCGGTGCGGCGCGTGTTCTTCCAGGAGAACTCCGCCATGCAAACCAGCTCATCACCACGCAGAAAGTTGGGGTTCCGGTCGAGGAAGAACTGCACGTGTGGGCTGCGACGTCGAGCTTCCGAAGGGACGGCGATGTCCGCCACGAGGCACTCGCGCGCCGCGCTTACTCGTACGACGCCGTCTCGATACTCGTCGGGGAACTTCAGCGCCCCGAGGTGATCGGCGAGTGAGCGGTCGAAGCAGTGCTCGGGCCCGTCGTGTTGCGGGTAGAACTCGCGGAAGAACAGCGGCAGGAACAGATACGTCCGGTAGCCACTACAGATCAGGTACCAGTAGAGAGGCGTCTCGGGTTGAGTCTGCTTCAGTTGCGCCATGAACCGGCACCAAGTGCGCACCAGCTCCTGCTCACCCCAGTACGCCTGATCGATGATCGTGTTGCCGTTGAAGACGGCGCGTATGGGACGACCCTGCAGAGTGACCTCGTACAGCTTCATTGTTGTGAATCCGCGCAGGATTCCCTGCTCGTCACGCAACGTGAGGATCCACTCCTTCTCGGCGAGGTCCCGGTCGAACGTCGGGCGATCGACTTGGCGGTAATAGGTCAGAAACAGCTGGTAGAGCGCGTCGATGTCTTTCGGACTCAAGTTGTCACGCGAGCAGACGGCGCCGCTCAAGCGATGGCTCGTGGCTTTTGTCATGGATCAAATCCTTAGCTGTACTTCTTCCACGGTCTTCTTGTCTTCGACGAGGCCCTCGGCGGATCGCCGGCGGAGGCGCGCGATGTGGCGACCGAGCAGGTCGGCCTCGGTGTGAGTGAACGCGCGTCCGAACAGCGCGTGTTGTTGCCCTTGCACTCGGAGCATGTCGACGTCCTGACGGATGACCCGTCGGCAGTACCAGCGCAAGAAGGTGCTGAGCATCGGGATCGAGCGGGGTAGTCGCCAAGTGATCGCCGTGGTGACGTCGACGACGGACTCTTCACGCTGCGTGCATTGAGACGTGATCACAAACCCGTACTCCTCGCCGAACGAGTAGTCGACGCGGGTGATGGAGGGAAGGATGAAGCGGTCGGTGTGGCGCATCACCGTGCCTTTGGGGAAGACCAAGCGAGGCCCCCAACCCTGAAGCGGCGCTTCGTTCAGGAACTCGGCGACGACGGTGTCGGATTCACGCGTGACGCGCGCCCTGGTCGGAGCCAGCTCTCCGCGCCGAAAGAGTCCGGGGTGGACGAAGATGGTGTGAGGGACGTCGAGGAAGTTCTCCAGGCAATCTTCGACCGTCGCTTCGAACCGGGTGTTCATGAAGAACGAGCGCCACCCCGGATCTCCGTAGTGGGTGAAGTGGTAAGGCCCGGACGTCGGCTCGCCGGATCCGATCCACACCCAGAGGTGGTCGTCTTGCTCGACCACCGAGAACGATTGCATGCGTCGCCCTTGCGGCGGGCACTCCCCAGGGCACAACGCCGGCACCTCGACCAGATCTCCCGCGCCGTCATAGCGCCAGCCGTGATACGGGCACTCGATGGTGCCATCGACGACGCGACCTTCAGATAGCGCCATGCCGCGATGGGCACAGCGATCTCGAAGAGCGCGCGCGGTGCCCGTCTCGTCGCGAAACAAGACCAAAACCTCTCCCTCGACGTTCCGTCGAATCGGCTCTGAAGAGAGCTCTCGGCGCGGCGCCGCGATGTACCAATGATCGTTCAATCGCAACATCTGATTCGCCTTTCAAGCCGACGAAGAGTGAGCTCCCACCGTGTCGAGCAGATCTTCCAGCCGCTCACGAAACCCCTCGAGCTGACGCGACAACTGACGCAACTCCGCTTGTGACGCGCCGACCATGAGTTCCTCGACCAGCTTGTAGTAGACGGGCTCGATCTCCGTCAGGAGCAGGTCACCCGGGCGGCTCAGTCGGACGCACCACGCCCGCTCATCGTCAGGGTGAGCGCCACGTGTGATGAGGTCGCGTGACTCCATACGACGAATCAACTCGGTCATGTTCGCCGCCCGAACCGAGAGCGCACGGCACAACTCCGCCTGAGTGCAGCCGTCCGGGTGGTCATACCGAAGCACGATGAGCACGTTGAGCTGCGCCTGTGTCAGGTCGTAGCCGCGCAGGAACTGGTCCGCGCTTCGGCCCATCGCTGATCCCAACCGTACGAGCGAGATGAGCGTCCGGTACGCCGGTCGCTTTCGAGGGTGTGAAGACACAAGACTCCTGCTTCAATCAAAGTAGTTCGGGACCATAATATACGGTACCGTACTAGATGGAACAAAAAAAACTAACGAACGTCGAGCGACGATTCATAGCAAGAGCCGATGCGACTGGTCGTTTCGATGCAAAAAACCCGCGGCCATTCGGCCGCGGGCTTCCCGAACAATCACGATAACGCTGGCTTAGGGTTAGCAGCCCACCGCGCAATCGAGTGTGTCGGCGGTCGGATCGGGTCCGCATGAGTCGGGCCCCGGCGCGGGAGGCGTGGTTCCCGATTGGAAGAGATAGTTGAGCAGGAAGATCGGATCACCGATCGTCACGCCACCGTCGTCGTTGACGTCGGCGGAGTCGAGACAGCCCGGCTCGCCTGCGCTGAGAAAGAGATATCCGAGGATGTTGATCACGTCACCGATGTCGACCGCCCCGTTGGCGTCCACGTCGCCGCGGCGAAAGATCGAAACGGGTTCGCCGATCGGCACCCAGTGCAGTTGACCGTCGGCGCGTAGTGGAGTTTGTTCAAAGTCGATTCCGGTGACTCGATTCTCGGCGCTCGGAACACTCGTCGGTGTTGCGAACTCGAGAGTGGTCGATTCGCCATCGGCGTCGCCGAGGAAAGTGCTCGCGACGGTTTCGAACTCGAGGTCGGCGAGCTGAGTCCCTGCGAGACCGAAACCGAGAACGGTGGAGGTGGTCGTCGACCACACCACGTCGATGCCGACGCCGTCGGTGCCCGTCGTCACCAGGAACAACTCGGCATCGAGTTCTGCAACCGCACTCGACGGCGTTGCCCCCACGACCGTCATGAGCGACGGATTGAAGCCTAAGGCGAGGCTCGCTCCGGTCGTGTCGTGGCTCGGTTCGTAGAGATCACGAGCGACCCACCGCACCGAGAAGTCGACGTCCGGCGACTGAGGATCGTACTCGACGTACAGTTCACCATCACTGCCGCCGAAGAGACCGGTCCCCGCTTCCAACGAGAAGAGGTGGGGGACCACCTCGGTCGTCTGCATGGCGATCGACGTGACGTAGACCGGCGACATGGTGTACGGAACCCCGCCGTCACTCACC
>JAJFFE010000365.1 GCA_021776775.1 Planctomycetota bacterium | reverse complement strand
CTCGACTGGGGCAACGAGCACTGATACACAAAGCACCAAGACAAAAGACACCGAGACAAAAGACACCGAGGAGCCGAAACGCAGCAGCGCGAAACCGCCAGCCGTCGATTCAGTTCGCGTCGTGATCCTTCTCGTGCGACCCACCAACGCGCCCACCCCGCCCGGGCGGTAAGCCCCCGTCGTGGCACTTCGAGCACGCGCCCGGCGGTTGCGCTCACAAGCGCGAACCGTCGCAACTCCCCCGGCGCACGCCCGACGAAACGTCCCCGCCGGCGGCCCCAAACCCATACGACGTCGTCGTTAAGAGCGAGCCCGACGGCCCAAAGCTCACGAGTGAGCTATGCTTAGTAAGCACACTCACTCACTTGGACCGTCAACGGAAGCTCGCAAATGTACCGAGCCATGCCCCGCGTTCTCGGCGTAACCATCGTCGCCGCCCTCGTGCTCCCCGCCGTCTACTACGGCAGCCAGTACGTCAACGCAAACACGCTCTACCCCGGCGACGAAGTCGTCACTCGAAACTGTCGGATCTGCCAAGGCGACGGGAAGTGCCCGGAGTTGGCAGCGGAGCATCCAAACTGGCCCTACGGCGAAACGTGCCCTGCCTGCACCGGTACGGGCAAGGTCGAGGTGATCATTCCGGGGCCGGAACGACCGACCGTGATCCACGGCGCGATCGTGCACCCCGACATGGCAGAGTTCGCGGATTACGAACAGCCGGTCTTCTCGAACTCCGTCTTGCTGTCCCCCTGCCCCGGAGGGATGGCCGGTGTCGAAGTGGTTATCGAACCCGAGGACGGCAGCCACGCCACCCGCGTCATGACCAACAACCACGGCCGGTACCTCGCCAAGCTCGCACCGGGTGAGTACACGGTTTCGGTTCGCGCGGCCGGTTATCCTGACCTCACGGTCCCGGTGACGATCGACAAGATCTCCGCGGAAATCTGGCTCGAGAAGATTCGTAATATCGTCCCGCCCGAGACCGCCGCAGAACAGTACGCGTGGTACGGCCGATCCCTGACCATCGGACTCCAAGAGTGATACGCTGTCGGCAGGGTCACGACGCCCCCAATGAGTCCCGGCTAGAGGTGCGGCCGAAAAGTGCTGTTGATGCGAGAGGTCGCGATTTCAAGGTCAGTGCGCCCGGCGAAACGCAGTCGTATTGCTCATACTTCGAGTTTCGCCGGATGTGCTGGCCGCCGGAAGCTCGAGGTCTCGCGCGACATGACTTTTCGGCCGGGCCTCGAGAGGAGCGAGACACTTGGACGAAGACATTTTCCCGACGAAGTCGGTAGCCAACCCGCGGTCCATCCGGAAATTCCAGCAGCAGATCGAACGCATCTACTACGAACGCGACGCCGCGCGCGGCTTATCGGGTTCGTACATGTGGTTCGTCGAAGAGGTCGGTGAACTCGCCCGCTCGTTCATCTCGGGCGAAGCCGCCAGCCGCGACGAAGCGAACGAGTTCGCGGACTGCCTCGCGTGGCTGTCGACGCTCGCCTCGATTCGTGGCGTCGATCTCGAGGCGGCGGCGTGGTCGAAGTACGAGGATGGTTGCCCTCGATGCGAGCACACTCCGTGCGATTGCGCGCACCGGGAAGGCTAGCCGAAAAGTCAGAGGCACGGTGCGCCGCGGTCTTCCACGAGATCTCACCATTGGTAATCTTCAAGCGCCGGAGTCCGTTCTCCCGACAATTCGCTGAGGTTCGATCGATCATGTTTCTCGGCGACGACAGACGCGCTTGGGATTATTGGTCGAAGTTCCGATACACGGCACTACAATCCGATCCTCATGAAACGGTTGCCCTGGCGGATCTACAGATACATCGGACGTGAGCTCGCGATCATCTTCGTGGTGGGCCTCAGCGCACTCACCTTGCTTTACATGATCGTGATCGGGCTTAAGGGTGTCTCGACCGACCTACCGCTCGGTATCGTGGCCGCGGTCGCGTTCGACTCCATCGGATTCTCGTTCTTCTTCACGGTCCCGATCGCCCTCATGCTTGCCGGAACGCTGACCTACGGTCGCATGGTTTCCGACCGCGAATACACCGCGATCACCGCTGCGGGCATGAGTCCGCTCCAGCTCCTAGTCCCGATGGCAGGGCTCTGCGCTCTCGTCGGCGCCCTCGCATTCTGGACACACGGCACCGTCCTCCCGGATGCCCACTTCGCTCAACGCGATATCGCGCGCCACCTCATTCAGCAGATCGGCAACCTGGGTGACCGCTTCGACGGAAACCTGCCGATCGACGAGGACGGCGGACAGGTCCGGTTCGACGAGGTTCGCGAGGGCCGGTTTCTCAGCGGCATTCACATCCGCAAGAAGCTGCCGCGCAGCGGGTTTGTGTTCGACACAGAGAACGCGACCGCGGAACAAGTCCCAGCGCCCAGCGACGGCGTCGGCGCGGCGGAGGAAAAGCCCCCAGAGACGCCAGTCGAAATGTTGCTGTTTGCCCAGCGCGCAGTGCTCGAGGTTGACCCCGAAACCAAGCGTATCGTCATGACGCTGTTTCAAGTCGATCTGAAGCTCGGAGAGAAGCAGAAGGCACTGTTCGACCAACAGGGGACTCCTTGGGTGTGGAACTCGGTTCGGATGAGCAGCTATCAAGTCGAGTTCAACCCGCCGAAGACCGAACGACGCCGCGCCGATCTCCACAACCCCGACCTTCAGGCTGAGATCGACGAAATGATCACGACCAACGAAGAACGTCGAGCACAGCTCGCTAGCTTGACCGACGCGACAGAGCGCGAAGAGCAGAGCAAAGTCGTGGACTACTTCGATCAGCGGATTCGCAAGTACAAAGCGGAATACTGGCAACGCAAGGCGCTCGCACTGTCGGTGATCAGTTTCGGATTTCTGGGCTTTCCGGTATCCCTGGTCTTTCGGTATCGCCACCGATTGACGTCGGTGTTCTTAGGCGCGCTCCTACTGATCACAGTGTTCTATCCGCTGCTCCTGCTCGGCGAGACGCTGTGTGTTCAATTCTCGCTTCCGCCCGCGCTCTCGATGCTGCTCGGCAATATCGCACTGCTAGCGATATCGCTCGGCTTGACGGGGAGACTGCTCCTGCGATGAAGAAACCAAAGGTCGTCGACGACGCGTTTTCGTTCCTGAGCCGTTTCCTTCCGGTGCGAACTCTCGATCGCTACGTCATTCGACAATTCGCGTTCGCGTACATGGTGTGCGGCACGTCGATCATCGGTCTGTTCATGATCCTCGAAGGGCTCTCGAAGCTCGACAAGTTCATGAGCCAGGACAAGAACGTCCTCCTCGTTCTCCTTCACTACTTCTTGGCGACGCTTCCGGTGTACTTCAGTCAGTACCTTGCTCCGGTACTGACGTTGATCGCCGCCATGTTCACGGTGACGCTGCTCAACCGCACCCGCGAGCTCGTCCCGATGAAAGCGGCCGGAATATCCATCGCCCGAATACTCGCTCCGTGCTTCTTGATCGCGACCTGCCTCGCCGGCGCGCAGATCGGAATCCAAGAGCTGATTCTCCCCAACTGCAAAGACCTGATCCGCAAAGGAACGTCATACGGGAAGAAGTCGGGAACGATCCGCCCTGATCCGGTGAAGGACAGCGCGCGAGACAATCTGACGATCGAGGTGGAGCTCTACGACCCGCAAGCGATGCGCGGAACCGGAGTCGATGTCTACGAGCGGCACCCGAGCGCCGCTGCGGACGAAGAGGTCAATGCGTACGGCTATCGCTCGATCTTCCGGGCAACGGACATCCTGTGGGTCCCCGAACACGAGCACTGGGAGCTACGGGAGGGGTGGGTCAACCAGTGGAACAGCGACGGTAGCCCAGTCATTTTCACCGAAATGATCGAAGGTGCGGAAGGCGACGGCCCCTCGCACATCACGACGCTGTCCCGAAAGTTCGACAAGCACATCGTCGAGACGCGGATTCGCCCCATCGACTTCGAATCGAGCGACCGCGATATTCCGTACTTGTCGTATAGCGAGCTACTCGGCCAGTACCGGCGCTACACGAACCGTCGCCACCTCGAGGTGAAGCTGCACCAACGCTTCGCGTTCCCGCTGGCAAACCTCATCTTGCTGCTCCTGGGGCTGCCGTTCGTCATGCGCGCCAACCAGTCAGTGATGGTCGGCGTGGTGATCGCGATCGCGATCGCCGCGGCTTACATGCTGTCGACTACCATATGCGCCGACCTCGGCAACAAGGGGCAATTACCACCAGCGGTGGCAGCGTGGCTACCGGTCTTGTTCTTCGGAGCGCTTGGATTCACGCTCTTCGACGGCATGGAATCCTGACGTTAGACTCGCCGGCGTTCGAAGAGTCTAAGTGCGACGAGTCCGAGTTCCGTCGAGGAGGATGGGTCGCTCGCGCTTAGCCGAGCGCCTGCTCCAAGTCCTCGATCAAGTCGTCGGCATCTTCGATCCCCACCGACAATCGGACCAAGCCGTCGCTGAGACCCGCCTTCAGCCGCTCTTCGCGAGGAATCGAGCCGTGGGTCATCGACACCGGGTGCTCGATCAAACTCTCCACCCCGCCGAGGCTCTCGGCTAGCGAGAACACCTTCGTCCGGGAGACGAGCGCCCGAGCGTTCGCCTCGGTGTCGTCGACCAGGGTGAACGAGATCATTCCGCCGAACCCGGACATTTGCCGCTTGGCGACGTCATGGCCAGGGTGATCGCTCAAGCCGGGGTAGTAGACCCGCCCCACTTTGGAGTGATCGCCCAAGAAATCGACGACGCGGGCGGCGTTCTCCTGGTGACGATCGAGTCGCACGGCGAGGGTCTTGGTTCCGCGCAACACGAGGAAGCAGTCCATGGGACCCGGGATGCCGCCGGCGGCGTTCTGAATGTAGGCGCAACGTTCGAAGAGCGAGTCATCGCTGGTGACGATCGCGCCACCGACCACGTCGGAGTGGCCGCCGAGATACTTCGTGGTGGAATGAACGACCATATCGGCGCCGAGTTCGAGCGGCCGTTGCAAGTACGGCGTTGCGAACGTGTTGTCGACCACCGAGATCGCGCCCTTGGCTCGACAAAGCGCCGAGATCGCGGCGATGTCCGAGATCTTCAGGAGCGGGTTGGTCGGAGTCTCGATCCAGACGACCTTGGTGCGGTCGGTCATGGCCGCTTCGACGTTCTTCGGATCCGAGGCGTCGACAAACGTGAAGTCGAGCCCGAACGGTCGATAGACCTGCTCGAAAATTCGGTACGTGCCGCCGTACAAATCGTTGCCGGCGACCACGTGATCACCCGAGCGGAGCATTTTGAGGACGGTGTCGGTGGCAGCGAGTCCGCTGGCGAAGCAAAGACCGTGCGTGCCGCCTTCGAGTGACGCCAGGTTCGCTTCGAGCGCGGCGCGCGTCGGATTTCCGGTTCGCGAGTACTCGTAACCCTGGTGCTTCCCCGGCTCTGACTGAACGTAGGTCGACGTTTGAAAAATCGGCGTCATGATCGCGCCGGTGGACGGATCGGGCCGCTGACCAGCGTGGATCGCTCGCGTTGCGAAGCGCATTGTTGGGTCGTCGCTCACCAGATTACCGCTTCCCGCTGATGGAGTGGATGAGGTCCCACTTCGTGATTGCGCTATAGCCGCCGCCGTGGTTCGGAACCAACACAGCCGGCGCACCCTGGGAGATCAAGTCGTAGATGTCTTCAGCGTCGGTGCTTCCTTCGACGATCGGGAACGGCGCTTCCATGACTTCACGCACCGCCTGCGCCGTCGCGGTCTCTCCCTGGAGCAACAACTCGATCACGCCGGCCTCGCGAAGGCTTCCGACAACTTCGTCATTTTCCGTGACCGGAAGCTGCGAGAGATCGTGCTTGCGCATGAGGTTGATCGCGTCGAGCACCTTGGTATCGGGCGAGACACTGATGATCACGTCGAAGGGCTTCTTCTTACGCGCGATGATCTCACGCGCCGTGTACGTGATACCGGGATCGATCAGCTGGTTCTCACGTAGCCAATCTTCGTTGTAAACCTTGGACAGGTAGCGCTCTCCGGTATCGGGGATCAGCACGACCATGATGTCGTCGGGGCCGAGCGTACGCGCGACTTGCAGACCGGCCCACATGGCCATTCCACCGGAGCTCCCAGTGAATACGCCGTCTTCACGAGTCAGTCGGCGCGCCGTCCGGAACGCATCGCGGTCGGTGACCTGAACGACTTCGTCGATGTAATCGAAATCGATCGCGCCCGGGATAATGTCCTCGCCCACACCCTCGATCTTGTACGTATGCGCTTCGCCAATCGTTCCGCTCTTGAAGTATTCGGCGTAGAGCGAACCGATGGGATCGACTCCGATCACTTTGACGTCGGGGTTCTGCTCCTTGAGATACTTCCCGATGCCGGTGATCGTGCCGCCGGTGCCCATGCCCGCCACGAAGTGGGTGATCTTTCCGTCCGTGTCTTTCCACAGCTCGGGGCCCGTCGTGCGGTAGTGGGCGTCGGGATTCATCAAGTTGTCGTACTGGTTGGGACAGACCGAATTTTCGATCTCGCTCGCGAGCCGCTTCGCGACGGAGTAGTACGACTGCGGATCTTCGGGCTCGACCGCGGTCGGGCACATGATGACTTCGGCGCCGAACGCACGAAGCAGCACAGCCTTCTCGGGCGCAACTTTGTCCGGCATGGTGAAGATCGCTTTGTATCCGCGCACCGCGGCAACCAAAGCGAGGCCGAGGCCGGTGTTGCCCGACGTGTTCTCGACGATGGTCCCACCGGGCTTGAGCTTCCCGGTTCGCTCCGCCTCGTCGATCATGTGAACGCCGATACGGTCTTTCACACTCCCGCCGGGGTTGAACGCTTCGTACTTGACGAGACAGGTTCCAGGCAGACCGTGGGCGATACGGTTCAACCGAACCAGAGGCGTGTTTCCGATGGTATCGAGTACGTTGTCGTAGACTCGCATGTCGCGGACTTTTCTATCGCGGCTGCCGGGCCGTTCGAGACGACCACGTTGGCAGATGAAGTTCGGAGGCAGTGGAAGTTTCGGGCCGGATCGACCGGAGTCGAACGCAGGACAGGATCGCGTTCGGCGCGGAATTCTAGCCCGCTTCATTCGGGAAGCGAAGTCGTTCCCGTCCGTCCCGGCCCGAATCCAGGAAACGGGGGTTCGGGGAGCGGCGCGGGCCCTCGACCCGGTCCGCAGAAGCGGCTGCGGGTGGGACCGCAGAGCAGCACCGGCCGGATTCCCAGGCGGCGTCCAGCCACCACGGTGCCGACAACTGGCAATCCGGGCGTCGATTCGGGAAGATGCCACGGCACCGGAAGTGGGGAGGCCCCAACTGGCTAGTGACGCGTGGAAGTTACTCGACGCCCTAACCGAGACGCTCGGTGAAGGGCACCCGCGAGACGTGGACGCGGAGTCGCTCGCAAAGCGCGCCCTCGAGGTGCTCGGTGAATTCGTCGGGGCGCGGTCTACGTCGATCTACGTCGCCGACCTACTCGGTGCGCTGAACCTCGCGGCGACCTCACGCAACGGGGCCGACCATCCGCTGCCGCGACGGGTCGAGCTGATGGCGTCACCATCGCAAAACGGTGATTCGAAATCACCGGTGGTTGCCAAGATCGAGGGCTGCCCGGTGCTGGCCGAACCCGAACGCGACGCCCATGAGCACCCCGCCGAGCAACTCGATCCCAAAGTGTCTCTCATGGTGGCGGCTGCTCGCGCTTCCGCGCCGTTGTTCCTGACCGACGTCGGAAGGTTCAGAACGAACGCCGGCCTCGCTATTCCAACCTACGCCAACGGTCTTGGCCAATCGTGCATCGTGCTCCCGCTCGTTCAGGCCGGTGAGATCTACGGCGTTGCAAACCTCGCGAATTTGAGCCGCCCGGTTCCGGAAGTCGACAGCGAAAGTCGACACGCGCTGCTCATTGCGGCGCGGCTTCTCGCTCAATCTCTCGCCGGTGCGCACGCGATCGCAGACTTGAACTCGCGGGCGACCCGAGACGGACTCACGTCGCTCTACAACTACGCAACGCTCTACGACCTACTCGCCCGCGAGGTTCTCCGCGCCGGCCGCTACAAAACCCCGCTGACTATCCTGCTCATGGACCTCGACGGGTTCAAAAAGATCAATGATCACTACGGACACCTAGCCGGTGACCGCATCCTCTCCGACCTCGCCGCACGTATTCGGGCGACGAAGCGCGGTCCCGACTTGGCCGCGCGCTACGCTGGTGACGAGTTCGCCTTGGTCTTGCCGGAAACCCATCTCGAGGGTGCCCGCGAGGTGGCCAAGCGGCTCAGCGCCGCGATCGCCGACGAAGCCTTTGCGTTTCTCAAGACGGAGATTCGAGCGACGCTGAGTATCGGGATTGCGGAGTACAAGTCCGGCATGACCGCGGTCGATCTGGTGAGGAAAGCCGACGAGAACTTGTACGAAGCGAAGCGCGCGGGCAAGAACGCCATCTGCGGCTGAGCCGTACCCGAGTCGCGATGTGCGTCAGCCAAGATGAGCGTCGGTCACGATGCGCGTCTGAGTCGTTTCGGCGTCGCCCCCAAACGAGCGAGCGCAATACCGGCCACCAGCACCACGCCACCGAGCATCTGTCCGCGCGTCAGAACCTGGTCAAACAGAACCCACTGCAGCACGGCGACCGACAACGGCTGAATGAGCAACGTCACCGCCGAGAAGCTGGCCGGCAAGTGGGCTAACGCATAGGCGATCAACGCTTGGCCGCCGCCGTGAGCAACGACGGCGAGCCCGACCATGGCCCCCCACCCACCGAGCGACTGAGGCATGACGCGCTCGCCGCTCACCAACGCAGCGATCAGCAACAGCGGCGTTGCCGTCACACAGCTGTACAACATGATGCGCAACGTGGATTCTTGGCGCCGAAGGATCTTCACGCTGACCAGATACGACCCGTAAAACAGCGCGGTCGCCATGCCCAACATGTCTCCCTTGAACGTCGCAGGGTCCGCCTGAAAACTCGCGTTGAGAAGAACCATCGTTCCGACGAGAGCGACGGCTGCACCAACGAGAAACAGCCCGCCGAATCGCTCGCGAAACCAAAACCACGCGATCACCACGACGACCACTGTCGACAGGTTGGCGAGCAGCGTCGCATTGGCCAGGTTCGTAAATCGAAACGACCAGTGCCAAACCATGAGGTCGCCGGCGAACAGGACGCCCGGAAGAATCAACCACCCGCGGGCGGTCCGAGGATGCGCCCGCGGCGGCGCCGGGCGCTTCACACGTACGACAGTAGCGAAAATGATGGCCGCAAAGAACATGCGCCAAAACCCGGCCGCCGACGGGCCGATACCATCGAGCCGATCGCCGAACTCGACAAAGATAGGAGCGAACGCGATCCCAACCGCACCGACGAGTAACGCGACTAGAGCACGAACGGGCCAAGGGTCGTCGGGAGAAAGATCGTCTTCAGCGGCGGCACTTGTCGCGGAGCGACGAGGAGTCGTCACGCGTCGACCAGCTCCCGCAGGTCTTTGACCCGGCGCGTGAACTTGACCGAGTCGAGGTACTCGAGAAGTGGGATTGCGAACTTCCGCGAAGTCTCCATGGCGTCTTTGGCGCGCGACGCCGTGAACGGTCCTTCAGCGACGAACAACTCTCGCAGCTTCTCTTTGGCAACTTCCACCGCGTCGTCATGCAAGATGATGTCGGTCGACACCCTGACCAAAATTTCTTGATCGACGAGCAGCTGCCGCATCTTGCCGATGATGTTGGCCGAGCGGCTGTGCTGCTCAGCGAGTGAATCCGTGTCTGCGGGGTTGAACGGGTTATTCGCGTACTCTTCACGAACCAGCTCGTAGCAGACGCGTTCGTTCTTCGACAGGTCGAGCTTGCGATCGGGAAGGCTGACTCGTCCGCCTCGCTCGACCTTGATCACACCCTGCGCATCGAGATGGACGAGCACGCGCTCGAAGAAGTCGCCTTCCAGCCGAGAGCGGTCGCGTACTTCGGGCTTGGCGACGAAGATGCGATGCGGCTCTTCCGCAAACGCGGACTCGAGCGCTCCGCGAATGCGCTTGGCACCGAGAGTGACGCCTTCCGAGGAGAACCAACGCCCGGTGGCTGTCGTGGGGAGAATCTCGCCACGTTCTTCGAGCTCTTCGAAGACCGATTTCACATCGCCCTCGGGCAAGCTCGCTCGCCGAGCGATCGTCGGCACGTCGATCAGTCGCAACGGCGCTTCGTGCACGATCGACGCGATGAAGTCTGTCCTCGAACCAAGTGCGTCTTTCTTACGCTCGAGCGCTTGCAGCACATACTCTTTGCCGTGCTTCAACCGCCACGCGGAGCGATCCAATATCTCACCGCCGCCAAGAGTGAGCATGGGCGACTCTTGGCGGAACACGAAGCGGTCCCCGGGAGCGACGACGATCGGCTCTTGCAGCCGAAACTGAGCGTACGACTCCTCACCAGGTGCGATGGTCTTTCGCTCCAAGAGGTAGAGTTTTCCGACCATCTCGACGGTTCCGGTGTGGAACCGAATGGACATCTGGTGACGCAGCGGAATCTTGAAATGGGGGAGGACGCGCAAGCGTGTCTCGATCATGTCGCTCGAGCGGAAGTACCCAGGGGTGCACGCGGCCATGCCGCGGTGCACGTCGTGAAAGTTCACGTCACTGAGATTGATTGCCGTCGAGTGGCCGGCGCGCGCCTCCTCAACCGTGTGCTTGTACGCCTGCAGTCCGCGGACTCGTCCGGATTGACCGAGCGGCAAGATCTCGAGCGGATCGCCCAGCTTGACGTTGCCGCTGACCGGAATCCCGGTGATGACGGTGCCGTGCCCCTTCGCCGAGAAGACGCGTTGGATCGGCATCCTGAAGACGCCCTCGGGATCGTGCGGTGGCAGCTCGCGCACGGCACGGTCGATCGCGTCGCGCAGGCCGTCGAGCCCTTCGCCCGTGTGAGCCGAGACCTGGTGAATGGGCGCGCCTTCGAGAAAGGTCCCTTTGACAAGATCGGCGACTTCTTCCGCGACGAGATCGGGGTAGCCGGGTTCGACCAGATCGATCTTGTTGATCGCCACCATGCCTCGTTTGACGCCTAGTAACGTCATGATGTCGAGGTGCTCACGGGTCTGCGGCATGACCGAATCGTCCGCCGCGACGACCAAAATGACGAGATCGATTCCCGAGGCGCCGGCCACCATATTCTTGATGAACCGTTCGTGCCCGGGCACATCGATAATGCCGAGCCGTTCACCGGTGGAGAGCGTCATGGGCGCGAACCCGAGGTCAATGGTCAATCCACGATCTCGCTCTTCCGGCAAACGATCCGGATCGATTCCCGTCAAGTGTCGGACAATCGAGGACTTACCGTGGTCGATATGGCCGGCGGTCCCGATCACGACGTTGAAAATGTCCGATGAGCTCAATCTGCTTACCTCACGACTGGTGGGCTCGACTTCGTCGGGCTAGGCGCAGCTACGATCCTCCGAAGACCAGAATCGCGACGATTGCACCTCGGCGATTCGAATGCAAGTGATTGAGATCGCAGTAACAGCCAGCGCAGTACCTTGACCCAACCCCTATCGCTCTCTAGCCTTGGCGGAGTCGAAACCGGCGCCAGTGGCCAGGCACGACCGAACGAACCGCGAGCGATTGGAATCACGGACATGGTGGACTCGAGGGATCAGCTTTTCCTTCGCCTATGCGAACGAAATGGCATCTACACGGAGCAAGAGTCCGCAGAGCTCTTGGCGTACTACCGCGACAGCGCCGGCGTGAAGGAAGGGATCGGCCACTTCCTCGTTCGAGAGGGCTACCTCGACGAGAACGTCGCCAACAAGTTGCGCCAAGCGATCGCCAAGCGCGCCGATGGCCACGTCGTCGACAGCCGCAAGAAGGTTCCGTCGCTGAACAAGACCCGCGGCGCGAAAACAGCGCAAGGCGGCGGCGGGGCTCGCCATCACCATGCACAAACCCGCGCGCGCACCGTCTCCGCAGACCCGATGCAGCTCACGCTTATCGCAGTCGGCATGATCGTCGCGATCGTCGCCGTGGTCTGGATCGTGTGGGAGATGAACTCTGGGTCGAGCCCCGACGAGCTCGTCAGGAGCAGCATGGAGTCCGAAAAGGCTCGCACCGAAGCGCGATACAAGGAAGAACAAGACGCCAAGGCCAAGGCGGCGCGCGAGGCGCAAGCGACGGCTGAGATCACGTTCTCCTCTTCGGAAATCGAGAAATACGAAGACCAGGCCAAAGACACTCGCCGTACGGCACTCGAGGCGTGTGTCGACTTGGGCAAGGGTCCGCGGCGTGGGCTCGAAATCCTCGATGCTGGCGTCAAGAATCTTCAAGCGGAGCGCGTTCCCGAAGAGCAAATCCGCATTCTGACCGACGCTCGAAAAGACATCTTGGAAATGCTCGATAGCAAGTACAAGGAGCTGCACAGCGCTTACAAGAAGGCGTCGGCCGACGGCGATAGCGAGCGAGCGGAAGAGCTTCTGGAGCAGATCAAGACGGAGTGTGGCGACGAGTGGTCCGCGAAGGCTGCCAAGAGCTGACGGCACTCGAATGTGCACCGTCCTCATCTCTCACGGCGTTGTCCTTTCCGACACTGGTACCACCGGCGCCACGAACCACCACTACCGTGTGTTTGTGGCTGCCAATCGCGACGAGTCGTATAACCGACCGAGCGCCCCACCCCAAGTCCACGGCACGGCGCCGCACCGCTGGTTCGGTCCCAGCGACGAACGAGCCAGGGGAACATGGCTGGGGATCAACGAGCACGGTCTCTACGCGGTTATCACGAATCGCAGTGACTTGCGAGTGACCGCTACGCCTCAGCAACGGTCACGCGGCCTCCTCGTCCGCGACATCTTGGAATCCGTCAGCCTTGAACACGCGCAGGAACTGTGGCGAAAAAGCGTCGAGCAGGACTCGCAGCCTTACAATCTCCTGTTCGGCACCGCCGAAGAGCTTTGGTTGGCGACGCGCGACGACCGTAACTCCATGCTTCGTCAGCTGCCAATGGGAACGTACGCGTTCTCCAACTTCGGCTCGCCCGAGCGTGACGACGTTGGCGAGGTTGACCGCGCCCTCGAAGAATGGAATTCCGGCCGCGAACGCGGCGAAGACCCCTGGATCACGGCCCGAGCGATGCTCAAGACGGGTCCGGACGGCGACCGTCCCGGCCTCGAGAAGAGCTTCAGAGATCGCGGAACCGTCTCGTCTTCAATTCTGGCCATTGCAGTTGACGGCCGCGTACGCTATCAGCACGCACACGGTGCGCCGTCGACCACGGAGTTTCGCACCACTGATCCCGTCGATTTCGGTGAGGACCGTCCGTGAAGCAGCGACTCCACAAGTACATCGCAGGCTGCGGGCACTGCTCGCGCCGCAAGGCCGAGTTGCTGATCCAGGCGGGGCTCGTCTATGTCAACGACCGAGTCGCGACGGATCTCGGCTTCAAGATCGATCCCGACAAAGCAACGGTGACCATCAACGGCGAGAAGGTCGAACCGCCAACTCCGTTGACCATGATCTTGAACAAGCCGGCAGGGTTCATCACCAGCACCCACGATACGCATGAGCGGCTCACGGTCATGGACCTGCTGCCGAAAAGCGCGATCACTCGTGGAGTCCTACCGGTCGGCCGTTTGGACCTCGAGACCGAGGGGCTCTTGGTGTTCACCAACGACGGTGACCTTCAACACCGCATCACTCACCCTCGCTACACCTGTACGAAGACG
Source organism: Planctomycetota bacterium (assembly GCA_021776775.1). Classification (GTDB taxonomy): domain Bacteria; phylum Planctomycetota; class UBA8108; order UBA1146; family JAJFFE01; genus JAJFFE01. Next base: position 3,814 of record JAJFFE010000365.1, on the reverse strand, counting down.
TACCGGGCGGCCCTGAACCGTGCCCCGAGTCCCGATCAGCTGAACGAACTCCGAGCAGGAGTGTTTCTTCCTGAAGTAGGCAAGAAGACGAGCCCGGCTGAAGTCGAACTGCTGCCGAATCAGGCCAAGCCGGTCGCAGAAGTGCGCATCGGGGAGGGAATGAAGCGCCAGGTTCGGCGCATGTTCGAGACGCAGAACATTCGAGTCGTGCACCTCGAACGGACCGCGATCGTCGACGTCACGCTCGGTGATCTTCCGCGTGGATCTTGGCGCGAGCTCACCGAAACAGAAATCGCGTCACTCCGCCAAGAAGGGCATGAGTGACGCGAAGCGAGCGTCGGGGATTTACTAGCGAATCGTGAATCAGTAGAGATCGACATTCAGGAGACCGTCGACGTCGTGGCTGATCAGCCGGACGAACCAAACTCCGGGTTCGCCGAACTCGGTCAGGTCGAACTCGTAGCGGTAGTCGTCTTTCCCGATAAAGGTCCTCGAGTACACCAAGAAGTCGAAGTGATCAAAGATCTCGATGGTGAACTCGCCATAGAAGTCGAACGCCTCGAACTCGACCTGGGCGTCGACGAACGGGTTGGCCCATTCGTACTCTTCGACTGCGTCATAGAAGTCGACGTCCGCTTCCCAGCGGAAGTCGCCATGAGTCTCCACCGTGACGACGTCATTGGTGAACGTCTGGTGATGTCTCTTGTGCTTGCAGCCCGAGGTCAGTCCCAGAGCGAGCGGAATCAAGCAAAGCGCGAGTGCGCGGGAAAAGGTCATAGCCCACCTCCTTCGAAGCTGAGTTAGGCCGGCCCGACGCCCTCCCGACCACGATATTCGGGCGACGCCGAGAATTCCCAGACCCCTCCCGTTCAGCCCAGACCGCAAGCGACCAAACGGTCCGATTCGCGCCAGTTCTAACGGCGACATTCGGTAGACGAGAAACGCGGGCCATTGACCTAAGTCACACTATTGAAAGAGTCAACAAGCTTCCGACCCGCTTGGCCGTCGAGTTGCCAAGGCCGCTACGACTGGCGACCCCCGCAACCGAAAGGAACCGAGCCGAATGCCTCGCACCATCACTTTGGTCGCGTTTGCCCTTCTGGCACTGCGAGTACCCACACTCTCCCAAGACATTGCGTTCGTCTGCGACAGCGCCGACGACGTGATCTACCGGATGGTCGACTTCGACTCCGACGGAGTGATCGACCCGACCTCCGAAGCGAATCTGTTCTATGACGACTCGTCTCCGGGCCCCGACCTGTCGACGCCGAGCCACTTGCATGCGTACGGCGACGGCCTCCTAGTTTCGGACAGCGGCACCTTGGACGCTGTTCTCTTCATTCGGGACAACAATCGTGACGGCGATGGCAACGACGACGGTGAAATCACGCCGTTCTACGACGACACGTCGTCGGGTCCGAACCTATCGACGCCCAACGGTATTGCCGTCACTGCGGACGGAGTAGTCTACGTTTCCGATGACGGGTCCGGCGTGAAGAGCATCTTCCGGTTGTTCGACGGGAATGCCGACGGCGACGCTCTGGATGACGGAGAGATCACAACCTTCTACGACGCAACCGCTGCGGAAGCCGGACCGACCGAAGACCCCGAATCGATAGCCGTCGCATTCGATGGAACGGTGTATGTCGGGGATTCAGTGCTCGGCCAGGTCTACCGACTCCAAGACCTCAATTCGGATGGGGATGCGCTCGACCCCGGAGAGTCGGTGCTGTTCTACGACGGCGCTGCGGTTCCGGTGGGAGACGTTGATTCCTTGCAAGTGACCGCGGCCGGAGTCGTGTACGTGATCGACGAAGACAACGGCACCATCATCCGGCTTGAAGACAGTGATCAAGACGGCGCCATCGGTGCCTCCGAAGCGACGGTCTTCTCGAGTGGTTCTGTCATCACCGACCCCAACGACGCGAGGTTGACCGCGACCGGCGCTCTTGTCGTGGCCGACGGCGCCGAGGATGCGCTGTACATCGTAGAAGACCTGGACGGCGATGGCACGGCCTCGGGGCTGGACGAGGTCCGCCCCTTCTTTCACGACGCGGGCGTGCTACTGGCGACCCCGAGCGGCGTTGAGTTCATCTCGAGCCCACCGCCACCCGCCGCTCCGATCGTTCTCTCCTTGTCAGCGACGCTCGGCTCGACCGACGGAGGGACAGCCGTCGACATCGTCGGCAGCGGCTTGCTCGACGTCACGACCGTTCTGTTCGGTGGGGTCAGCGTAAGCGAGTTCGTCGTCGAGTCCGACGCGTTGATCCACACCAGCACTCCGGCGGTCGCGCAATCGGGCGCCGTCGCGGTCACGGTTCAGAGCGCGGCGGGATCGGCAAGCCTCGTCGACGCGTTCGTGTACTCGACTCCGTTTCTCCGCGGCGACGCCAACGGTGACGGGGCCGTACACGTTACCGATGCGGTCGTCGTCCTCGAGGCGTTGCTCGGCACCATGACACCTGCATGCGACAGCGCGCTCGACGCCAACGACGACGCTGTGGTCGAGATATCGGACGCCATCTACTTGCTAGCCTACCTATTCCAGTTCGGTCCGCCGCCACCGGCGCCATTCCCAACTCCTGGGATCGACACGACGGTGGACGCACTGCCCTGCGACTGACGCGTCTATGCCCAACGAAGAACGGCCGGAGACTTCGAGGTCTCCGGCCGTTCCTAGCTTTGCTCTAGAGCTAGCGGCGGTGTTTGTCGTGCAGCTTCTCGAAAGTATCGACACGAACGCGGGCGTCAGGGTCCTCGCGTTGGGTTTTCTGCAGTGGTTTACGCCCGCGCAAGGTGGCGTCCCTGGTCATGGCCGCCACCGTTGGGTGGACAGGTACTGCCAAATCGCCACTCGTTCTTCTCCTCGAAGTGGAAGGACCAGCCACTGCAAACAGAACGAATCTCATATGCGGCGCTGTCCGACCACGCATCACGGCCCGCAATAGATCCGCGAGCATTCGTAGAGCGGAACATCCCACTCGCCACAACTCGGAAACGGCGACGGCGGCATCGGCCCACCCACGAACAGGTAGTCTAGAAGCGCGAGCGGATCCATCGCTCCGACACCGCCATCCCCATCGACATCGAGACTCTCCGGGCACGAGAAGTCCGGTGCCAACACGAACAGCGAGGACAGTAGGCTCACGACATCGGCGACGTCCACAAAGCCGTCGGCGTTAGCATCTCCGCGAACAAACCGAGGGACCGGCAGTGCGCCCTCGTGGTAGAAGAAGCTCTGCTTCGGCCCCTTGCCGTATACCGGCCACTCGAGTTTGGGAGTTTCGGTGCCGACGTTCGGGATTGAGTAGACCTCGATCCCGTTGCCCGACTTGAAGATGATCTCGACGTCGCCATCGGCGTCGAGATCGGCCATCGCCGTCTCGCGGCTGGGAAACGTCGCCCCTCCCCAAGCGAGCGTCATCGGAAATCCGGGCAGCTCCTCGAGTGTCGCCGCATCGACGAGGTGTAGTTGCCAACCACTGGTGTAGAACAGGAAGTCCTGGTCGCCGTCGCCGTCTGCGTCCCCGACGACGAGCCCTTGCGGAGCGGAGAACTCCAACGTCGAGTACCACGCGGATCCTGTATCACCCATGACACTGATTCCACCTCCAGTGGAGACAAACTCGAAGCCTCCGTCCCCATCGAGGTCCGCGGGAAAGGCCGGCTCGCTTGTCAACCACGTGAAAAGAGTCTCTTCAAGTGTGCCGTCGGCCCCATAAATGTAGGTGCGACCACCTCCCGATCCGATGATTTCACACTCACCGTCGCCATCGAGGTCGACAGCGCTAACGAAGTAGAGGTCAGCAGAACC
>JAJFFE010000364.1 GCA_021776775.1 Planctomycetota bacterium | reverse complement strand
GGTGAGTGGTGGAGTTCGGCGGAAGATTGCCGTTCGGAATTCGCAGGCGAATTGGTGGATTCGTTGAGGATTACGAATGGTGAGATTCCGTCGAAGACCGCCGCGCACCGTGCCTCTGACTTTTCGGCCGGGCCTCTAGCCACACGATCGGGCCTCTGTTAGCTCTCGTGCTGCTGCAATCTTGCGCCGCGTGCTCTTGGTCCCGGATCCGGTACCGCGAGGTCGGCGCCCCGACGAGTACCCGGCCCGCAACCGGCGACGGTGAGCCGTTGTGACCAGGCGGGCTGTCCGAACCAGAACCGGCGCTTCCCTAAGGCTTCCATGACTCTTCCTCTCATCGGTATCGATCTCGGAACCACGAACTCCCTCTGTTCCGTCTTCCGCGAGGGTCGCCCGGAGCTGATCCCGAACGCCACCGGTCACTTCCTTACCCCGTCCGTCGTCGGTTTGGTCGACGGGGGTCAGGTCATAGTCGGGCATCCGGCGGTCGAACTCCGGATCACGCAGCCGGATCGAACCGCGTCGTGCTTCAAGCGACATATGGGCACCGACCAATCTATCTCGCTCGGCGGCAAGGAATACAGTTCGAGCGAGCTGTCGAGCTTGGTCCTGCGTTCGCTCAAGCACGACGCCGAGGAGTTCCTCGGGACCGAGGTGATCCGCGCCGTGGTCACCGTGCCGGCGTACTTCAACGATCATCAACGCAAGGCGACGAAACTCGCCGGCGAGTTGGCCGGCCTGCAGGTCCAACGCATTATCAACGAGCCGACCGCGGCCGCTCTGACCTATGGGTTTCACGACCGCTTGGCCGACAAGCGCTTCTTGGTCTTCGACCTCGGTGGGGGAACGTTCGACGTCACCATGATGGAGGTCTTCGAGGGCACGCTGGAGATCATCGCCACGTCAGGCGAAAGCCACCTCGGCGGAGAGGACTTCACCGATCGGCTCTGTGCTTGGGCCCTGCGAGAGCAAGGACTGCAGCTCGAGCAGGTCGAGTTCCGCGAGCCACAACGTTTGGCGCGGTTGCGCGGCGAGTGCGAGCGGGCCAAGCGTGAGCTGACCGCGGAATCTAGCAGTCCGGCCAAGATCCGCATTCCAGCGAGCGACGGACTCATCCCCGACGATGCGCCCGAACTCGAGATCGGACTCTCGCAAGTGTCGGAGCTGTGTAAGGACTTGGTCGACCGCCTGGAGCGTCCCGTGTTTCGCGCGCTACGTGACGCCGGCTGGAGCGTACAAGAACTCGACGAAGTCATTCTGGTGGGGGGCGCGACGCGCATGCCGCTGGTGCACAACATGGTCCGGGAGCGACTGCAGTGCGAGCCCGGCACCCGGTTCGACCCGGATCAGGTCGTCGCTCTCGGTGCCGCCGTGCAGTCCGCGTTGATCCTCGACGATCGCGCCGTCGACGACATGGTGATGACCGACGTCTGTCCGTTCACGCTCGGGGTCGAGACCACGAAGAAGCTCGGAGAACATCAGCGCGACGGCTACTACCTGCCGGTGATCCACCGCAACACGACCATTCCGGTGTCGAAGGAAGAGGTCGTCGGCACCGTTAGTGACAACCAGCGGGAGATGCGACTGCGCGTGTTCCAGGGCGAAGGCCGACGGGTCGACGACAACCTCGAACTCGGAGAGTTGGTCGTTACCGGAATTCCCCCGGGTCCGGCCGGGATGGAAGTGCACGTGCGATTCTCGTACGACCTCAACGGGATCCTCGAAGTCGAAGCGCTCGTCGCCAGCACCGGCAAGAAGTTCCAAGCGGTGCTCTTGCAGCACGTGAAGGGGCTATCCGAGAAGGAGATCAAGAAGGCGATCACCACTCTCCAGAAGCTCAAGTTCTATCCTCGAGACGAGGTGCCGAACCAGCGGCTGTTGTTGTTCGCGGAGCGAGCGGTCGGCGAAATCAGCCCGTTCCAGCGGCACGAGATCGAGACGGCGCTCGACGACTTCGAGCGCGCCATGGCGTCGGGCGATCGTGACCTGTTCGAGTCGTCGAAGAACTTGCTCCTGATGACTCTGTCGCGCCTCGGCTTCGCCTACGAAGAATCGGGCGATCCGTCGGGCGAGGAGCTGGCCGATGGCGATTGAGCCGACGGCGCGCGAGTACCTCGAGGAAATGCTGAGCTTCGATCCGCTGGCCCAGGCGGAGCAACTCGTCGCCCGCCGCGAGCGTTGGCGAGGGCGAGATCCCGCGGAGCGCTCACTCCTGCGTGACGGCCCCGACCGCGACGAGGTGCGCAACACCCTCGAAGGGATTCGCGGCGACCTCGAAGACGGGGGGCGGGTCGAGCCGAACCGGCTGTCGACCATCGACGTCGATCGTTTTCCCGACCTCGCGCGACTCGCGCATCGACTCGGCGTCATGAACCGTCACGTCGACTTCTTCGAGTCGCTGACCGAACGGTTCCCGCACGCCGAGGGGCTGATCGATTTCTTACGACGGGCGCTTCTCGCGCCGACTAGTCACGCGATGGAGATGCGTCGGGGTCTCGACGCGGACTTCCGGTCCGGTGCCAACCGAATCGAAGGAGCAAAGCACGTCGTCAAGGTGGTGCGCCTCATTCGAACCGAAGCGCCGGAAGTATTCGGACTCGAGCGCGAGTGGTTCGAAGCTCTCAACAAGTTCAAGCAGCAGCGGCGAATGTCCAAGCAAGTGAAGCACGGATGGATCTGGATCATTCTCGTCTGGTTCCTGTTTCGTTGGATCATGAAACTGTTCGATTGAGGTTCGTGTGGTAGAGGAAACACCGCGCTGGGACGCTCTCCCGCACGATCCCGAAGGGTTCTTCGAACTCGAACCCGGTGGGTACGATCGGCGGGCACTCAAGCGTGCGTACGGTCGGTTGATCAAGAAGTACAAGCCCGAACGCCATCCCGAAGAGTTTCAGAAGATCCGCCAAGCGTACGAGGAGCTCGACTCTCAGCTGCGCTACTTCGGCACTAGCTCCGTTGCGCCGACCACACCGACGACGCCCGCCGATTCGTCTGGTTCCGTCGATTCCTCCACCCCGGCTGATTCTCGAGACGATCCACCGATCGACGACGATCAACTCCCGCGATCCGACGAGCAACCTCCTCGGCGTCCCATCTCGATCGACGACGGAGATCTCCTGACGCCGGAGCTCGTCGAGCAGATCATTCACTTCGACCACGAGGCGCACGATGCGAAGAGCATCGAGGAAGGGCTGCGACGCGATCCGGGCGAATGGTACGACGACCTCAAGCAGCGACCGACGACTCCACTCGACTTCTTGACGCTGGCCATTCTCAGCGACGTGACGGTCCGTGATGACGCCGGCGCGTTCTTTCGCCATCTTGCCGAAGGGCTTCATCAGTACCCGCATCACGACGGACTTCGCTCCGTTCTGTTCCACGCGCTTCGCGACGTCGAGTTGGAAGAACCCGAGGCCATACTCGTCGAGTTGGGTGAGCGACTTCCCGCGCAGCTCTATTACCATCTGACCGAACCGGCGTGGCTGCACTTGTTGCGCGACTGTTCCTTTGACGAGTTTCGGCGGACCCTCGAGCGGGCCGAAGGAGGCATTGACGATCCGTACTCGCCTCCGCGGGTCGTCTTTTTGATTCGCTTGCTCCGCGCGGCGTGCTTTCGTGCCGATCAGGAGTGGATCGACCAGACCACGGACATTGTGTTCGATCAACAAGGATCGTTCGCCGCCGCCTTCGAACCGGATCTCGATTTTCTAGACGTCCTCATGCAGTACCGCGCGGTGCGGCAAGAGTTCCTGGGCGTCAAGCCGCATCCCATTCGCGAGCGCATCGACCGTGTCATTCGCAGCTGGTGCGAAGACCCTGAACTCGAAGCTCAAGAGACGTTCCTCGCCGCCCAACTCGAGATGGTCGAGGACGGCCGCGAGACGCTGAAGGCGTTGCCGTATACCGACGAGGTTCAGTACGCCGCTCTCGTCACGAGCTATCACATCGCGGCAGAGATGGAAGACGTCAGCGGAGTCGACCGCACGACCGCCGCCGATTCCGCCGTACTGCGCCAGGTGTACGACTTCGCCAACCGCATGGAACGGGTCACCGATCGATCACGCTTCGGCATGATCTGGTGGCTCTGGGGGATGAGCTACGTCGGTGTTCTGTTTCTCGGGGTGCTGCTCCCGGTTCTCATCGGAGGAGCGCTGCTTCCGATCGAGACGATGGATTCGAACCTTCGCACGGTGGTGATCCTCGGGTCGATCGCCGTCTGGGCGTTCGTCGCGTGGAAATGGGTGCGTCCGCACCTCCTCGAGCCGGTTCGGATGAAGGTCGCCATGCGCATCGCACAGAGTTGTTACCGGAAGGTCTGGAGATCGGAGCTGTTGCGGTTTGTTCGAAGCTCGCACCTCCCGATCGATGCCATCCAAGAACAACTCGACGGCCTCGAAGACGACAACATCACGAACGACGACTGGATCGCGCTTCTCATGCGTGACGACTACGGCCTCGCGTTCTTCTCGTTGGCGCAGCGGTTTCTGCACTAGAGGCGCTGTTCGCGAACTCGGTTTCGGGGATACGGGGATACAAGGAGAGACGCTAGAGACGCTCCCGGCCGCTCGGGGTCCAAACATGGATCGGGGGCGCCTCACCCCGTCCTG
>JAJFFE010000363.1 GCA_021776775.1 Planctomycetota bacterium | reverse complement strand
CAGCGACCGGAACCTACTACAAGCCCGGATCTCCGGCCGTCGTCAGCCAGACCGACAGCTTTCGGGAGTACCGTGAAGCTCGTCTCAAAGGCTACGAAGGCGATCCTTGCTCTGAGAGCGGACAGCTGACTAATATCCCCTGAGTACTTGGAGAGCTTTATTGCGGCTCCCGCGGTAGCCCAGCCGGGAACGATCATGCCGGATACGCTCGGCGAGGCGACGACCGAGGAACGCGCGACCATCGCGGAAGCGATCACTGACTTCTTGGTTTCTCGATCGGAAGAGCGTTTCCGACGCTCGGCTCCGGTCGCCACCGATGTGGCCGCGGGCGAGCGACTCTTCAACACCGTCGGCTGCATCGCGTGCCACTCCCCTCTCGAAGAGACGCGACCAGAGTCAACCAATGGCTTGTTGAAGCTCTCGCACGTCTCCGAGAAGTACAGCGTCAGCTCGTTGTCCGACTTCCTGTTTCGGCCGTTGGCCGTTCGGGCGTCGGGGCGGATGCCAGACATGAGTTTGACGCGAGCCGAAGCGAAGGCCGTCGCAAGCTATCTCATCGGTGCGAAGCCACAGGCTGAGAACGAGTGGACCCTCGACCGTTCTCGAATCGAGGAGGGGCGAGCGTACTTCGAAGAGTATCGGTGCTCGGTCTGTCATTCGCTCGATGGGCTGTCCCCGGTGGCGCGTGCACCGAAGGAATCCGAACTGAATCCCGGCCGGGGTTGTCTGAGTTCGGAGGACTCGGGGAGCGCTCCGCGCTACGGGTTCAGTGAAGATCAGATCACCGCGCTACGAACCTCGCTGTCGGCGGCGAGTTCCACACCGACCGCCTCTCCTTCGGAAGCGGCCGAGGCGCCCATTGCGATGACGTTGACCGCGTTCAACTGCATCGCGTGTCACAGTCGCAATGATTACGGCGGCGTCGCCGCGTCGACGAATCTGCTGTTCACGACCAGCGAACCATCGCTGGGTGACGAAGCTCGTATTCCTCCTCAACTGACCGGTGTCGGTGCCAAGCTGCGTGGTGATTGGCTGCGTGCGGTGCTCTTCGATCGCGCGACGGTGCGGCCGTACATGCACACTCGCATGCCGCAGCACGGGGAAGACAACCTCGCCTCGCTGGTAGGCTACCTGCGTGGAGTCGACACGATCCCTCCGCACGAGCTTCGACCGCCCCCGCAGAAGCAGCGGGGTGAGATCAGAGACGCGGGGCGAAAGCTCGTCGGTGACGAAGCGCTCAATTGCGTGACGTGCCACAACTTTAACGGCAAGGAATCACCGGGCTACAAGGGCATGGATCTGATCACGTCGTACGAGCGACTGCAGCCCAGCTGGTTCTATCGTTTCATGCGTAATCCGAACGCGATCCGCCCAAACATCACCATGCCGAACAACTGGGAGGATCCGGATCAGATCTACGACGACATCTTGAACGGAGATGTCGACGCTCAGATCGAAGCGATGTGGTACTACCTCTCCCTCGGTCGCTCGGCGCCGGACCCCTCGGGCATCCGCAGGGTCTCCACGCGGCTCGAGGTCGAAGACGTAACCCGCGTCTATCGAGGTCGAAGTCGGGTTGCCGGGTATCGAGGCATCGCCGTCGGATTCCCGGGTGGTCTCAACTACGCTTTCAACGCGAACACCGGGAGTCTGGCTGCCCTCTGGTCCGGGGACTACGTCACCGTCAACTGGAGCGGACAAGGCGCCGGTGGTTTCAACCCCGCGGCTCGGACCGTCTCTCTACCGCAAGACGTCACGTTCATGCGTCTCGACGATGCGAAGGCGCCCTGGCCGCTGCGCCCGAAGATGACCAAAGAGAAGCCGGTCAATCCGGATCCGACCTACCCTCGTAACTACGGCTACCGTTTCGGCGGTTACCAACTCGACCAGTCCGAGGTCCCGACCTTTCTCTACTCGAGCGGCGACGTCCAGATCGCTGATCGATCGGAGCCGGACTTTTCGGGTGAGCACCCGGTTCTGATCCGCACTTTGCTGTTTGACTCACCACGTGACGAAACCCTTTGGTTCCGTGCGCTGACGGGTGAAATAGAGTCGCTGTCCGACCAGCAATTCGCGGTCGGTCGATTAAAGGTGACGTTGCCAGCAGGCCGCTTCAATCTTCGCCCACTGGAGCCTGGCGCTACCGAGAAAGGCACTTCCAAGACAGAGCTCGTGCAAGAGCTCACGCTCCCCCAAGGAACCTCAACCGTGACGATTCGCTATGAACTTCGATAATCCACTACGTCGCTGGCTGACCGTCTTCGCGTTCGTCGTCACGACGTTCGTGCTTCACACCGCGCTCTGCCTCCCCGTTTCCGGCGAAGACGTCGGTGCACGTTGGGGGACGGCGGCCCGTGAACGCGAGTATTACCGCATCGTCTCGGTGCCGATTACGCCGGGACTGGTCATCGAGTCCGGCGCCTTCACCAACTTGCCCGACGGACGTCTCGCCATCGGGACACGCCGAGGAGATGTCTACTTCGTCGACGGCGTAGACGATCCGAAGCCGGAGCCAACCTATCACCCGTTCGCGACCGGGCTCGATGAGATCTTCGGTCTGGCCTACAAGGACAACGGTCTCTACGTCACACAGAGTTGTGAGCTGACGCGCGTCACGGACACCAACCGAGACGGGCGCGCCGATCGATTCGAGGCGGTCTCCGCCGCATGGGGATACGAGAACTACCACGAGTACGCCTTCGGCTCAGAGTTCGATCGAGACGGCAACCTGTTCGTCGCTCTCGGGCTCTCCGCCTCGTACCACTCGCGCGCTCTGTTCCGTGGCTGGGTTATCAAGGTGACACCGGATGGTCAGAGCGTGCCCTTCGCCAGCGGATTGCGCAGCCCCGGGGGCATCGGCGCGAATGAACACGGTTCACTGTTCTACATCGAGAGTCAGGGACCGTGGAACTCGGCGTGTAGTTTGAAGGCGGTCACCTCGGGCAGCTTCACCGGTCATCCCATCAGCCACAACTGGTACCCGTTTGCCCCTGAGTTGGGACCGGCCCCGCTGCAGCCCAAGTCCGGCTCCCGGGTGCTCGCCGAGAGTGAACGGATTCCGGCGCTGTCCCCGTACGCGGTGATCTTTCCCTACATCCGGATGGGACGTTCGATCACGGCGTTCACCGTCGATCGAAGCGGCGGTAAGTTCGGACCCTTCACGAACCAGATGTTCCTTGGCGACTACACGCAGTCGATCGTGATGCGAGCGACGACCGAACAGGTGAACGGCGTTTGGCAGGGAGCCTGCTATCCGTTTCGGGAGGGACTGTCGACTGGCATCCTCGACACGCACTTCACGGCGCGCGGAAACATGATCTGCGGAGGCACGAATCGGGGCTGGCCGGTCCGCGGAATCAAACCCTTCGCACTCGAGAGACTCGAGTGGACCGGCAAGATGCCGTTCGAGATCAAACAGATCACGATCGAGCCTCGCGGTTTCAAGATCACGTTCACCAAGCCAGTCGCGTCGGTAACCGGTGGCGATCCAGCCTCGTACAAGGTCACGACCTTCACACACATTTATCACGGCGCGTACGGGGGACCGGAGGTCGATCGCACGGAGCCGACCGTCACCTCGGTGGACCTCGCCGCCGACGGACTCTCGGTGAAGATCGAACTCGACGTCATGACGCGTGGTCACGTGCACGAGTTCGATCTCATCAAGGTTGGATCACGCGACAACGAGACGCTCGTGCATCGGCATGCGTACTACACCGTGAACGAGATTCCCGCGGAGAAGCCGGTGGAGAAGGCCAAGTGACACGCGTTTTCTTCTAGTTCGTCACGACCAGTTGAACTCGATCTGCGAGGTACTGAAGTTCGAGCGTGAAGGGCGCTGGAAGGGTTGGCAGGGTCACGCCGCTGAAAGCTCCGGTCACCGTCCCGGTGGGGCAGACCAGAATGTCATGAGTCGTGCCCGCGCTGACGGGATACCCCGGTGGGAGCGATACCACCAGCGAACCGTCGAGGGTCAAGTCGCCCCCGATCGATTCGATTTGGCTCGAAGTGTACAGCTCGAGAGTTCCCGCGGCGCCCTGCGTGAAGCTACCGTCACAATTGCAATTCCCGAAAGAGCTCATGTCGATCGCACCGTCGTTGATCAAGTCTCCACTGGTGTTCACGGTGTTCCCGATTTCGAGCGAGCCGGTGACAATGCACTCGGTTCCTCGCAACAAAGTAGACGACCCCGGCGATAGGACGCTTCCCTTGATTTCTAGGATTCCTCCGGTGTGTCCAAGGTGTCCGTTCGGCGCGTGAACGGTTATGTCAGAGTCGATGGTGAAAGTGGCGCCACCACTGGGACCGTTGACTGCGCTGTACCCTTGGCCGAACTCAATCGATCCCGTCCCGGAGACCGTTTGGTCGTCCGTTCCTCCGAAGTCGAGAAGAGAGAACGACCCGGATCCGCTATTCAAGAACATCGTTCCGTTCAGCACGAGCCCGTTGAGGATCACCATTGACGGGTTGCCGCCCACGGTCGGAAAGCGGAATGTCCCCTCCAAGCTAACCGCGTCGAGTGTCGACGTATCCGAGACTCCGAACTCTGCGTTTTCGCTGGTATCCAGAACTCCGCCGACAATGGTGGAGTTGTGAAGGGTCCACGATCCCGTCGTGTCGTTGAGTAGGATCGTCGAGCCCGAGTTGTCGATCGCACAGTCGCGAACCGAAACTCCACCGGGAGCCTCGATGGCACCGAGGTCACTCGATTGCACGGTCCCGCCCATGTAGAACGGCTGCGACGGGTCGATCGATATCAAGCCTGGATTGGACCAATCTCCGCTCAGCCACAACCGTCCCGTTGTTGCCGCGAGAAGACCTTGATTGACGAACGGCAGGCCACGAACGAACAGGTTTTCTGCGTTCGCGGCCTCGATGGTCCCTAGGTTGGTAAGCGGGCTACTGCTCGAACCCACGACGCCAACTCCACGAACCGTCGCGTCCGGGCCGATGGTCAGCTGCCCGCCGGCTGTTGGGCCGACATAACCAAACGTGTCGCATACCACCGTTCCGATACCGTTCAGACTTTGAGCCGCCGGCCCGAGGAATCGTAGTTGCCCGCCGGACGCCATGGTCATGGTCCCGTTCATGACGAGGTCAGACTCGACGACCGTCCAACCGACGGTAGACACATCGGCGTCAATCGTGACACCGTTCAGGTCCATGGTGACCATGGTGACCGTGCCGCCGACGCCGGCGAGAATCGTCGCATCGGTCACCGAGCCGTTGTTGAGGTCGAAGTCGGCGTCGACTTGAACAGTGTCGAGGACAGACAGGTTGCCGCCGTTAACGACGAGCGACTCGCGGCTGAGGATCGACGCGCACGTGACGCTCCCGGTGATGGTGATCGTGAGGTCGCCGGGGCGATCAATCAAAACGGAGTCGATCGCGCCCGGAACGGTCCCACCACTCCAATTGGCCGGGTTGTGCCAGGAGCCGCTGGTCGACGGCAGCCACAGTTTGGCGAAGGTGGATTCGAAGACGGAGAACTCCAGTTGATAGTCGCCCCCAGCTGTCATATCACCGTCGCCGTCGAGGAGATTGCCCGCCACGTCCGCGATGACCGACCCATCGAGCGTCAATCTCAGCAAGCCAGTCGTCGGAGGCGCGGGTGTCGTGATCGAAAGATCGCGGCCGAACTGGGTGAGACTTGGCGTTGCGACGAGCGTGGCGTCGTCACCGGTGTCGAAGAGGTCATCAGGGCCTGCCCAGTCCAACGTGATCGAGCTAGCGTCTATCGTGCTGACATCGATCGCCTCGTCGAAGGTGATCGTGACTCCGTAGTTCTCGAGTTCGGCGTGGGCAATCGACAAGCCAGCGGTGGGGCTGGTGGAAGAAACGGTTGGTGGTGCCGTGTCGTCCAGGACGTCGACGATCAACGTCGAGGAGAGTGTCGTGTTTCCGCCAGTATCGGTCGCCCGAACACTGATCTCGAACTGGTCTCCACCGGTCGTCAGTGGGGCGAATCGATAAAACTCGAACGGGAAGTTCCCGTCGACTCCGACGGTGACGCCGTCGATGAGCAACTCGACGTCACGAACCTCCACGTCATCCGTCACGTCGACTTCGACGACATAGAGTGAGCCTTCGCTGATCTGGCCCGCGACGATCGACGTTGTGAAGGAGCAAGTCGGCGGCACACCGAGGGTATCTTGCTGCTCGTAGTTGATGGCTTGAAGGCCGCTCGAACCGTCAGCGACGTAAGCGATTCCGTTGTAGATCGAGATCGCGGTCGCCGAACCCGGGGTTCCGTGCGTGAGCAGGAAGCGAGCATCGATCGCCGGTGACGGTGCCAACGGGGCCGAGAGGTCGTAAAGGGAAACGTCTCGCGAGCTGCTTGGATTTGCGCCAAGGGCCGCTACGCCAAGTCCCGAGCCGTTGGCCACGATCTGCGCCCACCCCAGCGCGGCGGAGACACCGTCATCGACGGTGGCGATGCGCTGCAGGTTGCTCGGGTCCGAGACATCGAACGTCATATAGCCACCGAAGTAGCTGGCGTAAGCGACTCCACCGCCGACGAAGAGACGGCGTCGATTGGACGAGGTCGTCCCGATCGTTGACGTCGCGTCGGCCGAATCCGAGACGGTAAACGAGCCGCTGAGGAGTGGCAGTGTGTGCAGGTCACTCGTCGTGAGAACGTAGAGCCACCCACCGGTGACCGTGAGGTCCTGAATCGAACCGATCACGGAGGTGCGACCCACGATGAGTCCCGTCGTGAGATCGACCTCGACCACTTCACCGAACGACGTGCCGAAGAACGCGGCTCCGCCGATCGCGGCAACACACGTGGGCTGGCCGCCGAGTTCCTGAACGGAGAGGGAGTTGACGATGAACGCCGCGGGTGGGTCGGTGACATCGATGATCTTCGCGCCGGAAGTGCCATCGACGACCGCCACCCGGGTGCCGGAGGACGCAACCGCTTGGGCATCGTCGGTGGCGATCTGTGCAACAATTGTCGGGTTCATCCCGTTGAACACGTTGAACACCGAGACGCCGTTCTCCGAGTCCGCGAGGACGACCACGTCGTCGAGTGCGACTAGGTCGACGGCCGTACCCGGCGTGTCGATCGAGGAGATGATGCCGGTTGCGACGAGAGTTCCTGTCAGCGGGTCGGTCCCTTGGCCAACTTCTGCGCCGTCGGAGATCCCGTCGCCATCACTGTCGGCCGAATCGGGATTGGTGCCGATGACGAATTCGACGACATCGGGAAGGTCGTCACCGTCGGTGTCTACCAGGGTGTCCGATGGCATGAGCATGGGGGTCGGCATCTGACTGGTCTGGCCGGTGCCGCCCGCGACGAACGCGCTCGAACCGTAGTACGTCGTGACCGGATCATAGAATTTGATCCGATAGAACGCGTTCGAAGGGATCGATGAGATGGGCACGTTCCCGCCACCGTTGAGGTTTCCGCGCTGAATGGTTCCGTTGGTTTCATCGATCAGCACGTAGAACGTCTGCTCGAACACTGGTGGGTCACCGGAGTCCAGTTGATCGACGTAGTATTCGTAGGCGTCCACGAACCCTTTGACGGGGTCGAGATTGAGCTGTCCCAAAGTGGCGAGCGTTTCGATCGCATCCGTTGCGGCCTGGAGAGCATTCAGCAACTCGTCCTTGTCGATGAAGCCGCCTTGGCCGGCCGCGGCGTGCGTGGTGAATCCTTGATCCCACATCTCGACGCTGAGTGATAGATAGTTGAGCAGGTCTGTGACGTCAGTCGCTTCGATTCCAAGTGGGCGTGGAAGCGCCAGCGCGGTGGACTGTTCACCCGAGGTAACCGTGACTCCACCGGCGGACGATGCGTCGACGCTGGCGGCGGCGTGCTCGAGTATCTGAACGATCAACTCGGAGGACTCGCGGGGATCCCCAACGTTCAGCGGAACCGATTCGGTCCAAACCGTGGATCCGAGAGTGACGTGATACAGTTCGGCCAAACGGTCTAGGTAAACCGTGTAGGCGAACGCGACCGTCAGCTCGATAGGCGGCCCGGCCTCCGGCGTCAACAGGCAAGTACAACTGCTCATGATTCCAAACACGGCACTGCTGCACGCCACGGCCGTTGACAGAATCGGAGTAGCGTGGAGAGCGCAGCTGCCGATCGCGCCGGCTCCCGTGACGAGGCCGCCGATGACGCAGCCCACTTGGTCGCCGTTCGCGCAACCGTTGTAGATCGACAGTCCGGCGTTGACGAAGCCTATTCCGCACGACAGGGCGCCTCCCAAGGGAAGGGTGCTCGCCAAGCAATCTGCCGCACCGAGGGCTATCGATCCGCCGCATTCGACCGAGCTCGTTTCGCAACCTGCTTCCGGGCACGAACCGGGCGGCGGTGCGCCTGGCCCGGCTCCGTGCCAACCGGGAGCGCGAATGCCGACGCCGGGGTCGCTGTCGAGGTAGAGACCGTCATCGCTGACCGTCATACTGCCGACGATCGTCCACACGCCGCGGTCGTGATCGAAACTCATCAGTGAGCTCTTCTCGCCGGGGGTGAGGAGCTCGCCGGTGACTGGGTTGGGGAGATTCGGAAAGCGTACCGGAGCGGGGTCATCAAAGTTCGTCGGCTGCATCGCGCCCGAGGCGGAAGGCGCAGTCTGAACAGTGATCACCAAGGGGAACTCGAGATACGAAGGCAGCTCGCCGGGAACACGGTCGGGGTCGACCGGAGCGATGCCGACCATGCCCCCGAAGGTGCCGTCATCCGCGAAGAGAGACCCGGGCGGCACTTCGATATGAACGCCGTCGAGCTCTGGTCGGCTGGTCAGGACTTCGCTCGGGAACTCCACGACCGTCGTGTCGCTCGGACTCAACGGTTGAAGGGTCCCGTCGATAATCAGAGGCAGGTACAGGTCGCCCACGATCACTTCTTGCGAGGCGATCGAAGTGAACGGTTTTCCCACGGATGGATAGTACGCCCCGGCTGGGATTTCTGGATTGATCGCAGTGCTGCCGTCGACGTGGACGAAGAAGCGGCCAACCGGCGCGGGATCGAGGCAGAAGTTCCCGAGCCGATCCGTGGTGGTGGTCAGCGTGTCGGACTGACCATCGACAGAGATGGTGACTCCTTGGAGCGGGACGTTGGTCGCGCCGTCCAACTCGGAGGCGAACACTCGACCACACACGCGAGTGCCGGGAAGCGTGGTGAGGGTCAACGTCTCGAAGTCGACCAGTCCGATTCCACCGGGTAGGCCGTTCAAGTTGGCATCGACCGATTGCCCGAGATCGTCGGTTAGAAAGTCTCCGATGACTTGGACGCGGATGAGCGAACTCGCGGGCAGAGGCTCATCGTAGAAGAGTGTGACTCGCGTCGCGTCGGCCGATAAGTGGACGTTCGCCGTCAGCACGGAACCACCGAACAAGACCGTGAAGGCGGCGGGATCGAAGAGCGCTGGATCGAGCGGCCAGTCGAACATGAAGACGGTCTCGCGGGTGACGGCAACCCCCGTCTCGAGATGCATCGGCGACGTCATGCCCATGCACGCGGGACTCGAATCCAGTGAGACGTCCCAAGTTAGTTCCTCTGCATCGACCACCGGGGCGTGTCCGACGCTCATGATTCCTGGTGACAGTACGAAGGAGTAGGTCCCGTCCTGGTCGAGGGGAGGGGTGAACGTGTAGCGAAGGCCGTGATTCTGACCACCGACTCCATGGC
>JAJFFE010000362.1 GCA_021776775.1 Planctomycetota bacterium | reverse complement strand
CAAAGAGATCCGCGGCTACTACGTCGAAGCAGGAGTGCACGTCTTGCCGGAGTCGTGCCGCACGGGACGTCTCGAGGAGTCCGACTTAGTACTCTTCGTTCGCTATTCGGAGGTCGACACTCAGTTCGAGGTCGGGACCGGGGTCGTAAAGAACCCAGCCGGAGATCGACAGCAGTTCACGACAGGTTTCACGTTCTTTTTCACTCCGTCGCTCGTCTTCAAAGGCGACGTTCAGATCCGAAACGACGACCGCAAAGGAGACTTGCCTGCGCTCGTAAACTTCGGACTCGGTTGGGAGTTCTAGATGTCCCGGGTGTTCTTGTTGATCGTCGCTTGTTTGATCGCTGTTCTCGCGAGCGCGTGTGTCTCCGCGAAGTACGCGTTTCCCACCGCGGGCGAGTTGGAGGGTTCCGGTCGTTTCGATGCACGGCAGTTGGAATCCCTGGAAGCGGGGCGAGTGCTCGCCGTGGTCGAGTGTTCCGATTGCCACCGCATGTACTGGCCCGCGGAGTATTCGGCAGAAGAGTGGCCGGGGATACTGGCGACCATGGGACGACGCGCGTCCTTGACCGAAGAGGAGATCGCCGATCTCGAACTCTACTTCACCGTCGTCGCAGCGGACTCGTTCGACGCTTCCCGCGAGATCGGCGCGCGTTGATTCGTCCGCGTGAGCGCGACGTTCACAAGCTCTTTTCGAGCCGCTGGATAGCACGCGTCTGATCTGGTGCAGTGCCGCGATCCCGCGTACGCTCTTGAGCATGAGTCCTCACTCACCACAACCTCGCTCCGCGCGCTGTGTCCGTTGGTTACGGGGGCGACTGCACCGGACCACATCGCGAGCACTGCGGACGGAGCCCGGCGAGCTTCCCGCTGTATTGTGGTCGGCTGCGACATTCTTCACGGTCCTCGCGACATGTTTCGTGCTTCGTCCAATCCGCGAAACGTTGGCCACCGAACTCGGGGTCCAGAAGATCCCGTACCTGATGACGGGCACCTTCGCGGCAATGCTCGTCGTACTGCCGATCTACTCGGCGATCGTCGCGCGCTGGCCGCGTCGCACCGCGGTGCCGTGGATCTTTCGTTTCTTCATAGCCAACCTCGCCATCTTCGCCGCGTTGTTTCAGTGGGCGCCTCCGGGAATCCAGACCGACGTCTTTGCCGTGTTCTACGTTTGGGTCAGCGTCTTCAACTTATTCGTCGTGTCGGTGTTCTGGAGCATGATGGCGGAGCTGTTCCGCACCGAGCAAAGCACTCGGCTGTTCGGGCCAATCGCGGCCGGTGGATCACTCGGGGGGTTGACCGGATCGATGGCCAGCGCGCTCTTGTCCAAGCACTTGAGCATTCCCGCGTTCTTGTGCATCGCGATCGTCATTCTCGAGGTGTCGATCTTCTGTCGCCGTCGTGTCGTCGTCTCGACCGGCGTCGGCGCGCACACCGAACCCGTTGCGTCCGGCGAGACCGTGGACCACGACGACCAACCGATCGGCGGCACGGCGTGGTCGGGTTTCGTCGCCGTGATCCGTTCTCCCGTTTTGGCTTCCATTTGTGGCTTCATATTTCTCGGCACGGTTACCGCCACCGTCGTCTACGCGGCTCGGCTTCAGTTCGTCGCCACGATGTTCGAAACGCGCGTCGAGAAGAACGAGTTCTTTGCCATGATCGATTTCGTGGTGCAGGGAGGGGCGCTTGTCGTTCAGCTGTTCCTTGTCTCGCGAATCCTGCGTAGGACTGGAGTCGCGGTCACGCTCGCGATTCTCCCGATCGTCTACGGCGTCGGGATGATCAGTTTCACGATGGCACCATCCTTGGGCGTTATCGTCGCGCTGGAGATCGCCCGTCGCGTTGCGGCGTACGCAGTCGCCAAGCCCACGATGGACATTCTCTACACACTCGTCACGTTGGACGAGAAGTACAAGGCGAAGGGCTTTATCGACCTGATCGTGTACCGCGGGGGAGATGTCACTGGTGCTTGGCTATTCGGAGCGCTGTTCAGTCCCGCGATGATGCTTCCGATGGCGGTCGCTCTCGGCGGAACCTTGGCGTTGTTCCTGCCGTTCGTTGGAATTTGGCTGGTGTTGGCGGCGTTTCTCGGTCACAAGACTCAACAGCAAGTTGGCAAGTAACCGAACCGGCTACGGTGACATCTCCGCTGAATCGTTGTCAGCAGGGGAACAAATCTGGGAGGCGTGGGAGGTATCATGAAGACATCTGATCTGTTTGTACGTTGTCTCGAGAAGGAGGGCGTCGAAGTCATCTTTGGCGTTCCGGGCGAAGAGAACGCGGACTTCATGATGTCGCTCGAGGATTCGAAGGTGCGTTTCGTCCTGACGCGCCACGAACAGGGTGCGGCATTCATGGCCGAAGTGTACGGCCGCTTGACCGGAAACCCCGCCGGCTGCCTCGGAACGTTGGGCCCGGGAGCAACGAACCTGATCACCGGAGTCGCCGACGCCAACATGGATCGCGCTCCCATGCTCGTGATCACCGGACAGGGAGACTCGCGCCGTCAGCACAAAGAGTCGCACCAAATCATGGACGTCGTCGCCATGCTGAAGCCGGTGACCAAGTGGACGCAGGCGATTGTTCATCCCGATAGTGTGCCGGAGATGGTTCGCAAGGCTGTGCGTCTTGCACGCACCGAGAAGCCGGGTGCGTGTCACCTAGAGCTAGCCGAAGACATTGCCAAGCTCGAAACCAACGCCGAGCCTATCGAACCTCGGCGTTTTCGTCGTCCGGTGCCCGACGACAAGATCATCGATCGCGCGTGGGATGTGATTCGTTCGGCGAAGCGGCCCATCATCTTGGCCGGCAACGGGACGATCCGGAAGCGGGCGAGTAAGCAGCTTCGCCAGCTCGTCGAGAAGACGGGGATCGGTGTCATCAGCACCTTCATGGCGAAGGGCTGCGTCGACATGGATTCTCCCGAAAGCGTGTTCACGGTCGGGTTGCAAGCGCGAGACTATCCCGCGGTCGCCATAGAGCAGTCGGACTTGGTCATTTCTCTTGGGTACGACATGGTCGAATACCACCCGCGACTGTGGAACCCGAAGAAGAAGCACAAAATCATTCACGTCGATTTCTTGCCATCTGAAATCGATGAGTACTACCCCATCGAAGTGGAAGTGGTCGGAGACCTCGCACACGCTCTCTGGATGCTGAACGAACGGGTGGACCGAGACGCGGCGACCCTGGATTTCGATCACAGCCACAGTCGATCGGCCCGAGCGGAGATGCTCGAAGACTTTGCAGAGTACGCCGACGACGACACCCAGGGAACGATCAAGCCGCAGAAGGTCCTTGCCGACGTGCGCAAGGTGCTCGGTCCGCACGATCTCGTGCTCTCGGATGTCGGCGCGCACAAAATGTGGATCGCGCGCTACTACCAGTGTCACGAGCCGAATACTTGCTTGATCCCCAATGGATTCTGTTCGATGGGCTTCGCCTTGCCGGGCGCCATTGGCGCGAGTTTGGTCAACCCCGACCAGAAGGTGATGGCTATCTGCGGTGACGCCGGCTTCTTGATGAACGTTCAGGAGATGGAGACCGCGCGTCGACTCGACAGCAATATCGTGGTCATGGTGTGGGAAGATCACGCCTACGGCTTGATCGCTTGGAAGCAGGAGACCGAGTTCGGGAAACACACGGACTTGTCGTTCGGTAATCCGGATTTCGTCCAACTCGCCGAGGCGTTCGGGTGGCACGGGCACCGTTGCGAGAACAGCGCCGACTTGGCCGCGACTCTCGAAACTGCCGTTAGCGAAGAGGGTCCGAGTTTGGTCGTCGTACCGATCGATTACCGTGAGAACGCGAAACTGACCGAGCGGCTTGGTTCTATCGAAGTCACGATCTGATCCGGGGGAGAAACCCATGCTGCGCAAACAGTACCCGTACTACCTAGCCAACCGACCCGAGCAACCGAATCAGGACCTCGACGTCGTCGACAAGTACTCAGGCGAAGTCGCCACCCGCGTCGCTATGGCCGACGTGGCCGCGATCGACCGTGGCATCGCCGCCGCCGTCGAGGCGACCGAACCCATGCGACGGCTCGGGGCGTACCAGCGAAAGGCCGTGCTCGATCACTGTGTCGTTCGATTCCAAGAACGGTTCGACGAGCTGGCCCACGCGCTCTGCGTCGAAGCCGGAAAGCCGATCAAAGACGCCCAAGGCGAGGTCACTCGTCTGATCGATACCTTTCGCGTGGCGGCCGAAGAGTCGACGCGGATCCTCGGTGAAGTCTTGCCTCTCGACATCAGCGAGCGCGCTCGCGGCTACACCGGAATGTGGAAGCGGGTGCCGATCGGACCGTGTTCGTTCATCAGTCCGTTCAACTTTCCGCTGAACCTCGCGGCTCATAAGATCGCCCCCGCCATCGCCGCCGGTTGTCCGTTCGTCCTGAAGCCGGCCAGTGCGACGCCGATCGGAGCGTTGGTCATCGGAGAGATCTTGGCCGAGACCGACCTTCCCCTCGGAGCGTTTTCGATCTTGCCGTGCCACCGAGACGGAGCCGACCTCTTCACCACCGACGATCGCCTAAAGCTGCTCAGCTTCACCGGGTCACCGGGCGTGGGGTGGGCGCTCAAAGCGAAGGCGGGCAAGAAGCCGGTCGTCCTCGAACTCGGGGGCAACGCCGCGGTCATCGTGGACGCCGACGCCGACGTCGAAGACGCGGTGGCGCGCATCGTTCACGGCGCGTTCTACCAATCCGGGCAGAGTTGCATCAGCGTGCAGCGAATTCTCGTGCACGACTCTATCTACAACGCCGTACGCGGCGCGTTGACGATCGCTACGTCATCGCTGGTCTGCGGTGATCCGAAAGACCCCGAGACCTTCATCGGTCCGATGATTTCGGAGAAGGAGGCGACCCGACTGCACGGTTGGATCGAAGGTGCAGTGGCGAAGGGGGCCAAGCTCCTGGCCGGCGGAAAGCGTGACGGTGTCATGCTCGAGCCGACTCTTCTCGAAGACGTCCCGGATGACGCCGACGTCGTCTGTCAGGAAGCGTTCGGTCCAGTGGCGATCTTGTCACGCTTCTCGGACTTCGACGAGGCGCTAAAGTCAGTGAACAATTCCGAGTTCGGGTTACAGGCGGGAATCTTCACCCGAGATCTCTACAAGGCTCAGCGAGCTTGGGATGAACTCGAGGTCGGTGGGGTGGTCATCGGTGACGTCCCGTCGTGGCGCGTCGATCACATGCCGTACGGCGGAGTGAAAGACAGCGGCATCGGCCGCGAGGGCGTCCGCTTCGCCATCGAAGACATGACCGAGATTCGCATGATGGTGATCCGCACGCCGCAGTGACGTGCACACAAGAAGACGGGCACGATCCGCTCGTCTGCTCTCTCTGCGTCTTCTCCACTCGGCCTTCGGCCGCGGCCGGTGGCTACTTCTTGGCGTTCTTCGCCTTCCAGGCTGCGATGACTTCCTTCTCTTTCTCGTCGCTTATCCCGGTTCGAGTTCGCTGTCCGGGGCGTTCTTTCTTGAACCACGCCACGGTGTCGCGAATCGTTTCGCCGACCGGTCGCGTTGTCAGGCCGGCCGCTTGAGCCTTGTCGGTATTGAAGTATCCGCGGTACTCCGGTGGAGACCAGAAGGGGAGGTCACGCCACGGTCGCACGCCTTGCTCGGTCAGGAACTCTTCGTCGATCCAGACGAGCTCGGCCCAGCTGCCGGTCGAAACCTTGCACCCGATCACGAGCTCTGCCAACGACAGTCGCCCCTTGAAGCCGACGGCGTTGTAGACACCAGCGCCGCGCTTGTCGGCGAGATCGACCGTCCATTCGCCGAGATCGCGTACGTCGATGAACTGCACGTCCTCTGACCCGTGGCCGGGGACGATGACTTCACCGCCGCGGTCGACGCGCACCGGCCAGTACGTAAATCGATCGGAGCCGTCGTTGGGGCCGACGATCAATCCCGGTCGAATGTTGAGCGCCTTGCCCGGCATCGCTTCTTCGGCCGCCGCTTCGCACAGTGCCTTCATGCCGCCGTAGTACTGGAACGAGTCGCGGATCTTCTTGATCTCCTCGACCGCCTTGGCGGGGACCTTCTCTTCGGGCTCACCCTCTTTGATATCGAGTTTGGCTTCGTCGTCGTAAGCCGAGACCGAGGAGATGAAGACGTACCGTTCGCACCCTTCGGCGGCGACGATCGTCGCGGCGTCACGAACGTGGGCGGGAACATAGCCGGACGTATCGACGACGATGTCCCAGTGACGACCCTTGATCGCATCGAGCTCGTTCTTGTCTCGATCCCCGCGAAGCTTCTCGAGCTTGGGGTACATTCCCGGGTTCGTCTTGCCCCGGTTGAACAAGGTGACTTCGTACCCACGCGACAACGCGGCGTCGACGATGGTCGGACCGAGGAAGTTGGTGCCACCGAGAATCAACATGCTCTTCCCAGAGCCGTCTTTTTTTTCCGTCGCGTCGTCTTGAGAAGGCTCTTCTCCACCGGTGGACGCGCCCCATAACGGAGAAGTACCGGCTGCGGTGAGGCCGGCCGCCGCGGTCGTCAAGAATTGGCGGCGATTGAAGTCGGATAGCATGGGATCTCCTTGGTCTTGTTCGTCGGGTGCTCCATATGTTCTACCGAACGGTGAGAGATGGGTAGTCACTTCCCGGTGCGAACTGGCCTATCTGCCCGTCGAAAGGGTCTATTCCGACCGAGGGGCCGGGCCGAATAGCATTGGCGAAGACCATGGTTGCGTTGTCACGGTTTCCTCCGACAATTACAGATGATCGAGGCCGGTGTCCGTTTGTAGATTCGGGCATTCACGGCCGGTAGACGAAGAGGGTCGAGTGGCGATCGGGATCTGTTTTACCTTCATGATTCTGGCGACGGTGATCGGAGCGCGCACCGCGGGACCGAAGCCACGGCCAGGTCGTGTGCTAACCACCGCGGGCGCCGCAATCCCGCGCGACTGGGACCGCATCGCCGTGCTGTCGATCTCGATCCCAGCCTGCGGAGCGTTCTTCTTCGTCAGCGCGCTGGTCGGCCATTGCCTGGCGCTCCTCGGCCTCTCCTCTTGAATCTGTCCCACCGGACGAAGCCGAGATCGTGACTTAGCGCCGACGGTCCCTCCGCCGGTTGCCAACCAGACATGCGTCTGGTAGCGTTTCTCCTCTGCCCCAAAACGCTGAGGTCGAGAGGAGAGATCATTGTCTACGGCCGTTCATCCCCTGCAGGCGTTACTCGGTCAGGGTCTCGCTCTCAATAAAGCTTTGTCGAGTGAGGCGCTTCGTGAGCGTCGTGATCGGTGGGCGCTCGACAACGTTGCGGGGCGAGCGGTCGAAATTCGACGAGCGACGACGGCTCCGGCGCTCACCGCGGTCTCCAAGCTCATTCATGAAGCGCAACGTCTGCACGAACCGTGTGTGTGGATCTGTGCTGAGCCGTCCTTGTTCTACCCCCCGGATTTCGAAGCTGCCGGTATCGATCTCGCTGCGCTTCCCATCTGTAACATCAGTTCCATGAACGTCGGCAGTCGCCGCCAGCGTTCTAAAGTGTTGGACGGCAGTGAGCAGGCGCGCGGTAACCAGGCGCGCGCGGGCCGTCGGGGCGGTTCGGTGTCAGCGGCGAGAGCGGCGGATTTGTTGATGCGCTCGGGGGGATTCGGATTGGTCGTTCTCGATCTCGGCGCCGAGGCCGGGCTTTCGATGCCAATCCAAACAAGACTGTCCGCGTTGGCGCGTCACCATGAGACCGCGTTAGTCATGTTGACTCGTCCGCGTCCGGGAAGTCCGCAACTAGGTTCGCTCGTTTCCTTGCGCTGCGTTGGGGTGATTCAGCGCGCAGGATTCGATCGTTTTGCTGGGGAGATCCACATCGAGAAGGACAAGCGCCGAAGCCCGGGGTGGCGCCATGTCGAGGTGTGTCATGGACCGGATGGCATGTGTTGATCTGCCGGCCTTTCCTCTTCAACTTCTGATTCGCGAGCATCCAGACTGGAAGTCGCACCCGGCGGTCGTGGTCGATCACGACAAACCGCAGGGCGTCGTGCTGTGGTCGAACGATAGAGCGCGGCAGTTTCGCATCTTGCCGGGCATGCGTTACGCGACTGGGTTGTCGATCGCGGGAGAGTTACGGGCGGGGGTGATCTCGCAAGCGGTCATCGATAGCCATATCGAATCGATCACTCGCGCGTTGTGGTCGTTGACCCCGGGGGTCGAGCCTTCGCCAGAGTTTCCGGGAGTCTTCTGGCTCGATGCCGAAGGGTTGGTTCCGCTCTATCCGTCACTGGAAGAGTGGGTGACTCGGGTTCGCCGCGAACTGGAAACGGAAGGCTTCTACTCCAACATCGCAGTAGGGTTCACCCGCTTCGGTACCTTTGCCGGAGCGAAGTCCGTGCGGTCCCAGAAAGTCTTCGCCCGGACGGAAGACGAAGTGTCGTTCGCTCGATCTGTCCCGATCGACCGGCTCGACTTCGCTCCGAAGCTTCGTGAAACGCTCTACAAACTGGGGATCCGAAAGCTCGGCGCCTTCCTCGATCTGCCCGCCGCCGGACTGCGTCGCCGCTTCGGCGAAGAGGCGCATCAGCTTCATCAGTTGGCGGGAGGCGAAGGGTGGGGAGGACTCGAGGCGCGAGCGCCGGAAGTCCCCTTGGTTTACGAAGTGCTCCTCGATCAGCCCGAAGGGGACAGCGATCGACTGCTCGCTCACGTCGAGTTACACCTGCGATCGTTGGCGTCATTGGTCGTCAAACGGTTCGAGCTGATCGCGAGCGTGACGATCGATCTGCTTCTCGACGATGGATCGAAGCGAAGAGACGAACTACGGCCGGCAGAGGCGACCCTCGATCTTGCGCAGCTTCTTCATCTCGTTCGACTGCGGTGGGAGACGGTGTCGTTCCCGACCGGAGTCATCGAGATCCAGATCGAAGTGCAGTCGGTCGGAGGGACGACTCGGCAAGAGACGCTCTTCGGCACGAACTCGGGGGCAAGTTTCGACGACCGGCCGCGGCGAGACCTCGACGCCGCCGACCGAGCGTTGGCTCAAGTCCGCGCGCAGTTCGGGGACAAGTCGGTGGGGCGAGTCTCGGTCGAAGAGGGGCACCTTCCCGAGGCGCGTTACGACTGGCAGCCTTTCCGGAAGCTCACGGATCCGCAGCCGCGCGAGGTCGCGATTCGACCGCTCGTGCGCCGCGTGCATTGGTCTCCGATTCCGCTTCCGCCCCGCTCTCGCCACGAGCCCGACGGTTGGATGTTATCGAAGCTCTCCGATGGTCCGGTGGAAGAAGTCATCGGCCCGCATATCGTGACCGGAGGGTGGTGGGTACGTGAAGTCTCACGCGCATACTATTACGTGCGCACGCGCAACGATCGTTGGTTCTGGATCTACCACGACTTGGTGAGACGACGCTGGTTCGTGCAGGGCGAGGTCGAGTAAGTGACAGCCGCGCTCTGGGTCAAATCGAATTATTCGTTCCTCGAGGGCGCGAGCCATCCGGATGAGTTGGTCTCCGAGGCGCACCGTCTCGGTCTTTCCGCGATGGCGTTGACCGATCGCGACGGGGTCTACGGCATCGTCCGCGCGCACATGAAGGCGCGTGAACTCGGCCTGCACTTGATCATCGGCTCCGAGGTCACGCTGTTCGATGACTCGACCATCATTCTGTTGGCGGAGAGTCGTCGGGGTTATGCGAATCTGTGTCAGCTGATCACGCAGGGGCGGTTGCGATCGCCCAAGGGGTCGTCCCAAGTTCGGTGGAGTGAGATCTGCGCCCGCGCCGAAGGACTGTCCGCGTTGTGGGGCGGCGGGCGCGGTTTGATCGGCCGTGAAGAATCGTCGGTCGCGTGTGATCGCATCATCGACGATCTACGCGACGCCTTCGCCGATCGATTGTCGATAGCCATTGCGCGTCACCGAGAAGCGGGGGAGGCGCGTCGTGAGCGGCGGCTGCGAGACCGAGCGCGGGAGTACGGCCTTCCGACGGTGGCGGTGACCGAAGTCCTCTACCACTCGCCGTCGCGTCGAGACCTTCAAGATGTTCTGACGTGCGTCCGGCACGGTGTCACGCTGTCGACGGCGAAACGTCGCACCTGTTCCAACGCGGAGCACGCGCTGTTGGCGCCGTTCGGGTTCGAACGTCTCTTTGTCGACGACCCGGGTTCGATCGCTCGCACGAAGGAGATCGCCGAGCGGTGTCAGTTCAATCTCGAAGAGATCCGCTACCGATACCCAGCGGAGACGTTGCCGGGAGGGGTCACCACCGAGCAATGGTTGCATCACCTGACATGGAAGGGCGCAGAAGGTCGATATCCCGACGGCATTCCCGATGACGTTCGAACCCAGGTCGACAAAGAACTCTCGATCATCGGAGACCTCGAGTACGACGGTTACTTCCTGACCATGTGGGAAATCGTTCGGTACTGTCGCGAGTCGGGGATTTTGTGTCAGGGGCGAGGTTCGGCGGCAAACTCGGCGGTCTGCTACTGCTTGGGTATCACCGCGATCGACCCAGTGCGGATGGGATTGTTGTTCGAGCGGTTTCTCTCCAAAGAACGCGCCGAGCCGCCGGACATCGATGTCGATATCGAGCACAACCGCCGTGAAGAAGTGATCCAACACGTCTACAAGAAGTATGGCCGTTCGCATGCGGCCATGGTGGCCAACTTCATTCGTTACCGCGCCCGGTCGGCGGTGCGAGAAGTCGGCAAGGTGCTGGGTATCGCAGAGACGACCGTGGACCGCTTGGCCAAGACGTTGTCTCACTACCACGGGCCGGCCGCGGGGTCGCTCGACATCGCGGGGCTCGACCCTGAGAGCAAGCTTCACCAAAACTTGCTACGCCTGTCGGCGGAGATCCAAGACTTCCCGCGCCACCTGTCGATCCATCCCGGCGGCTTCCTGCTCGGGCACGATCCCGTCAACGAGTTGGTTCCCATCGAGAACGCGACGATGGAAGACCGGACCGTGATTCAGTGGGACAAAGAGGACGTCGAGAACCTCGGTCTTTTCAAGGTCGACCTGCTCGGTCTCGGTGCTCTCAATGTCGTGCACCTGAGCTTGGATCTGATAGAAGAGCATCAAGGTCAACGGTTCTGTATGGCGACGATTCCGCATCAAGACGAGCCTACCTACGACATGATTCGCAAGGGGGACACCGTCGGGGTCTTTCAGATCGAAAGCCGCGCGCAGATGGCGATGCTTCCCCGCCTCGCGCCACGAAACTACTACGACCTCGTGATCGAGATCAGCATTGTCCGGCCCGGTCCGATCAGCGGGGGAATGGTGCATCCTTATCTTCGACGTCGGAGCGGGGTCGAAGAGGTGACGTATCCTCACCCTTCCTTGAAACCGGTCTTGGAGAAGACACTGGGTATCCCACTCTTTCAAGAGCAGGTGATGCAACTCGCAATCGTCGCGGCGGACTACACGCCGGGAGAGGCGGATCAGCTTCGTCGGGATATGGCGGCTTGGCGGCAAGCGGGTCGGATCGAAGGTCACCGGGAGCGACTTATCTCACGAATGATGAGAAAGGGCATCGCTCGTGAGTTCGCGGAGCGGGTCTTCGAGCAGATCCGCGGTTTCGGCGAGTACGGATTCCCCGAAAGCCACGCCGCGAGCTTTGCCCTGATCGGGTACGCCACGGCGTGGCTCAAGTGTCACCACCCTGCGACGTTTCTTTGCGCCCTCTTGAACGCCCAGCCCATGGGCTTCTACAGCCCGGCGACGTTGGTCGACGATGCCAAGCGTCACGACGTTGTCGTGCGTCCGATCGACGTCCAACGCAGCCTTTGGGACTGCTCGCTAGAGAGAGTGCCTCGCAGTGGGGAGGGCTTTGCCGTGCGCATGGGTCTTCGTTACGTCAAAGGGCTGCAAGAGACGTTTGCCCAGCGCGTCGTCGAGGCGCGTCCAGACTCTGGGTACGAATCGATCGATGATCTCGCGTCCCGGGCGCGGTTGGCGGAATCGGCGTTGGGTCGTTTGTCCGAAGCGGGAGCGCTGCAATCGTTGCAGCCGGAGCGACGTCAGGCGTTGTGGGAGGCTCACGGAACGGGGTCCGGAGATCAGGCGTCACTCGACCTTCGGGTTTGCGAAGAGCGGGCTCAGTTCGGAGACCTCACCGAGTTCGAAAGCATTCGGTGGGATTACGAGTCGACCGGTCACTCCACGCGTGGCCATCCGCTCGAAGCGCTCCGGGCGACCTTGGCGGCTCAGAAGATTCCGTCGTCGGTCGAGATCCATCAGATGCCGAGTGGGCGAAGAGTTCGTTACGCCGGTCTCGTGATCTGTCGTCAACGGCCGGGGACCGCGGGGGGCGTGGTGTTCATGACCCTCGAAGATGAAACCGGGTTCGTGAACCTGATCATTTGGGAGCGGGTCTTCGCAACGTTCGAGATCGTAGCCAAGACCGCATCGTTCCTCGGCGTCACGGGGAAGTTACAGTCCGAGTCCGGCGTCGTGCACTTGGTGGTCGAGGAAATGTGGGAGCCCGATCTCTCCAAGAAGCCGGAAACGCGGAGCCGTGACTTTCACTGACTCGGTCTTCGATGACACGCTTTCAATGACGCCGTGAAGCGGACGGCCGTGACTTCGAAGCGGGCACGAAAAAACCGCGATCCCTCGTCGAGGAGGCGCGGTTTTCTTATCAAGACTGCTCATTATCGACGGCTCTGCGAACGTGACGCTTAGGCGCTGGTCCGCTTCGGCGTGTGGCGAATCGGCTTGATAACGCCGGCTTCGACGAGCGTTCGGTACGAGCCTTTCTTCGCCATGGTGCGAAGAGCACGAGCACAAACGCGGACCTTGACCCACTGGTTGAGCTCGGGGACCCAGATCTTCTTGTTCTGCAAGTTGACCTTGAATCGACGCTTCACCTTACCGGTGATCTTCGTACCGACCCCGCCTTTGTGCTTGGCGAGACCACGCGTCGTTTTCTTGTTTCCCACGCGGGTTCGCTTGCCGGTAACGTCGCAAACTCTCGACATCAGACTTGCTCTCCTGGCCGTCGGTCGGCCGCGTTCGTGCGCTTTGCTTGTGCACTTGTATTGATCAGCGTGACTCGCTCTGCCGCGCGCGCCGGGCGCCAAAATGCGTCCAAAACACGGGGTTCGCCTAAAGACGAAAGGGCGGACTCTACCACACCGGATCGAGGGACTCCAGGGGGTAGTCGACTCTGGCCCGTGTCTCGACCGCATTGTGGACGCCCCGACGTTAAGCCGTTTTTCCGTATTGGCTTAGCTGCCGATCTGCTGGGCGATCCGCGCCGAAACCTCGTCCGGAGATCCGACGCCATCGACCCGTTTGAGGATTCCTCGCCCGTCGTAGAACGGGATGAGCGGACTCGTTTCGCCGTGGTACTTCTCGAGCCGGGCGCGACAAGCCTCTTCGGTGTCGTCCTTTCGGTGGACCAACCGGTCGGCGATCTCGGCCGGGGCGGGGTGAAACTTCAGGTGGTAGATCTCCCCCGTATCCGGGTCCATACGGCGGTCGACGATCCGGTCGACGATGAGGTCGTCCGGCACCTCGATCAGGACCACCACGTCGATCGACATGCCCGCCTGCTTCATAGCGGCTTCGAGCGCATCGGCCTGCACCACGGTTCTCGGGAATCCGTCGAGCATGAAGCCCGTCGCGCAATCGTCGCGCCCGAGACGTTCCATGACCATTTCGATCACGAGCGCGTCCGGCACCAGATCGCCGCGCTTCATGTACTCCTCCGCCTTCTGGCCGAGATCGGTCTTGTTCTGGACCGCCTCGCGGAACATGTCGCCGGTCGAGATGTGTGTCAGCTGGTGTTTGGTGACCAGACGGGCGGCTTGGGTTCCCTTGCCTGCGCCGGGAGGTCCCACGAGGATCATTCGCACGATCGCACTCCTTCGGTTGATTCGAGAGCGCATCAAACGGAACGTCGCCCACGATATCAAGGGAGTCTCGACGACTCGGGACGACGGATTTTCGTCGGCCCGAGCCCTTGACGCGATCGGTGATGACCGAACCGCTTTACGGAGTGGTGCCGATGGCGCACGGCGGGTACTCGAAGCAACCGAGCGCATCGACGGTCGGATCGATACCACACGCCATGAATGGCGGAGGCGGCGGAGCGCCGCCTGCGAACAACGCGCTCAAGGCGAAGATGGTATCGGCGATGTCGAACAGCCCGTCGTCGTTGGAGTCGCACGCGTCTCGACACGGCGGCAGCACGGTCAACACGCTGAACAATCGGTCTAGCATGTTGATCGGATCGCCAATGTCGAATGCACCGTCCGTATTGCAGTCGCCGCGACGAAACGGTGTCAGGCCATCGACAACCAGTGCGTTGATCAGCAAGCCATCGACCAGGCAGGGGTCCGCCGAGTCG
Organism: Planctomycetota bacterium; assembly: GCA_021776775.1. Lineage (GTDB taxonomy): Bacteria > Planctomycetota > UBA8108 > UBA1146 > JAJFFE01 > JAJFFE01. The sequence goes on along the minus strand of JAJFFE010000362.1, from coordinate 3,057 downwards.
TAGACGTAGATGCCAAGGAGGCCGGCCGCAAGAGCATCGCTCATCGGAACGAAGCCGCCGCTCGTGAAGTCACGATCGACACCATCGACTTGCAGCGAGAGCTCCATCGAGTGGCTGTCGCTCAACACATCGACGGTATACAGCCCAGAGCCGGTGATGACACTCGGCAATGGACCGACGCTGGGACCGGTGGCCGAACTGTCAACCTCCCAGTCGATGTCTTCGACCGCGTAGTCGACGAAGGGAAGCAGTGGCGGGAGCAGGGGAGTGAGATGAAACGTGCCGGTCAAGTCTCCGACGTGAATGACCAAGCAGTCACAGATCGACGGCGGGGCGCAGCCGCTCAAGTATTCGCTGCCGCCGATGAGCTGGAGATCGGCCTCTGACAAGATCTGAGCGTGAGCCGGGCGGCACGTCCCGAAGAGTGCCGAGGACACGAGCAAGGTGAGAGCAAACGTAAGCAGTGTGGATCGCATGGATCCTCCGTTTCTTCCGCAAGAACCTGCGTGCAGAAGCGAACCCCGACCGAAGGCTACCGCCCGATGAAGCTTCGTGCAACCGTTGCTGGAAAGAGCTCCGCGACTCGAACTCAGCGGCTCCGAGACCACTTCGACACTCTCGACACAGCCTCTCGAGACAGTGACAGTGACGAACCATCTCCAATCGAAGTCGACACTTCCGACGCCAGTCTCAACAGAGAGTTGTCGCGCACCTTCGCGGCAACCGGGCAACCGTAGTCAGGCCGTTCGCATCCGGACACTGGTGATCGGCGAGGATTGTCGAGTTGCTGGGTTGTCTTGTTCGGGTGCTCACTCTGAAATGTTAGTGAGAAGCTCTTCCGGGAAGCTCTCTTGCCGCTCAATGCCAATTTTCTGGTGCAAGGTAACGCCTGGTAGAGTTTTGCAGGCCGAATCGAAGAAGATGCAACAGAGCCGGCCGAGGGTCGCTCCGTAGTGAAACCAGCGAGTCGATCGTTGGCGACTCAACGTTGGTCTCTGCCGATCGGTCACGCCAGCCCGGCATGGCTTCATAAACAGCTGTTACTGAGGGAGAAGAGTGTTGAAACCGGTTCGCTCGCTGACTGTTGTCTTGGTGTTGTTCTTTGGATTGAGCCCGCTTCTGGCGCAGCCGCCGGAGGGACGAGGCGGCCCGCCCGGCGGCGCACGCGGAGAGAAGCGCGCACTGCTCGCCCAGTTCGACGCGAACGCGGATGGCTGGTTGAACCAGGAAGAGCGAGCTTCGGCCCGGAAGTTCATCAAAGAGAATCCGCCCGAACGACGAGGCGGCCGAGGCGGTCCCGGTGGCGGACGACGCGGTTTCGATCCGGAGGAGATCTTCAAGCGCGAAGACAAGAACTCGGACGGTCGGCTCACGAAGGACGAAGTGAATCGCCGACTCATCCGTGACTTCGCCGACGTCGATAAGAACGGGGACGAAGCGGTAACGCTCGATGAGTTCCAGGCTGCGATGCAAGCGAGGATGCGCCGCGGTCCGAGAGGTGGCGGCGGAAATCGACCGGAACCCAAGCCCGGCGAGAAGATCGCGGTCGAAGATGTGAAGAGGGTGAAAGGGAAGCTCTACGACCTCGATGTGCTTCGCACGATCTTCATCGAGTTCGAGAACGACGATTGGGAGTTGGAGCTGCAAGAGTTTCACAACTCCGATGTCGAGGTCCCGGCGACGTTGACGGTCGACGGCAAGCAGTACCCGCTCTGTGGAATCCGATTCCGCGGCATGTCCAGCTATATGATGGTTCGCGCTGGAAGCAAGCGCTCGTTCAACGTCTCGATAGACCTGGTTGACGACAAGCAGAGAGTGAAGGGTTACAAGACCCTGAACCTGCTCAACTGTAACGGCGACGCGACGATGATGAGTACCGTCCTGTACTCACAGCTCGCAAGCCAACACATGGCTGTTCCGAAGGCGAATCTCGTTCGAGTCGTCGTTAACGGCGAGAACTGGGGTGTGTACGCCAACGTGCAGCAGTTCAACAAGGAGTTCCTGCGCGAGCACTACTCGTCGGCCAAAGGGACGCGCTGGAAAGTCGTAGGCTCGCCTCGGGGCGGTGGCGGTTTGGACTATCGCGGATCGGACCGCGAGCAGTACGGACATCCTTACCTCATGAAGGATGGCGACGATGAAGCCTTGGACAAACTCATCGAACTCTGTCGGATCATGGACGAAGTCCCAGCGAACGAGCTGAAGTCCGCTCTCGCTGGAAAGATCGACATCGACGAGCTTCTCTGGTTCCTCGCCTATGACAATGCCCTGTGCAACTCCGACGGCTACTGGGTACGGGCCAGCGACTACAGCATCTTCCTCGATAAGAAGGACATGTTTCACATCCTTCCGCACGACATGAACGAGGCGTTTCGCAACGCCGGTGCACCGCGCGGAAGAAGGGGTGGCCGAGGACGAGGAGCCGATGGCGATGCTCCGCGGGGGGGCAACCCCCGAGGCGAGTCCGGTGCCCAGCCGAACCAGCCCACGGGGCTAGACCCGTTGATCGGAATGGACGACGACACGAAGCCGCTTCGCAGCAAGATCCTGGCGGTTCCGGAGTTCCGCGAGCAGTACCTGGCCAACATCCGCACTATCGCCGACGAGCTGAAGTGGGAGAACTTCGGCCCACTCGTCGCACAGCTTCGGGATCTGATCCACGACGATGTGAAAAGAGACACCCGGAAGCTCGGCTCCTACGAAGAATTCGTTCGGTTGACCGGTGACCTGATTCCGCCATCCGCGCAACCCGTGGAAGCCGAACCGGGTGAGCGGCGCGGCCGCGGCCGCTCCTCTGTCACTCTTCGCAAGTTCGCCGAGGATCGTCGCGCGTTCTTGCTGAACGCACTGAAGGCCAAGGTCAAACCAAAGGTCTGGCTGACGAAGTGACGTGCGCGCGCGCTGGACGGACTACGCGGGGTATTCGTCCAGTGGCGCTCGGTCGCAGCAGCGGTTCTCGGGCGCGTCGTCTTCGGGGTGTGAGCATGCTCTTGCGGTAGCTGGGCGGTCGCGTCCGTTCCAGAGGATTACAGGATTACCGTAACCAGGTCGTTCGCA
>JAJFFE010000361.1 GCA_021776775.1 Planctomycetota bacterium | reverse complement strand
ACTTTCTGTTGAGTCGCAATGGGGTGGTCAATAGGATTGGTGAACGGCTAATGGGTACTTCAATCACTGAAATTGCATGAGGGCAATATGTTGCGATGTTGGTGGGTGGCGATCGTCTTGTTGGTGGCTGGCAGCGGCGCTTCGCTGCACGCGCAGGTGTGTGGTGTGACACCTCCGGTTTGGGAGCCGACGTTCGGTGCGCCGCTCGGCTTGGGAGACGACTCGGTAAACAACTCGACGTTCGCGGACTGGAGTTTCAGCTTTCCGTTCGCAACCACGATGTATACGGGCACGTCGGCGTTGTCGGTATCGGCGAATGGCTTCTTCAGCATGGGCGGTGCCAACCTCGACTGCTGCTCAGGCAGTCCGCTGACCCTGGTCAATGGACCGTTCGCCCGGATCGCGGTCTTCTGGACGGATCTCTTTCCGCCCGGCGGCGGTGACGTTCACATCGAAGCGTTCGACGACTATGGCCTCGGGGCGATCAACGATCGGTTGGTTGTGACGTGGGATACGGTGGAAATTTTCACGTTGGGGCCGGTCACGGCGCAGGCGCAACTGTTCTCCGACGGCACGATCGTGTTTGGCTACGACTGTCTCGACCTCGGCGGGTTTAGTGGCAACACCTTGATCGGCTTTTCCCCGGCCGCGGGCGCGGTCGATCCCGGGAGCACGGACTTCACCGCTTCGGTTCCGTTTGACAGCGGCAACGAGTCGACCATCTACGAATTTTGGCCTGGCCTCTTCGGCACCGACACGCCGGTCGACACGCTCGGCATGAACCTCGTGTTTCGGCCCAACGGCCTCGGTGGCTATTTCGTGAGCGATACTCTGGCGCCGGAGAACGACGATTGCTCCAACCGAGTCGCGCTCAGCGAAGGGATCATATTCGGTACGTTCATCGGGGCGACGAATGACGGCACGTCGAGCTGCGGCTCATCCGGGGCGAGCCCGGATCTTTGGTACAGCTACGTCGCGACGGCCGCGGGCACACTCGACGTCAGCACTTGCGGTACCCACGACGGGGCCGGAGTCGACACCGGCGTTGACACCGTGTTGGCGGCATTCGACGCGTGCGGAGGATTTGAGTTGGACTGTAACGACGACACCGGCGTCTGTCTGGGACACGACAGCGGCAGCCTTCGCGACTCAGCGATCACGGTTTCGGTGCAGCCGGGCGACGAGATCGTCATTCGATTGACGACATTCGGTGGCGAGTCGGGTGGTCAGTTCCAACTCAACACGACCTTCACTCCCGCTCCTTGTTCTACGTGCGAAGGGTTGCGCGGCGACGCCAACAACGACGGCGGCATCGACATCAGCGACGCCATCTACTTGCTCGAGTTCCTGTTTGCTTCCGGCACCGGCCCGCAACCGTGTGCCGCCACGGGAGACCCGAACGGTGACACGTTGGTCGATATCGGCGATGCGATCTACCTGCTCGACTTCCTGTTCAGCCTCGGAATGCCACCGGTGTCGCCAGGCTATCCCACCGCGGACTGCTTGGATTTGCTCCCGTCCAAGAAGAAGTAGCCTCTAGTGGGTGTCGGCTTCGGTTGGCGCCCACGAGCCGTGTTTACTCCACCGGGGATGATCTCGAGAGCGGACACCCAGCTGAGTCGGATCGGCGAGTGTAGGTCGAGGTCGAGGAACCGTCGAAGACGGGTAAGACCAGGTTGCGCTGCGAGCCGTTGGCGTCAGTAGCGTCGCGTGGCAATTGTGCGCCGCGAGGAAGGCGGTACCGACGGCAGGAGTTTGTGTCCGTAATTGGTAGTCGAGTCGAACGATGGGGGAGTGGTTTGAAACAGCGAGTCGTAATCCGTGGATGGGTGATTTTCCTCGGCGTGATGGCAATGACCACAGTCGGTGATGCGATCTCGGGGGGGTCTCCGTATCTGTACTCGGGATCCAGTGAGTCCATCATCGGGGGCCCGGGCGCCGCCGCGTCGGTTGGGGTTCAGTTCACCATCGAGGAAGATGGGGTATCTCCCGGGGCCGATACGATCGGTTTCGCCATGAGTTGGTCCCACGCGTCCGACACCGGCGCTTCGGTTGCGGTCAACGACCCCGTCCCGATCGGCCCGCTGTCTGTGATGAACGGAGGTGGCGGCCCCAGCTTCTTCGGCACAGAGACATTCCCGAACGGTTGGACCTTGGGCGTCGTATACAACTTTCTCGGCGGCGTCTTTCTGACGTTTCCGTCCGGGACTCCTCCCGTCGTCGAAGCGGTCTATCAGTTTCTGATCGTCGACGATGATGTCATCACGATCGTCCTCGATGACAGTATCTCGTCTCCACCCGTTGCCAATGTCGTCGCCATCGGGAGCGCTAGTGCTGCCGCCGGGCTTGGCGCGCCCGGAGTCATCACCGTCAGTGCCATCTGCGACTCGCTCTTCGTCCGTGGCGATTGCAACGGTGATAGCTTCGTCAATCTTGCCGATGCGGTGTGGACGCTGAACGAGCTGTTTCTCGCCGGGCCGACGTCGGGCTGCGCGATTGCGTGCGACACCAACAGCGACGGCGTTGTCGACGCCACGGATGCTACCTACACGCTCACCTATCGCTTTCTCGACGGTCGTCCGCCACCCGCTCCGTTTCCCGAATGCGACTTCGGTGGAGGATGCGACTGTCACAGCGTTGCATGTCCGTAGTCCGCGTAGATTGTTGGAGCTAAGCGCTTGCCGTCTCCCGCTGCTTTTGGTGCGACTACCGGAGTAGTCGTCTACCGAGGTCGCGCGTGGCGCGAGCGGGTTTCCCGCTCTTGACCGGCACTGGCAGTCGCGGTTCGCCCGTGCGGCTCTCGGTCGCATATCACGCCCGTCCAAACAGCTCTATCGATATGACTTACGATCTCCGTCTCAGAAGTTTGCTTTCTCGTTGCCCCGAAGATTGTCGACTCTCGCTTCCAAGGCACCCGGGACGTCCGGGGCCGCCGTTGCGGCGGAGATTGCCTTCGAAACTTCGGGAAAGGTCACAACCATGCTTCGCACGTTCAATTCCTTCGCAATGGTTACGCTCGTCGCGCTCTGCACCGCCACGGCATCGGTGGAAGCTCAGTTCGGCGGGGGACCGATCATCGTCGGTCCTCCGCTGCCCGCCCCGGTGATCTTGCCATCGGTCGACGGCTGGCAGTTGATGCGAATCGCCGATCTAGACCTCGCCAGCGGCAACGCGATCGCGCCACACTTCGGCGCGGACGGTGAGATCTTCGTCGGGGTTCATGGAGCGGAACGAGGACTCTACCGCGTGGCACCGGGTGCCACGTCCGCCGATCTTCTCGTCACGACCGACGATAGTGTCTCGGCGGTCGACGTCGATCATGAGACCGGCAACGTCTTCTACGCGGCGGAGCATCTCTATCGCCGGTCGGCGTCCGGAGCCGACCAACTGTGGGTAGGGTTGTACGATCTGGCGGAGGGCGGAACTCTGGGCACCGTGCACGGAATCGCGATTGCGCCGGACGGTTACTTCGATCCCATGGCCGGATCGTCCACTCGCGGCTTCTTTCCGATCGACTCGATCTCCTCCGACGATGGCGTCATGCGTTCGTTCAGCACACTGCAGTCCGACGTCTCGAGCTGGTTCGGTACGTACCCCTTCCAAAACCCGACCGACGCGTGTTACGGCCCTGGCGTGACGCCGTTCGCATCTCACACGCTCTACGTGAGTGATCACGGCTACGGTGCGACGGGCATGATCTGGCGTATGGCGATCAACTCACCGGTCGGGGGGACCGCGCCGACGTCGAGCGTGGTCGCTACGACGGAAGCGTTGGAACCGGACGCAATCGTGTACGACGCACAGATCGGCAAGTTGTTAGTGCTCGATCGATTCGACTTTGGGCACCGGATCGTCCGCGTCGATCTAGACACCGGTGAGGTGGAGTCGGTCGGTTCGGTCATTCATGGCCTGACCGCACTGCCAGGTTCGCTCGATATTTCTCCCGACGGTCTGCACTTGGTTGTGACGGATGGCGACAAGGTCTACGTCTTCGACCGTGAGACTGACAACTTCATCCGTGGCGACAGCAACGCAGACGGTTCGGTGGACATCGCTGACGCGATCGCGGCTCTACAACAGATGATCGGCGAGAGCCCCATGCTCTGCTTGGAGGCCATGGACGTGAACGATGACGACACGGTGAATATCGCCGACGTGATCCACACGCTCATGTACGTGACCATGGGGGCCGATATCGCCGCCCCGTTCCCGAATTGCGGAAACGTCTCCGGCGAGTCGCTGGGTTGTAACGTCGGAGGGTGTTGAGAAGCGAACCAAGAAGACCGGTTCACGAAGGGGGGCGGCCGTTGGGGCGCCCTCTTTCGTTTTGCCGACCACTTGCCCGGGCCTCCCGCTCGACATTCTGCACGCGAGCGTCCATCCTGACGTGACCGGGGCCGGCTCCTCGCCGGCCGCTCGTTCGGATTTGGGAACTCGGTATGAACCGTCACGCTCGCGTCAGTGCTCTTCTACTCGCAGCTCTCGAGCTCGATGCTGACGTGCGTGGTGAGTTCCTCGACCGCGAGTGCCACGACGATCCCGAGCTTCGCGGCGAGGTCGAGTCGCTGCTCGCCCAAGAGGGTGCCGTCTCCGAGTTCCTCGACGAGCCGATCGTCGAGTTTCTGGCGTCAAAGCCCGTCCCGTTGGGCATCCCCGGCACAACATCCCTGCCTGTCGAGCGTGTCGCGACGGTTTCGTTCGACGGCGCGGCCCCGCCGATCCCGAGCGAGGTGCACGAGTTCTCGGCGGTTCGCCACTATCGAATCGTGCGCGAGATCGGCCGCGGCGGAATGGGCGTCGTCTACGAGGGGCTCGACGAGAGTCTCAACCGGCGCGTCGCCATCAAAGCGATCCACTGGGATCGCGCCGCGGACACGGAACGACGCGCCCGGTTTCGCCAAGAGGCGCGACTGCTTGCGGCGCTCGATCACCCCAATGTCGGCGCGATTCACTCGTTCGAGGAAACCGACGAAGGCCACTTCTTGATTTTGGAGTTCGTTGAAGGCGAATCGCTCGGTCAGATGATCGGAGAAGCGCCGCTGTCGGTCGAGAGCGCCGTCGACATCGCGCGGCAGGTGGCGTCTGCGCTTCAAGCCGCGCACGAACGTGGCATCGTTCACCGAGACTTGAGTCCCGGGAACGTGATGGTACGCCACGACGGTGTGGCCAAGGTGCTCGACTTTGGTCTGGCCCGTTCGATCGGCGTTGTTGGGGGCACGAACACCCAATCGACCGGTCCGATTGCGGGGACGCCGAGCTTCATGAGTCCCGAGCTACTACACGGAGCACCCAGCACTCGAGCCGCGGATTCTTGGGCGTTCGCTTGTCTATTGTTCGAATCCTTGACCGGGGAGCGTGCCTTCAATGCCGCGACGTTACCGGGGATCTTCGACCGAGTCCTGCACGGTCAGCCGCCGCTCGATCGTTTGCCGGCGGAGACTCCGGCGGGGGTGAAGGTGGCGATCGAGCGGTGTTGGATCAAAGATCCCGCGCAGCGTCTCGCCGACATGGGTGTGGTTCTCGAGTTGTTGTCCTGCGACTCAAACCTTGCGCTGAACGCTAACGCGACGGCCGGTCGCCCGCGGTTCGCCGCGAGTTGGCAGCCGCTCGTCCGACGCGTCGCTTCGAATCATCCGGTAGCGATGCGACTCTGGTTGGATAACCCGCAGAACACCACGCTGACGGCGACTGTCGCAGTCGAGTCCGGCGGCGGATGGTCTGACTGTGTTGCCGTTCGCACATTGGAGGTAGCGCCGGGTGCGGCGGTGGAGCTGTTCCTAGCGACGTCGTGCGAGCCCGCCGGGTCGCACCGCCTTCCCGCCGCGTTGGTCACCGTCGACGGCACCGAGCGTCGAGTCTTGGCCGTGCCGTCGACGGTCGACGTCGACGCCGACTCGCGACCGCTGTTGTCCCGTTCGCAGGAAGTCTCCCGCATGGGGGAGTGGATCGATCGGATCGCCGATGACCCTGGCGCGATCTTCGTCGTCCGGGGCCCGGGCGGCTCTGGCAAGTCGCAACTTCTCGATTGCGCGGTGGACTACGCGGTGCAGAACGGCGTTCGCGTGGTTCGTGCGGAGGGGCGCACCGGTATGGGCGAACCCCTCGAGCTGGTGCTAGACCTGGTGCGCTCGTACCTAGGGTTGTTCGAGCCGTTGCGTGATCGCGATCCCCGCGTCGCATTCGCGCGCGGCCGCTTGCGCGAGCTGCTCGGCGAATCTTCTCCCGCCACGACATACTTTCTCGACCTCTTGCGGGGCGCCGAGGGCGACGCGTTCGAGGGGCCCATGCAGCTTTACCGCTGGACTCAGCTGCTTGCGGCGACGGTGAGTTCAGCGCCGACACTTCTCGTGATCGATGACATCGGCCGCGCCGATGCTCGATCGCTCGAGATCCTCGAGGGAGTGTTGCGACGGGTGCGCTCCGACGGATTGGCGCTCGCTGCGCTCGTCGCCCGAGAGTCTCACGATGATCGATTGGCGTCGGAGCGTGCCGTCGTCGATCCGCTGTTGAGTGGCGACCTCGCCGTCGAGTCGATCGACTTGGCCCCGTTCGAAGCGTCGGACATCGACGCCTTGATCAGCGAGACGTTCCCGGGGTCGAACCATCGCGACTACGTCCCGGGCCTCGCCGAGATACTGCGTTCGCACACCGGCGGACAGCCCGGAGCGGTACTCGAGACGCTGCGCGCGCTCGAGGGCGACGCCGCATTCCGCCGTGAGGGTACGACCTGGCGCGTGAGTGCCGACTTCGACCTCGAAAGCCGAGTTTCTTCGATCCCGGTCGGCTACGACGAATTGGTGCAGGCGCGTCTGGCGTCGGTGGGGGAAGGGAGCCGCGCGACGCTCGACTTCTCAGCGCTGCTCGGAGTCGAGTTCGACATCGATCCACTCGCGGCACTCGTCGGATCGGACGAAGAACTAGACGAAGCACTCGACGACTTGGAACGATCTCGGGTGGTCGAGCCGGTGGACAGTTCGCTTACGCGGTATCGATTCACCCACGCGGCGCTGCCGCGCGAGGTCGTTGGGCGCGTGAACGAGG